>JAXDKI010000165.1:0-24178 GCA_034667245.1 Thermomicrobiales bacterium | reverse complement strand
GGTTCGAATCCTCTCGCCCCGACCAACCTCCAACAGGCACGATCGGGCGACGCGGCGCGGTAGCGCTTTTTTCTCCCCGTGGTCGTGGGTCAAGAAGACATGCGGCGTCGACCGCGTTCCTGATTGGGCAATACATAGATGAGGAATCCCGCGGGTACCCGTAGCGCACCGTGCCGGATCATCATCGCCGACGACGAGTCGCTCATCCGGCTCGATCTGCGCGAGATGTTGACGCATCTGGGTTACGACGTCATTGGCGAAGCCGGCGACGGACGCTCGGCGATGGAACTGGCCCGGAAACTTCGCCCGGACCTCGTCATCATGGACATCAAGATGCCCGATCTCGACGGCATCTCCGCCGCCGAGGGTCTTACCGAGGACCGGATCGCGCCCGTTGTACTCTTGACCGCCTACTCCGATCAGGCGCTTGTCGATAGGGCCAAGCAAGCGGGTGTCGTCGGTTACGTCGTCAAGCCGTTCCGCGAGGCCGAGTTGATGCCGGTGATCGAGCTCTCGCTGGCTCGCTTTGAGGAGTTCCAGGCGCTGGAGCGCGAGGTCGGGAGCCTCAAAGAGGCACTCGAATCCCGCAAGGTCGTCGAGCGGGCCAAGGGCGTCCTCATGGAAGTCCACGGACTACGTGAGTCCGAAGCCTTTCACCGCATCCGCAAGACGAGCATGGACGCCCGGAAGTCGATGCGCGAAGTCGCCGAGGCAATCTTACTCACCCACGAGATGGACTTCAGCGCCAGGGCGAACGACGGTGCTGTCTCAGTCGAAGAGTAACCGCGGCGTGCAGCAGCGCGCCTGATAGCTCAGGTTGCCAATCGGAACGCTTTGGTCCCGTTCGTCTCACCTGACGGGCGCCGGAGAGGCGACTGGTGACGCATTGCTCGTCGCCGCCGCGACCTGCCGAATGGTGACCGCGACGACCGCAGGATCCGTGCTGATCCACTGGACGTTCGGTGGAAGCGACACGATCGGTCTCAGCAGGTGCTCGCCGGGTCCCAATCCGCTCACATCCACTTGCACGATTAGGTCCTCAGCTTTCAGCTGGGCCAGAACGTCCGCCGACGTGACAACGACCACTGTCACATCGCCGGGCGTCACGTCGGCTAGCAGCTCCGACCCGAGATTGATCACGTCCACCTGAAGTCCGGGGAGCTCCTGCCTGACGCCGCGCTGCCCAATCTGGACCGACACCTCCACCCTGCCATCGGCAGGATCTATCACCCGCACACCCTCTGGCAGCCCTTCAAGACCGACCCGCCGGCTGACGGGCCCCGTTGCGCCCGTGATATCGACCGGTTGCGTCTGCACGAAGACGAGACTGTCGAGCAACTCCTTCGGTCCTTCGACCAGGACCGTCGAAGGGTTGACTGCCCGGTCCAGTACGTCGAGTCCCGGTGCCGGAGTTCCAACGAGCTGGGTAAACACGGCGATGCTCTTGCCCGCAGCCTCGATGGGTACCGTCGCCGTGATCGAGGCGGGCGAGATCGAGACCTCGGTCACTGCCTGCCCGTCCTTGTCTCGAGCCTCTGGAGTGAAGCTCCCGACGAAAGCGCGTGTCTGGCTGCCAATCGTCACCGGCAGGACGACCCGAGCCACGCGGGCGACGACCGACGACGGACCGCGAACCGTCACGTCCGACACCTCGGGCACGATCTGGCCGACCCGGCGGTTGGGTCCGACATCGCCCGCAACCTCCGGCACAATCGAGAATTGCTTGGCGACCGACTCCTCCACCTGAATCTGCATCCGAGCCGGCGTCGATTGTCGCCTCCAGACTCCGTCCGGCGCGGAGACGATGATGGAGACGTTGTAGATCCCCGGTTTGTCTACGCTGTCGAGATCGAGGCGTGCGCTGACGTCTGTCGTCTCGATATCCTCCATCACGGAGCGAGGACCTATCAACCGGATCTGAGCATTTGGTAGGGCACTGACAACGACCAGGTTCCCGTTGAGCTCACCGACTTCGACGGTGACGTTGGAATAGGTGCGCGTCGTCTCCGGATCTTCGCGAGTGGTGACCCAACCCCACAGCAACAGTGCCAGCACCAGGGAGGAGGCCAGTCGGAGGAGATCCGACGAGGTGAAGCGGGTCTCCAACCATTCACGTACGTGCGCCATGCCTGCTCAGGACCCCGTCTTCGTCGGTTCGGCATCACGACGCGCCCGGGAGGCACCCTGGCGGGCAAGAATCGCTGCCCGGCCGCGCAGTTGGAGTCGCCCGTTCGATCCGGTCACGCGACCCTCCTGACGGTCCAGGCGCAGCAGCGTCCGAAGCACGCGCCGTAGTCGATCCTGGTCGAGATTGCGAATCAGCCGCCCATTATGGGCGACGGCAATTTGCCCGGTCTCCTCGGAGACGACGACCGCCAGCGCATCGGAGTCCTCGGTGACGCCGATCGCGGCGCGGTGGCGCGTCCCCAGTTGCCCGGTCGCCGAGATGTTGTCGGTCAGCGGCAAGACGACGCTCGCCGCCAGGATGCGATCGCCGCGAATCAGAACGGCGGCGTCGTGGAGGGGTGAGTTCGGGAAGAAGATGTTGATCAGGAGTTGCCGCGTCAAGTAGGCGTCGATCGGCACTCCGCGGTCGGCGTAGTCCTGGAGACCAGTCTCGCGCTCGATCACCATCAACGCGCCATACCGCTGCCGCGCGAGCTGCGCTGCGGCGCGAACGACTTCGTCGACCGTCCGCTCGAGAATCTCGCTCTCGTTGCTGGCGGGAAAGGTGGTTCGCAGCCAGGAACCGGTGTGCCCGAGTTGCTCAAGAGCGCGTCGCAACTCAGGCTGGAAAATAATGGGAATCGCGACGATCAGGGCCGGCCAAGTGCGGGCAAGGATCCAATTCAGCGTCGAGAGATCGAGCGACGAGGCGAGGAAGTAGCCCATCGCGAGGAAGATGATGACGCCCCGGATCAGCTGCGTCGCTCGAGTGCCCTGCGCAACCCAAAGCAACCAGTAAATGATCAGGGTGACGGTGAAAATGTCGAGGATGGCCCGGAGGTCACCCAGCCGAGAGAGAAGCCAACTGAATTCGGGCATCGATCCACCGACGCGTCACACGATCTTGGTCCAGACCTGGGCGATTCTACCACTTGCGCGGCTCCGGTCCGGTCGCGCGTGTGGTAGCCAGGCTACGTTTCGGCCTGGGCGCTTTCTCGCAGTGCGGCCATCGTCGTCGCCTTCGCCTGGGCGATCGCGTCGTTGGGGTTCATCAAGACGACTCGCCGGTAAACGCGCTCGGCCTGATGGTACTCCCCGATCGTCGTCAGCAAGTCGCCGAGTTGGTAATAGGCGCTGGTATCGTCCGGTGTCAGACCGATCACCTGGTGGAGCGCCGCGATCGCCTCGTGTTTACTGTCCTGCTTGATCGCGATGTCGACCACCGCCCGCTGATGCTCTGCCGCCTCGTCCAGGCGACCCATCTGCAGGTAAAGGTTCACCAGCGCATGACGGTTGCCAACGTCCTCGGGTGCCAGTCCGATCATCCGATGGTAGACGGCAAAGGCCTCGTCGGCCAGTCCCATCGTCCAACTCAGATCCGCCGCGCGTTGCAAACTTGCGACCGCGTCCTTGATCAACCCCGATCGTTCCTCGAGATCCGCGCGTTGGATCAGCTCGGCGCGCGCCTCGGCGACGAAGCCGCGCTGCAGGTAGGCGTCGATAAGGCGCGACTTGACCTTGATGTTGTTCGGTGCCAGCTGCGACATCTGCCGCAGCATACCGGCCATCGCCTCTAGCTGACCCGACGACCGATAATGCATCGCCATCTCGTCGAGGACGGTCAGCGCGGAACCGAGTTGCCCAATCCGGAAGTAGGCCTCGGCGAGTCGGTCGCAGATCTGACCGTGGGTGCGGCTGCGCGTATGCGCTGCCTTCAGAACCTCCGCCGCCCCTGCGGCATCCTGACGCGCGAGCAGTGCCTCGCCCAACTCAAGGCTGAGATCCTCGTGGCGCGGCATTCTGCCAACCAACCCCTGCCATGTCGGGTGTGACGCGACTGCCGGCAATTCCAGCAGCTGGAGTGCGGTGCGGACCGCGGCAACGTACTCATCCGCCGGCCCGGTGTCCTTGAGCAGCCAGCTCAGCGCCACCGCACTCACCGCCCGGGCGAAGGCCGAACCGCTCCTGTCACCCGCCGCCGCGGCGAGGAGGTCGCGTGCCCGCTCGTCCTGGACGGAGCCCAGCAGCAACCCTTCTCCTGCTTCCAGTGATTTGGTCGGGGTCTCCACGGCAGCGGTTCGAATGTAGGCATCGACGATCTCACGGCCGCCGCGCTCGCGGAGCACCGGGATCACCTCGCTCAGCATGCGCCAGTGGTCATCTTCGTTGATCGCCGTCATGATCGCCGCCATCGACGACCTGGCAATGATCGAGTCGGCGCCGGCCGCGACCGCTGCCTCCCACCGATCGACCGCACCGCCGCGATCGCCGTTCTTCAGGAGGAGAATCGCGTTCTCTAAGGCGGCGCGCGTATCGCCGGGGACCATCTCACAGAGGCGGATTGAGAAGCGAAGCGCCTCTTCGGAAAGCCCCTCGGCATCGAGGAGCTGGATCAGCTTGGAGGCGTAAAAGGACGCCTGCTCGGTTTGCCCGACCTCGATCAGGAGGTCAACCAGTTGCCTCAGGCTGGGAAGATCGCTGTCGGCGGTATGCAGGAGGAGACGGTAAACCATCCATAAGTGCTGCCGCTCGCCGGACGCCTCCATCAAGCGGAGCAGCGTCTCAGCTTGTGTCCTCGCTCGCCTGCGCAGTCGTTGGGCCGTGTAGATCTCCGCGATCCTCAGGTGGAGGGGGATGAAATCGGGCGCCAGGTTCAGACTGTAAAGACAGAGATCGAAGGCCTCCTGCAGTTTGCCCCCCTGAAGGTCCTCCGATGATTGCGCGATGAGTTCCCGCACTTCGAGGGGAAGGCGCTGCTCGTCGGGGAGCGGGATCGTGAAAGTCAGCGACTCGGGCAAGAATTGCGGCGAGGGTGGCGGCGACAGCAGCTTCGACTGCATCCGTGGGGACCGCGCGAGCCCTGCTGTCTGCGGAGATCCCAGTTGGCCCGTGCGAGTTACCAGGGGAGCCGTGACCATCGCCGACGCCGCCGGACGCGGTGGCAAATCCTCGGTCGCGATCGGGCCGGTCTTCGGCGCGCTCAGCATGCCCATGATGCGTTTCGCTTGTGCGTGCTGTCCGCGTTCCTGGTAAAGCGCCACCAACTTGGCCAGCGTCTCGCGGGCTTCGCGCCGCTTGCCAAAGCGGTGCAGCGCGACCGCGAGCTCGAAGTGGGCATCCGAATCGGTCGGGTTGTCCGCTGCGCGCGCGCGGAGCACCTCCAGTTGCCGCTCGTCCGTCGCGCTCAGCGCTGGAGCCTGATCCGCGTTCGCGTTCGCGGCAGGCGGGTTGGTAGGAGAGGGCGCGGCGTGCGCAACAAGATCCGCGGTCGCCCTGGCGGTTGCCGCGCGGATCGGTTTCGTCGGGTTCGCCGGCTCGGCGTCCGCGCCACGCAGCCGAACTGTCATTAGCAAATCCGCGGTCGATGCTGACGTCCCGCTCGCTGCCGTTGCTGGCGCGGGCATCTCCCCTGTCTGCATCGGGGGAAGCGCAACGGTCGCCCCTTCCAGGTTCGGCACTGCCCTGGGTAATTCCCGTGACGCCGGTGCGGCAGATCGCAATTCCACGGTCGCTGCACTCTCCTGGACCATCGACGCAGTGTCGGGTGTCATCGCTGCCGTCCCTTCGGCTCGCCCCAGCGGCACCGTGGCGCCGGCTGCTTCGTCGCGTGAAAGTGCGGCGGTTGGCTGATCGAGGACGGCGGACTCCAGGCCGATCGCGGCAGTCGGCGTCGCCGACGCGGGACCCAGCGGTAACGTCGCGCCGTCTCTGACCGGAGCCTCACCGATCGCGGCGGTGGCTCCGTCGACGGCGCTCACTTGCCAGGCGCCCAGCCTGCGGCGCGGCCGCGAGCCAACCGCGCCGGTCTGCGGCGTCGGCTCGGCTGCGGTCTCGGCGGTGTCGCCGGCCGGCGTGGCGGTCACTGTCTGTTGGGTCACGGTCTCCCTCCGCTCAGCCTTAACCGGTTGCGCCAATCGGGCGACCGGTATAGCCAGTGTACGGAGAGGGACCGATGGCGAGAATAGGAGGGTGGTACGGAGTGAGCGCGGGGCGGACCTTGCAGAAGGACCTACCGCCTGAATCGCGTTCGGGCCCGGAGCTCGGCTGGCTCTCTTTGATCCTCCGCATCTATCTTCACGTATCGGCTCAGATTCTTGTCGAGCAGGCGAGAAAGGATACGCTCGTCAATCCCCGCAAACCCCTGATTTGTCGTTACAACAGTGGGGAGTTGCTCGTTGTAGCGATAGTTGACCAGTTGATACAACTTTTCACGCGCCCAAGGTGTGGTGTTCTCTGTCCCCAGGTCATCTAGGATTAGCAATTGACAATTCCTGATAGAGTTGAATCGCTCATCGTATGCGACACCATTCGCGGGATCGAATGTCGCACGTAATTGATCAAGCAGATCGGGAACAACACTAAAGTAAACGCTGAGACCGGTGCGTTTCAGGACTTCATGGGCGATAGCGACGGCGAGATGGGTCTTGCCCACGCCGCACGGTCCTTCGATGTAAAGCCAACCTTGTAGATGTTTGGCGTAACTCCGCGCAATCTGGTACGCATCCTCCACGCCGTCGATAGCAGGATCGAAATTGTCGAACGTCCAGTCTGCCATCGAGTCTAGGTTCGAGAGTTGACGAAGTTCCTTGGCGAGTTGTTCCTCCTTACGGCTGATAGTGCACTCGCACGGGAAGAGGCGACCGAAGTTCGGGTGGCCAACCGGAGCGTCCATTCGCAGATAGCCCGCGTCGTGACAGACTGGGCATTTAGGCGCGTTCTTTGCGGGAGAGGTGGCGCCCGCTTTCGTATTGATCGGAATCGAGATGTTCTCGCGGATCACGTCGCCGATGTGTCTCATGTCTGCCGTCCCCGTCCGTCGCGTCGCCACGTCCGCTCACGGACCACTTCTCCAGGATGCGCTGAATGTACCGCCAACTCCGTCGGTTGTAGCTGACCGCCTCGGCAATCGCGTCCTCGATCCAGTCGCGCGGGTAGCTCTCGAGGGCGTCGACGATGTGGTCGGCGATCATCGGTGTCAGTAAGCCGATGTTCTGCTCGTAGAGCCGGAACACATTCGGCCGCTCGGGTCGCACTGCCGGCGCTTCTTCGCCTTCCCAGAGCGCCTGCGGCGGAGCGACGGCCCCGCGGGCCATCGCCGCGACGAGCGCTTGGTTGACCGGCGTATTGACATAGTACCAGACGCGCCGTTCTTTCCCGACCTCCGTCACGAATCGCAGCAGCGACCCCCGGCCGACCGCCAGGTCCAAACCGGTCGCGATCCGCTGATCGGGCTCGCGCGGGCTGCCAACCACCCGCAACGCATCCCGAACCGCGCGGTCGCGGACGATCGTCCGCTCACTGACGGGAGTATCGACACCGCCGCCCGCCGCTGCCAGCCGGAACACCGCGAGAGTCACCTGTACTTCGGCAATCTCCGTCAGCTGCGGCAACACATCGGTAAAGAAAGTGAGCGGAACCGGTACCGACGGATCGGTCGCGACGAGAAACCCGCCGAATCGCTTGGTCACGCCTGACGTCCCGTTGCCAATTCCGACGCTTGGAATTGGTTCAAACGCCGAAGCAGCACTATGGGGCTAGGTCGACGATTCACGATAGAGCTCCAGGTCGGCGAACCGTGCGGTCTTCTCGAAAAAGCGGAGGTTGATGGTCCCGACCGGTCCGTTCCGGTGCTTGGCGACAATGATCTCGGCGATGCCCTTTCGCTCCGTGTTCGGATCGTAGACCTCGTCGCGGTAAAGGAACATCACGATGTCCGCGTCTTGCTCGATCGAACCCGACTCCCGGAGGTCGGAGAGCATCGGGTGGTGGTCGGCGCGCGTTTCGACCGCCCGCGAGAGCTGAGAGAGGGCAATGACCGGAATGTTGAGTTCTCGCGCAAGCCCCTTCAAACCACGCGAGATCTCGGAGATCTCCTGGACACGATTTTCACTTCGCCGGGAATGCATGAGTTGCAGGTAGTCGATCACGAGCATGTCAAGACCGTGTTCCGCCTGCAGGCGGCGGGCCTTGGACCGTACATCCATGACGTTGAGACCGGCGGAATCATCGATGTAGATCTTCGCCTCGGCGAGCCGCCCGAATGCCCGCGAGACGCGGTCCCACTCGTGGTCGTCGATCTGCCCCAACCGCAAGCGGTGCGAGTCAACTCCGGTCTCCGTCGAAAGAAGACGTTGCACCAGCTGCTCGGCCGACATCTCCAGTGAAAAGACGCCAACCGTCCTTCCGTGCTGCACCGCCGCTCCATAGGCCAGACCGAGCGCGAACGCGGTCTTCCCGACGCTCGGTCGGGCGGCGACGATAATCAGGTCCGACTTCTGCAGACCGCCGGTCAGTTGGTCTAAGTCGGTGAATCCCGTCGGCACGCCGACCACGCTGCCACGGTGTTGTTGCAGGTAATCGATCTGATCGAAGAACCGCTCGAGGACGTCGGCGATCGTCTGAAAGTCGCGGGTCGATCGTCCCTGCGAGATGTCGAAGATCGCCCGCTGGGCGAGGTCGAGCGCCTCCTCGGTGTCGATCCCTTCCCGATACCCGATCCCGACGATCGACGCGCCGGCGTCGATCAGGCGGCGCAACGTCGCCGTCCGCTCGACGATCTTGCCGTAGTACTCGACGTGGACCGCGGTTGGAACGGCGTTCAGCAGCGACGAGAGGTAGGCGATCCCGCCCACCTGGTCGAGTCGCTCCCTCCGCGCCAGTTCGTCCGAGAGGGTCAGGAAGTCGGTCGGCTCGCGACGGTTGTAGAGGTCGAGGATGGCTTGATAAATGGCCCCGTTCGAGCCGTGGTAGAAGTCCTCGGGTTTGACGACCGAGGCGACCTTGATGATCGCATCGCGGTCGATCAGCAGACTGCCGAGGACCGATTGCTCGGCCTCGAGGTTATGAGGAGGTAGGCGATCGACCGCAGCAACCATCCGGACGAAACTCCCAGTTCGGCCGGCGGGGATCGGCGGAGGTAATCGACGATCGCGTCAAGAACCGGATCACACCGGTCGGCGGGGGAACCGACCGGTGCTGGCTTAGCGGTTCTGCCAAAAGGACGGCCCAGGATCTGCGAGCGTCCTGAATCGTTCCCTACTCGCTCGCGGTCGCTTCTTCTTCGGCATCGGCGATCGCCGTGACGACGACCGTCACCTGCGGCCGAAGCTTGCCGACGAGGTGGACACTGACGGTGTGCTCGCCGACGCTGCGAATCGCCTCGTCGAGGACGACCTTCCGTCGGTCGATCTCCTGACCAACGGCCGCCGTCAGCTTCTCCGCGATGTCGCCCGCGGTGATCGACCCGTAGAGCCGCCCCTGGTCGCCGGCGCGCGCCTCGAACGTCAGGCGCTGACCCGAAAGGCGGTCGGCAAGCGACTGAAGCTCTCGCTCCTGCCGGGCGATCTTCCTGTCCTTGACGCGCTGGTTCTCGGCGAGAACCTTGAGTTCGCCCGAAGTCGCGACGATCGCGAGTCCCTTCGGGATCAGATAGTTGCGCGCGAATCCCCCGGAGACGGTCTGGAGTGTCCCAGCCTCGCCGACGTTCTCGACGTCCTGGCGAAGAATGACATTCATCTTCATCGAAACGAGCCTTCCAATGCAAAGCACCGGCAACCGTCCGCGGGTGGACGGGCGGGGCCGGCAGTGTACGTACGGTCTGCGTCAGCCACTCTAACTATACGTTGCGCTCATCAACGGTGCAACGGAAACGCGGAGGCGTGAGGATACCTCGGCGTCGAATGGCGGCTCATTTGAACGGCAACCGGGCGCCGACTAGCCGGATCAGTCTCGCTCCAGATACTGACCGACGCACCAGCCGTCGCCGTAGCGGTTACCCGTTACTTCGTACCACGCGTAACCGTCGGCGTTGCGCGGACCGTCGGTGACGGTAAGTGACGCGCCGTCCGCCATCACGGCAACAATGGACCTGCCAGTCCCCGGACCGGAGCGGAGGTTGAGCGCACCGTCGACGACGTGCACGTCGTCGCCAGGGGAAAAGCCGCCTCCGGTCAGGAACTCGCCCGCGCACCAGCCGGTACCGTATTCGCCGCTGACGCTGTACCAGGTGAAGCCGTCGGCAGACACCGGGGATCGGTTGACCTCGAGTTGCGTGCCAAATGGCATTGAGGCGACGGTGCTCGCACTGATGCTCGCGGACCGCCGTAGGCGGAGCCAGTCCGTGTCGACCCTTACGATGTCCCCTGTCTGGAACCGACCCGTCGGTCCCTCGACCAGAGCCAGGTAATCACTGACGCACCAGCCGGTCCCATCGTCGGTTTCCAGTCGATACCAGTTGTAGCCGTCCGAGATGTCCGGGCCGTCGACCACTGTTCCTACGTCACCGGTCACGAGTTGCGCGATCATGGCGGCGAATGTTCCCGGGGAGGACCGCATGTTGAGTACGTCGGTGTCGACCACGACGGTGTCACCGACCTGGAATTCGGGCGACCCGCCACCTGACGTTCTTTCGAGGTTCGACTCGACGCACCAACCAAGTCCCAACTCGCCGGTCACCTTGTACCAGGTGTAATCGCCGTTGCTGACCGGCCCATCGTTGACCGTGAACCTGCTTTCGTACGGCAGTTCGCGCAAGACGCTGAAGGTCGTGCCCGGTCCCGATCGCAAGTTCGTCTCGTCAATGATGATTCGAACTTGGTCACCGTCGCTGAAGGTCGGATTCGAATCCGAATCGACCCGGTACGACAAGACCTGCGCGACCGCATCGCGTATATCCTCGAGCGCGACATAAAGCATGTCGCCCGGACAACCCTGCGGATAGCAGTCCCGATGGCCCGCGATCGATGGGAATCTGGGTTGCTCGTGGAACGGCGCGACTCCGTGTGGATCGAGGTTTCGGCCAACCCAGGCGGTGATCCAGATCAAGCCGGCCAGTGCCTCCGCCGTCGGCTCGACCTTCATGAAGTTGCCGATCGTGCAGATGCCCGAGCTGCCGTTCGCGTACTCATAGGCATGGCCGCCGATGACGTCGTCGCCGCCGACCCGCCCCTCGTAGACGTTCCCCTGCCAATCGACCAGGTAGTTGTAGCCGATGTCGCCCCAGCCGCGCTCGACCGCGTGGTAGTAGTAGATCGAGCGAACGGTCGTCATGGGGTCCTGAAAGTTCGGTGTGGCCGAGTGGTGGATGATGACGTGCTCGACCCGCTGGTACTCGGGTGGCCAAATGATCGGCTTCGAGAGCTTCTTTTCTTCGTGCCGATAGCGCTCGTTCGCCCCCCAGGCCTCGCGCGAGATGATCGGTGGCGGCTCCGTCGTCGGCGATACCGCGGCTATGCTGAACTGGTCATCCATCGAAGGACCATCGGTCGCGTCGATATAGGTGAACGCCAGGGTCGGCAAGGACGCCGGAGCGCCGCTCGCGTCGAGCGGGCGGTACTGAACGTAACTCGCGCCGCTTTCCAGGACCGTCAGCCGACCGAAGTTGCGCCCCTCCCGATCCGACGGGCCGGCGTCTTCATGCGCCACCCCGACCGCGAGCGGTTCGGTCCAGGACTCCCCGTCCGCGCTGAACTGCATCTCCACCAGCGCCGATGGATCACCATCGCCGCCCCAATGCGGGGCAATCGCATAAAAGGGAAAGTCGGCTTGAAACAGGCGCGTCTCCGAAGCGACGCCGAACGCTCCGACATTCTCCTCTTCGATCCACTTGCCGGCGATTGTGCCTCCGGCATTGTCTTGAGCGAACGCCGCATGTCGCGCGATTCCGCCAAGGGCGGCCATTGCCCCGAATGACGCGGAAGCCTTGAGGATGACTCGGCGGTCGAGGAGGCGGTTAGCAGTCGAACATCGATCCGGAAGCAGCCCGGTCATCCCTTCCCTTACCCCGTTTGGCGGTGGCGCTGCAACGGCGACCGCGGTGCTTGCCGAGGTGTGCTCGGCTCACGTATCGATGGATGGCGCCTTCAGGGGGGAACCCGAGAAGCGAGGGTGGCGGTACATCAAAGCGGGAGCATTCAACCTACCATCCTCAGCGCGGCACCGTCAACTGCCGATGACGGGCAGTCACCACTCCTCGTGTGACATGCTACGAGTCAGGGTCAGCGAGCACGAGCGAATACCTGGGCGTCCAAGGGGCCGTAATCTCCACGCACGCTCGGCGTGGTAGGGGAGGGCACAGGGCCCTCCCCTACCCGCGGCCCTCATGAAGCGGACCAGGAGTGGTCGATTGCCTTGGAGGAGAGCGATTTGGGTCACGCTCCCTTCCGGCGTAAAAGCTCGAAGAGCGCCACTGAGCCCGCAGTCGCGGCATTGAGCGACGCGACGCGACCGACCATCGGAATCTCCAGCACAAGATCGCAATGCCGCCGCACGTTTGGACTGACTCCCGGTCCTTCCGCGCCGACCACCAACGCCACCGGCGTCGGGATGTCGGCGCGGAACAGATCGACCGCATCCTGCCCCGTGTCCAACGCAGCTGCCCACCACCCGGCGGTTTTCAGGTCCTCGATCGCACGCGCCAGGTTGGGTACCTGTGCGACGCTCAGATGCTCGACCGCGCCCGACGAGGCATTCACCACCGCCGGGGTGACTTCTACGGTTCGGTCGCGAGGGATAAGAACACCGGCGACACCGGTCGCCTCCGCCGCCCGCAGCAGGGTTCCGAAGTTCTGGGGATCTTGCAAGTGATCCAAGATGAGGACGGTTCCCGGAGACTCGAGAACCTCTTCGAACGGAGCGTAGGGATACGTGGAGGCTTCGAGGGCCACACCCTGGTGGTTAGCGAACCCCGTCATCCCGTCAAGATCCGCCCGGGCCATGCGCTCGACCGGAACGCCCGCGGTGCGCGCCGCTTCAACCAGCCCGCGTACGCGCTCGTCCTCTTTGATGCCTTCGGCCAGAATCAGGCCACGGAGACGCCGGCGACCTCCGAGTGCTTCGGCGACCGCGTTCCGTCCGTAAAGGAGATCCCCGGCGGGACGGGGTTCGGCCCGCCGGGGCTTTGGGCTAGGCTTTGCTCCAGGTCGATCCCGTCGGTCCGTCCGCAATCACGATCCCCCGCTCCGCGAGTCCTTCGCGGATCACATCTGCCAGTTGCCACTGCTTCGCCGCTCGTAGTTGATCTCGCACGCTGACCAGGAGGTCGATAAATGGCTCGGCGTCTCCCGCCGACGCCTGCTCCTCGACCTCTAGCTCAAGGCCAAGGATACCGGCCAATTCGACGAGCTTCTGCCGGGCTGTCTCCGCTCCACCACCTGCGCGCCCCTCGGTCCGCGCTCGATTGATAGCGCGTGCCAGGTCGAAGAGCGCGGCGACCGCGACCGGCGAGTCGAAGTCGTCATCCATCGCCCGATGGAACCGCTCGTCCGTCTGCGCGGCCAACTCGGCGAGGTCTTCACCGTCGGTGGACGAGGCGGCTGATGCGTCGGCGCCGGTCACCGGCTTCGCGGCAACCCGCAAGCGATCCAGCCCGCGGTCGGCCGACTCAAGCCCCTCCTCGGAGAAATTGAGCGGCGCGCGGTAGTGCGATTGCAAGACCATCAGACGAAACGCTGTGCCGAGTCCGCGATCGAGGAGATCGCGGACCTTGATGAAATTTCCCAGCGACTTCGACATCTTGTCGCCCGCGAAGTTCAGAAGCCCGTTATGGACCCAGTACCGGGCGAACGGTTCCCGGCCCAGGTACGCCTCCGACTGGGCGATCTCGTTCTCATGGTGCGGGAAGATCAGATCGGCGCCGCCGCCGTGGATGTCGACCGTCCCGTCGAGATGGTGGGAGCACATCGCCGAGCACTCGATGTGCCAACCGGGACGACCGGCGCTCCACGGGCTCGGCCAGGTCGGTTCGCCCGGTTTCGCCGCTTTCCAGAGCGCGAAGTCGAGCGGGTCCTCTTTCCGCTCGTCAATCTCGATTCGCGCCCCGGACAGGAGATCGTCCAGGTTTCGGTGCGAGAGCTTCCCGTAGTCCTTGAACGCGCGGACGCGGTAGTAAACGTCGCCCTCGACCTCGTAGGCGAAGCCCTTCTCGATCAGGCCTTCGATCATCGAGACGATTGCCGGAATCTCGGTCGTCGCCCGTGGGTAGATGGTCGCCGGCAGCACGTTCATCGCTTGCGTGTCGGCGTGCCAATCGGCGATCAAGCCCTCCGTGATCTCGTTCGGTGAGACACCGTCACGGTTGGCGCGGGCGATGATCTTGTCGTCGATGTCCGTGAAGTTCTGGGCGTGTCGAACGCGATAACCCCGGTGTTCGAGATAGCGCCGGATCATGTCGAAGGCGATCAGCGACATGGCGTGCCCGACGTGGGCGCTGTCGTACGGCGTCACTCCGCAGACGTACATCCGCACCGAGCCGGGCTCGATCGTTTCGAACGGTTCCTTCCGACGCGTCAATGTGTTGTAGATCTGCAACTGTCCGGTCACCCTCGTTGCTCCTCTCCTGCCGTCAGGTCAGCGCCGCGTACTCATCGGCGACGGCGTGACTGGACTGGAGCAACCGCACTTGCTGTTCGAGTTCCTCGACGCGCTGGATCAGCGCCAATAGCGCATCCCGTTGCGGGTCCGGCAGACTCTCGAGTGGCCGCGTCTCTCCCGAATGGGGATCGGTCCAGGCAACGGCCCGCGCCGGCACCCCGACCGCGGTGGTGTGCGGCGGCACGTCACGCAACACGACCGCACCGCCGCCGATCTTGGCGCCGTGGCCAATGGTCACCGCACCGAGGATCTTGGCGCCGACTCCTACGATGACGCCGTCGCCGAGCGTCGGGTGACGCTTGCCGCGCTGCTTACCGGTGCCGCCGAGTGTCACGCCCTGATACAGCGTGCAATCGTCACCGATTACTGCCGTCTCGCCGATGACGACACCCATGCCGTGATCGATGAAGAAGCGCCGGCCGATCGTCGCCCCGGGATGGATCTCGATCCCCGTCAGGAATCGGCCCAGGTGCGAAACGATCCGCGCCAGCAGATGGAGACGTCGCCTTCTCAGCGCAGACGCGGTGCGATGAAAGAGTTGCGCGTGCAGACCGGGATAGGTCAAAACGATCTCGACCGCCGAGCGGGCGGCGGGGTCGCGTTCACGAATCGTTCGAATCTGCTCCGAAAGCCACATGGAACTGCTCCTCTCAACCCGAGCACGTGGACAACAGTGATCCACTACCGACGAACCAGTCCGGTTCGTCGGGTCGGACGGGGCGCACCGGGTGCCCACCGGGCGATGCGCCCCTAGAGACAGGAGCAGGGACCTCCAGCGGTCGACCCGCAGCGCTCGGGTTGGAAGTGGCAAAGCGGGCGCAAGGGACGCATGCGGGTCGGTCCTCGTTTAGCTCTCGGAGGTCGCCGCGGCTTTGGGCTTCGCCGTGGCCGTGGTCGCGTCCGAGCTCTCGGACTTCTTTGTCGCGTCGGACGGTTTCGTTTCCTTGGCGTCCTTCGCATCTGACTTGTCGGCTTTGTCGGCACCGCCGTTTTCGGAGGCGGCCGGCTTTCGACTGTCGGTGATGTACCAGCCGGAGCCTTTGAAGACCACGCCGACCGGGTGCAGCACTCGCTTAACGAGACCTTGGCATTCGGGGCACTCGGTGAGCGGGTCGTCGCTGAAACGCTGAAACTGGTCGAATTGATGGCCGCATCCTGTGCAGCGATAGGTGTACGTTGGCATCTGACGACTAACTCCTGGATCGCGTGAAGCGCGCTCCCCCATACCTCTGATTGTAGCCAGACCGGCGAGGCATCACAAGGTTTCGAAACTGAAGTTATTGATGGCGCACGGGTAACCCGCACTGCGCGGGGCCACGTGCAACCTTGCCGTCTACGCGGACAGTGGCGTCATCTCTTCCCAGTTCTGTCCGTAGCTGACATCCGTCTCCAACGGCACGGTCAAGTCGTAGGCGTTCTCCATTGTCTCGACGACCAATCGGGCCGTCGCCTCCAGGTCCGGGCGGTCCACCTCCAGGACCAGTTCGTCGTGCACCTGGAGGAGGAGGCGGGCGCGGAGATCCGATTCGTCCAGCCGTTCGGCGAGCCGGATCATCGCCAGCTTCATGATGTCGGCCGCCGTCCCTTGCACCGGCATGTTGATTGCCATCCGTTCGGCCGCCGCGCGCCGGGCGCCGTTCGAGGCCTGGAGGTCGGGAAGGAGACGGCGGCGACCGTTCAGGGTCTCGACATAACCGCGCGTCGCACCCATCCGCAACGTCTCGTCGAAATAGCGCTTCACGTTGGGCAGGCGCGCCCAGTACTGGTCGATGAACTTTTGAGCCTCGGCACGGCTGAGCCCGGTGTCGCGCGAGAGACCGTAGGCCTGCATCCCGTACAGGAGACCGAAGTTGACCGTCTTCGCCACGCGACGCATGTCCGGCGTGACCTCACTCGGTTCGACGCCATAGACGAGCGCGGCCGTCGCCCGGTGGACGTCCTCTCCGGAGCGGAAGGCATCGAGCAGGAACGGCTCCTGAGTCAAGTGCGCCAGCAGCCTCAGCTCGATTTGCGAGTAGTCGATTGAGAGCAGCGTCGCATTTTCGAACAGTCGGCTCTCCGGCCGGTGGTCGGCGACGAAGGCGCGCCTGACGCGCCGCCCCAGCTCGGTTCGGATCGGGATGTTTTGCAGATTCGGATTCGTCGAAGAGAGGCGGCCCGTCGCGGCGATCGTCTGATTGAACGACGTGTGGATCCGCCCGGTCTCGGGATTCACCTGGAGTGGCAGCGCCTCCACGTACGTCGATTGCAGCTTACCGAGCGAACGGTACTCCAGAATCAGCTGGACGATCCGATGCTCTGCTCGAAGCCCCTCCAGGACGTCCTGATCGACCGAATATCCTGTCTTCGTCCTTCGGCCCGACGGGAGCTTCAGCTCCTCGAACAGCAACGAAGCGAGCTGCTTCGTCGAGTTGACGTTGAACTCGCGGCCCGCGCACTCGTAGATCTCGCGCTCAAGCTCGCGCATCCTGTTCTGGATCTCGTTGGCAAGCTCCTGCAGGTATCCGGCGTCGATCGCGATCCCCGCGCGCTCCATCTCAACCAGGACGGGAACGAGCGGCATCTCGATCTCGGCGAAGAGCCGATCCTGGCCCTGAGCCGTGAGCAGCGGGCGAAAATGCTCGGCCAGCTCAAAGGTTGCCTCGACGTCCCCCGCCGCATAGTCGCCCGCCTCTTCCAGCGAGACGACGTCCATCGTCAGCTGCCCCCGACCGGTGCCGATCAAGCGGGTGATCTCGGTCATCTCGATGCCGAGTTTCGTAAAGGCCAGATCCTTCAGCCCGACGGAACTCTCGTTGAGGAGATAGGCGGCGATCATCGTGTCGAACGTCGCCCGCTCGATGGGGAAACGGTGCCGCCTCAGCACCTGCAGATCGTACTTCGCATGGTGCGCGAGGACCTCCAGGGCAGGATCGCTCAACACCGGCGTCAGGGCATCCCGAACCTCGTCCATCGACAATTGATTGCCCGCGGCGTGCCCCACCGGGATGTAGTAGCCCTCCGAGGGACTGACCGCGATCGCGATTCCGACCAGACGCGCTTGCATCGGATCGGTCGAAGTGCTTTCAACGTCGATTGCGTACGACCCGGTCTCGCGGATGCGACCGATCAAACGGTCGAGCTCGTCACGCGTGCGAACGATCGTCCGCGTCGACGGTTCGCGCTCGACTTTCGCCTGCCGCTCGGCGATCCGCTGGGGCTCTGGCAAGCGATTCAGAAGCGTCCTGAACTCAAGCTCACGGAATAACGCCACCACGCGCTCGCGGTCGTAGTTTTGGATGGAGCTGTGCTCAAGGTCGCAGCTGACGTCGAGATCGCAGACGATCGTTGCCAGCCGCTTGCTCTCGATCGCCTGGGCGGCGTTAGCTTCGAGTGCTGCCTTGGCCCGCGGCGGCGTGACTTCGCCGAGGTGCTGCAGGATTTCCTCGACGCCGCCGAACCGGGTAATCAGCGCCGTCGCCGTCTTCCCGCCGATCCCCGGCACCCCCGGGATGTTGTCGGACGTGTCGCCGACAAGCGCCTTGTAGTCTGGCACATGCTCCGGACCAAAACCGTAGCGCTCGACCACCGCCGCCCGGTCAAACCGCCGCAAATCCTCGAAGCGTCGTGCGCCGGGGAGGACGACCTCGACGTTGTCGTCCACCAACTGCAGGAGGTCGGTGTCGCCTGTCACGATCACGACGTGTAGACCGAACTCTCGTGAGCAGCGAGCCGCCAGGCTACCGATCACGTCGTCCGCTTCGTAGCCGTCTCGCTCCTCGATTGGAACGTTCAACGCGTCGATGAGCTGGCGGATACGCACCACCTGCGAACGGAGGTCGTCCGGCATTGCCGCACGATTCGCCTTGTAGCCTTCGTAGGCGTCGTGACGAAACGTCCGTCCACCCTCTAGCGCGACGATCGCGTGGGTCGGTTTCTGCGTATTGAGAACGCCGAGTAACATCGAGGCGAAGCCGAACACGGCGTTGGTCAGCTCGCCAGTCGACGTCGACATCGTCGACTGAAGCGCGTGGAACGCGCGGAAAATGAGACCGTAACCGTCCACTAACATGATGGTCGGTCGGGTCGTGGCCTGGTCGCCTGTCGTACTCAACGTGCTTCCCTTCAAGCTTTTCATCGCCCGCCGAAGCGTCGCCGTCCGCGCGCCGTTCGTTGGTGCGATCCGCATGCGAGTATAGAATGTACGATCGTTGAGAGCAGGAGTCAGCGGCGATCACGGCTGCGCGCCGAATCGGGATTGTTATACTGCCAAATAGGCGGGAGTTCTCTGTCTGCGCGCATCACGCCTGCCTGAGATCGGGCCCATTAGCTGAGACGTGTCGCACCCTGCCCGGCCGGTTGCGCCGGGTCGCTTTTTGTCGTTGATCGGTCCCGCAATTCGAGCGGGGGGAGCCTGTTCGCTGATGGATCCAACCGCCGTCCAGGAGGTTGCCAACCGGGCCAGCAACAACGTCGAACGTGTCATGGTCGGCAAGCGGCGCGAGGTCGAGCTCGTCCTCGTCGCGCTCCTCTGTCGCGGTCACGTCCTGATCGAAGACGTCCCAGGTGTCGGCAAGACCGTCCTCGCCAAAGCGATCGCCCGCAGCATCGGCTCCTCCTTCAAGCGTATCCAGTTCACACCCGACCTCCTTCCCAGTGACGTCACCGGCGTCAACGTCTTCAACCCGCAGACCGCCCGTTTCGAGTTTCGCCCCGGCCCGATCGTCGCCCAGATGGTGCTCGCCGACGAGATCAACCGCGCCACCCCAAAAACCCAATCCGCCCTGCTCGAAGCGATGGAGGAGGCCCAGATCACCGTCGATGGCGTGACCCACCGACTACCCGATCCGTTCGTCGTCCTCGCGACCGAGAACCCGATCGAATACGAGGGCACGTTCCCCTTGCCCGAGGCGCAGCTCGATCGCTTCTTGCTCCGCATCTCGATGGGCTATCCGGGGCGCGCGGGCGAGTTGGAGATGCTCGAGCGGCAGCATCGCGCACATCCCCTCGACAGCCTTACTCAGGCCGTCGGTCTCGAAGACCTGATCGCGGCACAGACTGCCGTCCGCGAGATCCACGTCGATCCACTCGTCAGCGAGTACATCATCTCGATCGTCGAGGCGACTCGCCACCACGAGGACGTCCAACTCGGCGCCAGCCCCCGCGGCTCCCTCGCCCTCTACAACGCGTCGCGCGCGCGCGCCGCCATTCAGGGCCGCCCCTACGTCATCCCGGACGACATCAAGGCACTCGCCGAACCGACGCTCGCCCATCGCGTCATTGTCACCCCGGCCGCGCGGATCAAGAACGTCGACAGCCGCACCGTCGTCTTCGAGATCTTGCGGAGCCTCCCGGTTCCGGGCGCCAAACCGGGTGCCAACCGCGCCTGGGTCGCACGGTGATGATCGCCCGACCGTCATGACCGCCTTCCGCCTCGGCCTGGTCGTCGTCGGCACCCTGGTTTTTGCCCAGATCAACGAGTGGCAACTCCTCGACCAACTGACGATTGCCCTCGTCGCCCTCCTCGTCCTCGCCTACGTCTGGAGCCGCGTCAGCGTCACCGGTGTGGGCGCTACGCGCCGCATCTCCACCGTGCGCGCGCAGGTCGGACAAACGGTGAGTGAGGAAGTCATCGTCGAGAATCGCGCGAGACTCGGTAAGCTTTGGCTGGAGATCCGCGACTTCTCGACGCTGCCTGGGCACCACGCGAGTCGCGTCCTCCACCTCGGCGGTCGGCAACGGCGATCCTGGGTCGTCGAAACCGTCTGCGCCCGCCGTGGCCGCTATCGGACCGGTCCCCTGATCGCCCGGGCCGGCGATCCCTTCGGCATCTTCCCGACCGCGAAGGCCCTTCCGGTCCAGTTCGAGCTCGTCGTTTACCCGGCCGCCGTCGATCTCAAAGGATTTTCGCTGCCGGTTGGCATGCTCAGCGGCGGGACGACGACGGACCGTCGCACACCCATCCTCACCCCGAGCGTTGCCGGCATCCGCGACTACGTCCCCAGCGACGCCTTCAACCGCATCAGCTGGACCGCCACCGCCCGCCTGGGCCGGCTCATGGTCAAAGAGTTCGACGTCGATCCCACCTCCGACGTTTGGCTCGTCCTCGACCTCGATCGTCAATACAGCGTCCGCTCCTCGCAAACGCTCCCTGTCGCTACCGAGCGCCTCGACCGCTGGCCTGTTGAAGTTTGGCTCGATGCGACTGAGGAGTACGCGGTCACAATCACCGCGTCGCTTGCGCGGCGCTGTCTCGAGCAGGGACGCTCGTTCGGCATGATCGCGACCGCTGCTCACTACGAGGTGCTGCCGGCCGAACGGTCCGATCGCCAGTACGTTAAAATCCTCGAAGCTCTGGCAGTGATCGAAGCCGACGGACATCGACGACTGGCCGAAGTGCTTGTCGCCGAGACCCGGCGATTCACGCGCCACAGCGGATTGATTGTCGTCACCTCGTCGTGGGATCTTGGCTGGGTTGCCGCACTCGCCGAACTGACCGGTCGCCGCGTCAAGGCAACCGCGATCGTCGTCGATCCCGCCTCGTTCGGGCCGGCTCCTCCGGTCGAACCGGTCGTAGATGCTCTCCACTCGGCGAATGTTCCGGTCCACGTCGTTCGGTACGGAGACGACATCGCGACGGCTCTGGCGGTGGCCGGTGGGATTCCGGTCGCCGCCAACGGAAAGAACGCTCATGGTTAGTGCCGCCGCCGGTCGGCAGGTGGTCTCGCAAACACCGACCTTTGTTGCCCGTCGGTCCCCGGCCGAAGGCTGGGTCTCCGTTCTCCTCCACGCCGCCCTCCTCGTCTTCATGGCCCAGGCGATCGGTCGCGTCGACGATCGCGAGCGGCTTGGCATTCTCATCCCCCTTGCCTTGGGCGGCGGGGCGATCGGCTTGACCCTCGCCAAGACCCGGAGCCTGGACCTCTTTGCCCACCTGAGTGCATTCGTCATCGGCATCGTCGCCGCTGTCGGCGCCACCGCGGTCCGCTACGGCGATCTCGGAGGCGGGTGGCGCGCGAGTTTTGACCGGCTTGAACTGCGGATGGAGCGTCTCTACCAAGCGTTTGAACAAAGCTCGCCGCTCGAAGAGGATCTGCTCGTCGCGGTGATCGGGATCACGATCTGGCTCGTCGGCTATAGCTCGGCCTGGATGCTGTTTCGGCGGCGCTGGCTCGGGCCATCGGTCATGCTGCCGGGCGTCGTCATTCTCACGAGCCTCGGTCTCGATCGCGATGCCCCGCCGACGCCGATCTACGCCTACATGATCGTGGCGATGGTCCTTGCGGCGCGCCACTTCGCCTTCCGCCGTCAACAGGACTGGCGCCGCGCCCGCATCGCCGCGCCGCCGACCATCCCGAGTCGATTCCTCACCTCCGGCATCGTGGTCGCGGCCGTTGCGGTCGCCGTCGGCGTCGTGCTGCCAGTCCAGGCTCCCGATCGCGTGCTCAACTCCCTTTCGGATCGTGCCGAACAGAGTTGGCAGGAATTGCAACGCCAGTGGAACCGCTTTTCCATCGGCGGCGACAACGGGGATCAGGCCGGAACCTATCCCGAATTCCCGGATTCCTTCCGTATCGGCGCGCCGATCGATCTGCCCCACGACCCGGTCGCTGTGCTAAAGGCAGACCGGCCGAGCTATCTCGCACTGCGGCGCTACAACGTCTATGACGGCCATAACTGGTCGACCGACGTCGATAGCACCTTCCGCTTCCCCGGCGACGGGGACAAGGTCCACGCTACCCGCGCGACCTTCATGGCCACCCAGCCGGTTACCCTATCGAGCGAAGTGATGCGGGACCGCCAGATCCAAACCGGCCTGATCGAGGTGTTGCGACAAAAGGACGGACTCATCTTCACCGTCGACACGCACGCGTCGAGTTCCGTCCCGACCACCGCCCTCCTGGGTTGGCGCAAGCTCGACGACGTCGCGATCCCGGTCGACGGCGTCGACGCCGGATCGGTCCCGGTCGACCTCTTCTCGCTACTGGCCCTGCTCCAGCAAGCGACCTTCCAGCCAGCCGTGAACGGAGGCGAGCCAACCGTTACCGACCCGGACCTCGCGGCAGACATTTTCAACGTCCGAGAATCGCTGCGAGCCAATTACCCGCTGCAGACCCGCCTCGAGCTCGTCGATGGGCGAGCCATCCTCCACGTCTCTGGGCGATTGCCCATCTACGACGACATCGAAGCCGTCTTCGCCGACGATCCTGCACAGGTCAGCAGCACCTACTTGATCGCCGGGTTGAAGAGTCTCGCCGAACCGGCTGACCTCCGCGGCGCGGGCATCGACTACCCCCAATACGTCCACGACCGCTACCTACAGCTCCCCGACACCGTCACCAACCGAACGCGACAGCTCGCCCAGCAGATCGCCACCGAGGCAGGGGCGAGGAATCCCTTCGACGCGGCGATGGCCCTCCAGGAGTACCTCCGCGCGACGTACCCCTATAACCTCAACAGCCCCGTCCCGCCCGGCGATCGTGACTTCGTCGACGACTTCCTCTTCGAGACCCAAGAGGGTCGCTGCGAACATTTTGCGACCGCGATGGTCGTTCTCCTCCGCTCGCTCGACATCCCCGCTCGCCTCGTCTCCGGTTACCACCGCGGCGACTACGATCCTTCCATGGACGGGTATCTCTACCGCGAAGATCAGGCGCACACCTGGGTCGAAGTGTTTTTCCCCGCATACGGCTGGATCCCATTCGAGCCAACACCGTCGGAAAACGAGTTCGCCTACGGCTCCGATCCGTCGGAGCCCACTCCCACGCCCGAGCCTTCTCCGACGCCTACGCCAACACCGAATCCGCAACCGACCCCAACGGTCGAAGCGTCGCCCTCACCGGTCGCCGCCCCGACCGATATGAGCAAGAACGACGACCCGTTCTACCGGACCGTCCTTGACCGCTTGCCCTGGTTACCGGCCCTCGTCAGCCTGGGCACCCTCGTGGCCGCGCTTGCGATTGCGGCGGCCTGGCTCTGGGGCCTCCGGGGATTGCGTCCCGGCGCGGCCCTCTACGCCCGGGCGCTTCGAATCGGACGCTTCTGGGGTGTCCAACGCGACCCAACCATGACACCTTCCGAGTTCGCCTCCGAATTTGCCCGGTCCGTTCCCGTGGCCCGAACCGCGATCCGCGCCGTGGCCGAGATCTATACAGAGGAGCAGTACGGCAAGCAGGGGGCAAACCCGGAGCAAATCTCGAGCGGGCGAGCAGCCTGGCGGGAGCTCCGCGGTTCGCTTCTGCGCTGGCGCCCGTGGCGGCGCGGTCGTGTCAGTTCGGCTGGTCAGCGGGAGGCAATCGGTGACTGAAGCGAGCGGACGGGTCCTGATTGCGGGGGCCATCAACACCGACCTCGTTGCTCATGTCAGGAAGGCGCCGGAGGCCGGCGAGACCGTGACCGGTAGTTCCTTTGCCGTCTTCGGCGGTGGCAAGGGAGCCAACCAGGCCGTTGCCGCCGCTCGCTCCGGTGCCAACACTGCCATGCTCGGCGCCGTCGGCGAGGACGACTTCGGTCGGCAACGGCTTGCCGATCTCTCAGTGGAGATGATCGACGTCGGAGGCGTGACGGTCACCGACCGCGCCGCTTCGGGTGTCGCATTGATCATCGTCGACGAAACCGGTCAGAACCGCATCGCCTATGTGCCCGGTGCGACGGCGACGATCAC
>JAXDKI010000164.1:0-4791 GCA_034667245.1 Thermomicrobiales bacterium | reverse complement strand
CGTGGCCGAGCTCGCCGCCGACGTTCTCGCGGTGCTCGACGCCGAGGAACTCGCCGCGGTCCACCTCGTCGGCCAAGGACTCGGCGGCGTCACCGCCTTCGACCTCGCCCGCCGCCACCCCACGCGCGTGTCCTCGCTGAGCCTGATCGCCCCTGCCCTCTACGCCGTGCTCGACAACCACCCGGATCCAACCGCCCGCACGGCCCGCACCGAGTTGCGTACCAGCGACCGCGCCGCCGCCGATGCGGCCTACAAGGGACTGACCGACAAGGCGCTCGACACCTACCTCCTCCCGCGCCGGGGCACCGACTGGAGTCAGACACTGACCAGACCGCAACTCGGAGCCGTCCGTCGGCACGCCGCCGCCCTCTCCGCCCTCCTGCCGGCCCTCGATGCCTATACCGTCGATCGCGCAGAGGTGCGGACAATGGACGTGAAGACCTTGGTCCTCAGCCCAGGCGAGGGATCGGCGATCGACCGTATCACTATGGCGTACCTGGCCGATCTACTTCCCCGATGCCGGTTGACCGATCTTGCCTCGTCTGGGAAGCAAGAAGCCGACGCCACGGAAGGCGCCGGCGCGCTCGCGGAGGCGCTGTCCGCATTCTTCGAGGCGACCGAGTGACCGAGGATGGGCCGGGCCTCTTCGATGAGTTGGGAGGAGGGGTCGGGAGGGCAGCGTAAGGTGGAGCGCGGAAGCACGGCAAACCAACGACGCCAATGGGAACGGCCGGACGCCTACCCCTTCCGCACCAACGCCACCCCGGCCAGCGCCAGCACCCCGCCGATTCCCTGGACCAGCGTCAGCCGCTCGCCGAGGACCAGCGCGGCGAGAATCATCGCCCCGACCGGCTCCAGGTAGAGGTAGACGAGCGTTCGCGCCGCGCCGATCTCGTGGACAGCCTGCTGCCAGAGTGCGTTGCCGCCAAGCATTCCGATCGCCCCTCCGTAGAAGAGGGAGAGCCAGGCCGGCGTCGACGGCGGATGACGGACCATGTCGACGGTCTGCAACGACCCGATCGGCACCAACAGCGTCGCCGCCCCGAGCAGGAGCCAGGCCGTCGTTCGCGGTGCCCCGTAGCGCACAACGAGCGGCTGCGGAAACACCGTGGCACCGACCCAGGCAAGCGCCGCACCAAGACTCAACAGATCGCCGGTGATCGACGTCCCGGCCGTCGAGCCTGCATCCGTGACGAGCACCAGCACCCCGGCGAAGCCCGCGAGCATGCCGAAGGCCGTCAGCCGATCCGGCAGCTGCCGCCGAAAGGCGCCGCGGATCACCGCCGCCAACAGTGGACTTGTCGCCGCGAGGATGACGTTATGGGCGACACTCGTCAGCGCCAGCCCACCGATGAAGAGGAGCTGCGACATGCCCACGCAGCCCATGCCGACCACCGCGAACCGAGACCAATCGCTTCGCCGAATCCCAATCGGCGTCTTCCGCACCCAGAGGAACCCGAACAACACCGCCGCCGCAATCACCGGTCGCAGCGATGTGTAGGCCAGCGTCGGAATCTCGTCGAGCCCGTACTTCCCGAACGGGGCAACCCCGCTCCAAAACAGCACCGCTCCCAGCGCAGGGAAGCTGATGATGGCGCCCAGCCCGGACCGCTCGACCGCTTTCGCCTCCGTCGATGCCTCTAAGCTCACGTCAGCAAACCGCCTCGTATGGTCCTGGACGCGTTGTCGAGCCTGGTATCAGGAAATTACCCCGGAAGGATCCCGCTTCGAACCGACCGCCGCCTCCGCGATCCGCCGAATCCCCTTCAGATCGAGCTTCCCGGTCCCGGTTGTGGGCAGGGTCTCTACCTGCACGAAGCTGTCTGCGGAGGGGATGTAGAGGTTCGGCAAGCCCGCCCGCGCCAACGCCCGCTGCAACCCCTCCGGCGATTGCGGCAATGCCTTATGGATCACGACCAGTCGCTCGCCCTTCGCCGGATCGGGAATCGAGGTGACGACGGCCCGCGGACCGCCATCCTCGTCGGGCCCCATCAGGTCCATCAAGACCTCCTCGATCCTGCCGTGCGGCACCATCTCGCCGCCGATCTTGGCGAACCGGCTCTCCCGCCCGACGATCGTGATAAACCCCTCCGCGTCGATCGTCCCCACGTCGCCTGTCGCGTACCAGCCGTCGCGGATCGCCGCCGCCGTCGCCTCCGGTTGGCCCAGGTAGCCCTTCATCACGTTCGGCCCGGTCACGTGCAGCATCCCCTGGCCGCCAGTCGCGTGCTCCTCCCCGGACACGAGGTCGATCACCTTCACGCGCACCCCGGGTGGCGGCTTCCCCACCGTTCCTTCCCGCGCCACCATAGTCGGGTCGCCGACCGCGCGCGATGGCGGGATGTTCGCGGAGATCAGGGGCGAGGTCTCCGTGGCGCCGTACCCCTCGATCGGCCGGATGCCGAAGACGTTCTCGAACTCGTCGGCGAGCTGAACCGGCAGCTTCTCGCCGCCCGTGATCACCACCTCCAGCGTCGCGAAGTCGGCCGGATCGCCCCGGCGGAGGTAGCTGCGCAGGAAGAGCGGGGTCGAGAGCAGGATCGTGCCCCGATGCTCGCGGCTGAGCTTGCCGACGATTTTGGCCTCGAGCGGGTTGACGTGGTAGACCGCCCCGACGTCGAGCATCAGCACGGCCCAGAGCGTGATCGTGTACCCGAAGGAGTGGAAGAACGGCAGGATCCCGAGCACGACGTCATGGGGCCGAACATGGAGGATCGCATCGACCGCCTCCACGTTCGACCCGACGTTGCCGTACGTCAGCATCGCGCCCTTCGGCTGACCGGTGCTCCCCGACGTGAAGACCACCGTCAGCAGGTCGTCGTCCTTGACCCGATGCAGCCCCAACGCACGCGTCAGGAGCGGGATCGGCAGCACGTAGCCCTGCAGCGCCCCAACGAGTTTGTCGAGCGGCGTCGCCTTATCTCGGAGGTCTTCAAGGTAGACCAACTCGGCGTCGAGCTGCAACGGCATCCGCTCCATGAACCGGCGGCTCGTCAGCACGTGCCGGATCCCCGCCTGGGCGATGCAGGAGTTCAGGAGTTCGGAGGTCAACGTGTAGTTGAGATTGACCGTCACCCGACGATCCAGCGTCAGGGCCACGTTCGCGGCCACGGCGGCGCAGGTCGGGGGCAACAGAATCCCCACGTTCTGCTCGTCCGGCCCCATGACGTGCCGGCGCAGGAGCCGCCGTAGGACCAAGGAGCGGGTCAGCAGCGCCCCACCGGTCAACACCGCACCGGTCGAGTCGGCGATCTTCGTCCGCCGCAGGCGACGACGACAAGCGTGCAGCATCCGCTCGGTCAACAGCATGGATCGCCCTTTCGCTCCATCCGCGCTCGCGAGCAAGCGCGAGAGATACCACCGTGCGGTCAGCACCCCGAGCATGGCAAGCAGTCCATTCCGCCGCCAGTTCATTCCAACCCTCCTCGCGCGTCGTCGCCGCAAGGTCTGTTCCGGGGAGCCTGCCGGAGGATTGTCGCACGATCGACTCCCCTCGAATTTCAGTCGCCCACCGATCGAATGCCAGCTTGCCGCCATTGATCTCCGCTGCCATCCGAGACGGTACGTGCCGCCCCACCGAGTGGATCCTTCCGCCCCGGGCGTTGACAAGGGACCGAGTGATCCGTATCGTGCTGCCGACTCGACCCGAGAGAACGCACGTCGCCAGGAGATTCTGGTGTCGCTCGATCGCTACCGTCCGCAACGCAACTGGGGTCCCCGCGTCCGCGAGGTGGACTACCTCGGGATGCGACTCGTCATCCTGGAGAATGAGCGCCTCAGCATCGGCGTACTGGCAGGTAAAGGGAGCGATGTCGTTGAGTTCAACGACAAGCGCCGCGACCTTGACTTCGTCTGGCTGACCGCCGGCGGCGTTCGCAACCCGACCGACTACCTCTCCACCTCACCCGACCCGCTGGCGACCTTCCTCGACACCTATCCTGGCGGCTGGCAGGAGATCTTCCCGAACGGCGGTCTTCCCTCGTCGTTTCTGGGCGCGCAGTTCGGTCAGCACGGCGAGGTCTGCAACCTCCCCTGGCACGTCCGCCTCGACGAGGATTCCGAGCACGCGGTCGCCGTCACCTTCTCCGTCCGCACCCAGAAGTCCCCGTACCTCATCGAGAAGCAGCTTCGCCTCGTCTCCGGCGATCCGACGCTACACGTCACCGAGACCGTGACGAACGAAAGCGACGTCCCCCTCCGGGCAATGTGGGGCCATCACCTCACCTTCGGCCGCCCGTTCCTCGACGAGACCTGCCGCATTCTCCTCCCGGAGGGCGTCGAGATCATTCCTCACCCCGTCCCGATCCACCCGCTTGGCCGCCGCATCAACCCCGACCAGCGTCCCGTTTGGCCGCACGCCGAAGGAATCGACGGCGAAAGCATCGACCTCAGTCTCCTCCCTCCCCGCGGCACGCTCGGCGAGCTCGTCTACCTGACGGGCTTCCCTGAAGGACGCGGCCGATACGACGTCGAACATCCGGGCATGGGTGTTCGCTTCCGCGTCGAATGGGACGCGGCGACCATGCCCTATCTCTGGTACTGGCAGGAATACGGCGCCTCCGAGGGCTACCCCTGGTATGGCCGCCACTACAACATCGGTCTCGAACCCTTCTCCAGCTATCCGACCAACGGTCTCGCCGAGGCGGTCGAGAACGGCAGTGCCCTCACCTTCGGCCCCCGCGAGAAACGCCACTTCTGGCTCCGGGCCGGCATCGTGGAGGTGGGTGAGCAGTGACAAACGGGAGAGATCCTTCGCTGGCGCTCAGGATGACCATTTGAGGGGCGTCCTCC
>JAXDKI010000163.1:0-4636 GCA_034667245.1 Thermomicrobiales bacterium | reverse complement strand
GGGTGCCACTGGGGGTAGACGTAGCAGGCGACGGTCAGGTCAGCGGGCGGCGTGGTTTGGGAGAGATCGACCATCCGCTCCAGATCGGCGGGGAGGCGGAGTTGTTCCTTCGAGGCGTCGGTCACCGTAGCTTCTCCTGACCGTCGATGGCGCGGGATAAGGCCCGCAACATGCCGAACCCGTGACGGGTATCCGGTAAGAGGTAGTGGCCCTCGGTCCATTCGTTCCAACAACCGATCGTCAGGACCGGCGGAATCGCGGGGCGCTGGTTGAGATAGGCGAACGAGCCGCGAACGAGGGCTTCGAACGCGGCCGGGCTTTCATCCACGACGATGACGGTTCCCGGCCATTCGGAGCGGGTCGCGCCGTCTGGGCGAGGGAAGGCCATGTGCCGGGGCGTGTCGTCCCAACCGGGGCTGACGTTCGGGAAGCAGGGGATCGGGGAGAGGTCGTCGATCTCCTGCCAGACCTTGGCGACGACGTCGGCAGCGACGACACCGTACTCGGGCAGGTTCTCGGACTGCGGACGGCGCGAACCGGCGGCGATGATCGAGTTGTAGAGGCCGTAGCTATCGACGCCGATGGTCGGGAACTGAGCGGCGACAGAGAAGTCGCCCATCGAGGCGTGGATGTGGAGTCCGGCGTGACCGAGGCGCTGCACGAAGCCCCGCAGTTCGGCGAAGAGTTGCCGGACGCCGTTGGCGCCGAAGTTACGGACGAGGAGGCCGACGTCCCAGATGACGAGGACGGGCTGACCGTCGATGTGCCAATAGCCAGGTTCGTGGAAGTAGCGGGCGGCGAGGTAGGAGAGGCCGCGCCAGGTCTGCTGCAGGCTGCCTGGGCCGGGATCGACGAACTCGAAGGCACCGAGCCCGCTCGGCTCCTGGACCTCCGGCCACCGCGGGTCCTGGGCAGCGCCCGCGGTCGGGAACCAGTAAGCCCAGGGATGGTTCGTCCACATGACGGCGAAACCGACGCCGTCGCGGTTGGACGCGTTGAGATACCCCTCTTCGAGTGCTTCGTGCAAGACCGGGCGGTCGCCATACCAATACCAGTCGAAGATGAAGGTGTCCACGCCGTGCTGCCTGGCGAGATCGAGGTAGGTGTCCCAGGTGGCCGGGTCGCGCTCGTCGAGCTCGCCGAGCATGGGAGTGCGAGGTTGGTTGTGTCCGGGGAACCAGGGTTGACAGCCGCGCATCAGGACGTACTCGCTCCAGCCGGGGGCGTAGAGACGGTCGTTGTAGGCGGAGCGGTGGAAGTGGGGGAAGGTGTAGCAGGCGACGGTCAGGTTGTCCGGCTTGCGGAGGAGGGCCGGGTCGACGAGGCGCTCCAGATCCTCAGGGAGGCGGAGGGAGGGAGCGGGGTCGGTCATGACGGACTGCCCGTCGGGCAAGAAGGGCGGCACGCGTGAAATGGAAGCGTGAACGCGTCGTATGGAGCAAACACCGTCAACGTGCCTCCGTTAGAGTGACGCGATGGCCTGCCCCGACGCGGGGGAGGGTTGGACGGGCGACAGGTCTGGCGTGCGGGTGTAGAGGGGATAGAACTGGCCGGGGGGATCGACGCGGAGGAGGGTTTCGCCGCGCCAGAAGCCGGTGCCGCGTTCGTTGCGGTCGGGGCTGCCGATTTCGTAGTGGGCGATGCGTTCAGGGAGGGTGTAATGCACCTCGGCGGACTGGCCGGGGGTGAGGTCGATGTCGACGTAGCCATCGCGTGCCGTGAGGGCGGTGGCGGTAGGGTCGCTGCTGTTCGGTGAGGCGAGGAGCGCGAGGGCTTGCGAGACGCCGGCTGGGAGGCGGATGGCGACGTGGCAGGGCGCGGTTGCGGTCAGGTCGAGGCGGCCGGCGGTGGGTTCGTGGCTGACGACGCGGAGAGTCGGTGTGTCGACGCTGAAGCGGAGATTGACGGTGAGGCGGAGAGCACCGTCGTCTGCCGAGGTTTCGTCGACGGCGTAGCGCCAGAGGTCGTAGAGCGCGCGGGCGCCGGCGGCGTTGCAGCACTGCATCAGAGCAGCGGCGTCGAGGTGGAAGGCATCGCTGAGGGTGCTGCGCGAGGCGAAGGCGCCGACCTGGGTCGCGGCGACGCCGTCTTGAGTCCAGGCGGCTTCGTTGGCGGGGAGGTCTTTATTCAGTGGTGGCAGGCGGTCGACGGCGGCTTGCAGCTCCTCGAGTGATAGGAACTGGGATTCGAGGAGGTGGTTGCGGCCGAAACGCTCGGCGTCGGCGTAGTACGACGGGTCGACGTGTTTGCCGAGGAGGAGGGCGATCTCGATCATGTCGGTGATGCAGCAGACCTCGCCGTGGCGAAGACCGAAGCCCTCGGGGAACCAGCCGAAGTCGGTGCCCCACTCGCGCAGGACCTCGTAGGTTTGCCGCGCCCAGCTCAGGTATTCCCGCCGCCCGAGGACGATCCCGAGTTTCAGGACGCCGAGGGCGAAGTTGGAGTGGGTATGGAAGTGCCCCTCGACGTCGCCGACGGTTTGGCGGAGGCGGCCGTCCGGCAGGTAACAGGGGGTGTGGTAGAGGGCGCAGGTGGTCAAATCGCGAGCCAGCTCCAGGGCGGGCTCGTAGCCGGTCGCTTCGAAGAAGCGGAGGGCGGAGATGGCGATGGCGGCGTTGTACTCCTCGACGGCCGGGTGGAGACCCGGGCTGTGGTAGTGCCAGCCGCTTGGTTGGTAGTAGCCCTCGGGGTAGTAGAGACCGTGCTCGTCGCGGAGGGCGATCCGGTTGAGCCCATCGACCATCCTCTGACCTAACGCTCGGTAGCGGTCGTCTTTCGTCGCGAGGAAGCGGGTGGTCAAGCCGAGGAGGGTGCCGCGTTGGGCCCAGCTGATCTCGGAGAAGGGGCCGGGGACGGTCGGGTCGGCGAGGAGGAGTTCCTTGCCCCACGGTTCGGCCCAGGGTTCGGGTGGGAGCCAGGAGAGGCCGTCCTCGTGGAGGTTGCGGAGCATCCAGGCCTCCAGGAGCTCTTCGCCTTCGTCGGGCCTCGCTGCGGGCGAAGATGGCGGGACCATAGCTCGGACCAGGGTCAGGGCGTCGATCTGGCGACCGCTGCCATCGCCGTAGTCCCAGAGACCGTGGAAAGCGGTCGGGGGGCGGGTCCGCCATTCGCCGAGGAAGTACATCAGGCCCTGCTGTCGCGGGTCGCGCAGCGCGGTGAGGCCTTGCGCGGCCAGCTCGGCGCGGGCCTGGAGGTCGAATGGGTGGACCGAGGTCACGGTGGGGTCTCCTTCTGCACGATAGTGTCGGGAACGTCTTCCTCAAGGCCCCTAACCCCCGACTCGCCACCCAGCGGGTGCCCGGCCCCCGAATGCCGAGGGGAAGGGGGAGACGTGGGCGCCTGATCGGTCATCCCTTGATGCCTGAGAAGACGATGCCTTTGACGAAGAGTCGCTGGGCGAGGAGGAAGACGATCAGGACCGGCAGGGTTGCCAGGAAGGAGGCAGCCATGAGGAGGTGCATCTGTGGGCCGATACGGTCGCTGCCGGTGAAGTTGAGCAGGCCAATGGCGACGGTGTACTGGTCTTCCGTGTTGAGGTAAAGCAGGGGTCTGAGGAAGTCATTCCAGGTGAAGATGAAGCTGAAGATTGCCGTCGTCACCAAAGCCGGTTTGGAGAGCGGGAGGACGATGGTGGCGAAGATGCGGAGGGTGCCGGCACCGTCGAGCCGGGCGGCGTCCTCCAGGTCGACGGGGATGGTGCGAAAGAACTGGCGGAGGAGGAAGATTTGGAAGGCACCGCCGAAGAAGGAGGGGACGATCAAGGGCTTGAAGCTGTTCAGCCAGCCGAGTTTCTCGAAGATGACGAAGCGCGGAATGAGGGTCACCGACTCTGGAAGCATCAGGGTCGAAAGGATCATCACAAAGAGTACTTCCCGACCTGGGAAGCGGAGGCGGGCGAATCCATAGGCGGCGAGCGAGCAGGAGAGGACGCTGCCGAAGACGCTCAATCCGGTGATGATCGCGCTGTTGAGCAGGTAACGATCAAAGGGGGCGCTCTCGAAAATCTCCGCATAGTTGCCCCATTGGGGAGGTGCGGGAATCCACTTCGGGGGGAGGACGAAGACGTCCATTTGCCGCTTCAGTGAGGTCGAAATCATCCAGGCCAGCGGCAGGACGATGATTGCCGCGCCGGCGAGGATCACGACGAACGCGGCTCCCATCTGGAGGCGATGCCGCCAGGCGCGGGAGAGGAGTGTGCCCCGCGCTGGGGTGCCCACCGCGACTCGACGCCTATCGACCGCGCGTGCCATCAGCCTCGACCTCGCTCATTTTCGTAGTGCACCCACATGGGAGTCGACTTGAAGACGGCGATCGTGAGGACGAGCACGAGGAGGAAGAGGACCCAGGCCATGGCCGAGGCATAGCCCATTTGGAGGTAGACGAAGGCGTTGCGGTAGAGGTAGATCAAGAAGAAGAGGGTCGAGTTCTCGGGGCCGCCCTCGGTCAATCCGTACGGCTCGGTGAAGAACTGGAAGGCGAAGATCAGGTCGATCACGAGGTTGAAGAGGATGACCGGCGAGAGCATCGGTAACGTGACGGTCCGGAACTTGTCCCAGGCGTTGCCGCCGTCGACCTCGACCGCGTCGTAGAGCTCGCCCGGCACACCCTGGAGTCCGGCCAGGAAGACGATCATTTT
>JAXDKI010000162.1:0-5041 GCA_034667245.1 Thermomicrobiales bacterium | reverse complement strand
GATGTTCAGTTCCACGAGTTGATCTGCGAGCGGTCGGGCCATGCGTTGCTACTCCACACCTGGCGAGGCATCAATCCGCTGAGCTGGACCCTGTTCACGCTGACCATCCTTCACCGTGACCTCGTCGAAATCGCCGAGCGACATCGGCCGATCGTCGACGCCCTGCGCGCCCGCGACCCCGAACTCGCGGTGAAGGCGATCAAAGACCACGTTCTGACGCTGGGTGAGGAGGTCAGTCACGATTTGCCCGCTTGAGGGCTGAGAATCACGCGCGAAGGGGAACCAAATGGGGCGGCTGCAAGACAAGGTCACCCTCATCACCGGAGCGAGTCGCGGCATCGGTCGCGCGATCGCCGAGGCCGTTGCTCAGGAAGGCGCGCACGTCGCGATCAACTACGTGAGCCAGGCCGCGCGGGCCGAGGAGGTCGCGCAACAGATCCGCGATTGGGATCGCTCGGCCATTACCGTACGAGCAGATGTCTCCGACCGGGAGCAGGTCGAGGCGATGGTCCAGATGGTCAGTTCGACCCTCGGACCGATCGATGTCCTTGTCAATAACGCCGGTGTTGAGTCGATCGTCCCCTTCCTCGAACTCGACGATGTCACCTGGCAGCAGGTGGTGGATGTCAACCTCAAGGGTGAGTGGCTCTGTGCCCAGGTGGTGGCGCGCCGGTTGGTTGCCGAAGGTCGACCCGGGGCGATCGTCAATATCGGCTCGGTGCAGGCAGGCATGGCACTACCAGGACGGTCTCATTATGCCCCGACCAAGCGTGGACTGGAGGCATTGACGCGCAATCTCGCCGCCGAACTCGCGCCCCATGGCATTCGCGTCAATTGCGTCCACCCCGGCCTGATCGATACCGATATGACGCAATGGGTGATGGCTGATCCCGAGATCCTGCCGGTCGTCCTCGACAAGATTCCGCTTCACCGCGCGGGATCTCCCCGAGAGATCGGGCCCGCCGTTGTCTTCTTTGCCAGCGACGATGCCAGCTTCGTGACCGGGCAATCGCTCTACGTTGACGGCGGGATGGTCATCGTCTAAGGGCCAACGGACGAGAGGAGGTGAGCGAGCAAGGTTCACCCCGGACAGTGTCAGTAACGACGCAAGCGACGGCCCCCGCGGCCGCGTGCGTCAGTACGGACCGAGCATCGCAGACCGTAAGGAGGAGCGTTGATGAAAAATCTCGTCAACCGTTCACTTTCCCGCCGTCGATTCTTAGAGCGCGCCGGAAAGACAGGCGCCGCTGCTGCCGCAGGCGCGGCCTTCGGTCCTTTCGCCCCGCGTCCTGCGGGAATCGCCGCAGCGCAGTCATCGGTGATAGGCGCGAGTGCGGTGCCGCTGGCGGCGAGCGGACAGCTCGAACAGCAAGAGATCGCGGTGGGCATCTTCCAGAGTCCGCACGCCGAGGCGGTACGGCGGCTCGGTCCCCAGTTCACCGACCTGACCGGGGGCAAGGTTTCCGTCCGCGTCGAGTCCTCGCCGTTCGACGCGATCCAGCCGCGCAAGCTGGCGATGTGGCAGGCCGGGGGCGACGATTGGGACGTCGTCTGGTTACACGGCGGCGAGTGGTCGCAGATCCGGGACAGTGAGTTCGCAGTGCCGCTGACCGACTACATGAAACCGGAGTGGCTCGACCCGACGGTCTTCAACCTCGAAGACTTTCCGGCACCCCTCCTCGACATGTTTGGGTATGAGGGGAAGCACTACGTCCTGCCGTTCGAGGCGTCGGCCTACATGCAGTTCGCCCGCACGGACCTCTTGGAACAGTACGCGCCCGGATCGCCGCTTCCACCGGTCGAGGGCTACACCTGGGAGCAATTCATCGAGATCGCGCAGACGGTCCAGGAGGGGATCAACAGCGCGGGTGTCCCGGATCTTTGGGCGACCGCCTACATCTTCAAGACCAGCGGCGACATCTCCGGCGCGATCATGTGGGAGTCGACGGTCCGTAGCTTCGGCCATCAGCCGTTCAAGGAAGACGGCACGCCCGATTTCAACGGCGACCTCGCCGTCGAGGCAACCCAGATGCTGCACGACCTTGTCTTCAAGTACAAGGTCGCCAGCCCGGGCGTCGCCGGCTACTACTACCAGGACATCTTGGAAATTGTGAACAGCGGCAAGGCCGTGCTGCCGCTCCAGTGGAATGCCTCGGCCGAAACGAACGAGCTGCCGGACAAATCCCAGTCGGCGGGCAAGCTCGCCTACGCGGCCTTCCCGTACGCCAAGGCTGCCGGCCCGACGGTGCAGCGGGTCTACCCAAGCGAGCACGGACTGAGCGTCAATCCGGCGTCCTCGAAACTGGACGCGGCGCTCGAGTTCGTCTTCTGGTACACCTCGCCGGAGGTGGCGCGCGACTACGTCGCCAACGGCGGCGGCGTCTCCGGGCGGCGATCGCTCCTGACCGATCCAGAGATCGTCGGTGCGCATCCCTGGTACCCGGCGATGGCGAAGTCGTACGAGTACTACTTCGTCCTGCCGTCGACGCCGGCCTACGCCCAGCTTCAGGCCGAGGCTATCGGCCGCAACGTGATTGAGGCATGGACCGGCAACGCCACCGTGAAGGAAGCGCTCGACAAAGCCCAGGAGGAAGCGCTGAGCATTATGGAGTCGGTCGGCTCCTGACGCGGTCGCACCTGGGCGCGCCGGATGCCGCCGCAATCGGCGTTATTCACCCCTGACCGGCAGAACAACGTGTGCAGGTCAGGGGTGGGCCCGGCGAGGATCGTGCGGGGCGTGCCCAGCGTTCGGGATCGAGGGTTTCAGAGGGATGGGTCTGGCACTGCGGTACTCAAAAGTCGGCGCCGCTCGACGACGGCGTTTCAGCATGGGCAGCGACCATGTCTTTTGGGCGCTCTGCCTAGTGCCGCCGCTGGTCATCCTCGCACTCGTCTACCTCTATCCCCTCGCGTACGGCTTTCGCGACAGCCTGACCAACAAGACGGGCAGACGCGACGCGCGGTTCGTCGGGCTGGACAACTACCGCATGGCGTTGTCCGACGACAACGTGCTGAGCAGCATCAAGACGACGCTGGTCTTCACCGGACTTTCGCTCGCGGCCGAGCTCCTGATCGGCTTCGTGCTGGCCCTGCTCCTCCAGCACATCACCCGCGGTCGCGGCCTCCTGCGGACGATGATCATCATGCCGATCATGCTGACGCCGGTGGTGATGGGCCTGCAGTGGCGCACGATGCTGAACTACGACCTCGGCATCGTGAACTTCTTTGTCCAGGAGCTCGGCTTTCCGCGGATGCGCTGGTTACTCGACGCGCACCAAGCGATGGCGAGTATCGTCGCGATCGACGTCTGGCTCAACACCGGCTTCGTGATGTTGGTCCTCGCGGCCGGGCTGGCGGTGATGCCTCAGGAAGTGTTCGAGGCGGCGAAAGTCGACGGCGCGAGCTGGTGGCGGCAACTGCGCGACATCACGATCCCGCTTCTGAAGCCCGTCATCGTCGTCGTGCTGCTCTTTCGCTCGTTCAGCCTGCTACGCGCCTTCGACATCGTCTTCGCGCTGACCCAGGGCGGGCCGGGTCGGGCGACGCAGGTACTGAGTTCCTACATCTTCGACTTCATGTTTCGCTTCTTCCGGATCGGCTACAGCACGGCCATCGCCTTCGTGCTGCTTGCGATCACCTCGGCGGTCGGTATTTTCTTCGTCTTTTTCGTCGACGTCGATGACTCATCCGCCGCGCAGAGGAGGTAGTCATGGAGGTTTCTGCGCGCCCCGGCCGGACCGAAGAGGTGCGCCAACCCGCGGTTCGCATGGGCCTCCTCAGTCGGTCGAACAAACGTCGTTTGGGGGTAGCGACTGCATACGTGATCGTCGGCCTGTGGGCACTCTTCTCGGTTTTTCCGGTCTTCTGGACCTACTTCTCGTCGATTAAGACGTCGCGTGACGTCTTCGCCCTCCCCCCGAAGTGGATCTTTACGCCCACACTCGACAACTACAAGGTGGTGCTCGGCTTGATCGTGCCGACCGAGCAGGAGACGGTACAGGAGGAGTACGAAGGAGCGGTCCGCAGTAGACTGCCCGATTACATTCTCAACACGGTCATCGTCAGCGCTTCCAGTGCCCTGCTGACACTCGTCGTCGGCTGTCCAGCCGCCTATGCCCTGGCTCGATCACGGATGCGCGGACGACGGCTGATCCTGACAGGCATCCTCGTTACCCAGATGATCCCGCCGATCGTCTTGCTGATCCCGTTCTACCGGATCTGGCGCGACGCGCATCTGCTCGACACGCGTCTCGGTTTGACCCTGGCGTTTTTCACCTTGACCCTTCCGTTCGTGATTTGGATGATGCGGGGCTTCTTCCAGGGAGTGCCAGTCGAGCTCGAAGAGGCGGCGATGATCGACGGCGCGTCCCGCTGGGGAGCGCTGGCGCGGGTCGCCCTGCCTCTTGCCGCACCGGGGCTGGCGACGACGGCGATCTTCACGGTGCTTTTCACCTGGAACGAATTCCTCATCGCCAGTGTTCTTGGCGGCGAGCAGGCCAAACTGCTCACGCCCTCGATCTTCGGCTACGTCTCGGATCGTTCGATTCTCTGGGGACAGCTCTACGCGGCCAGCAGCCTGGTCCTATTGCCGGTCGTGGCCTTCACCCTATTGGTCCAGCGGCACATCGTCACCGGACTGACCGGTGGCGCGCTCAAAGGTTAGGAGGGGTTTCTCGTGTCGGAACGGCAACTTGGAGTCGTGCTCGCTGGTTGTGGTGGGATCGGCAACTGCCACGCCTATGCGCTCTCGGTGCTGCCAGATGTCCGGTTCGTCGGCGTCGTTGATGTCGACGAGGACCGAGCGCGCGACTTCGCCCGGCGGTTCGGTGCCGAAACCTACGCGACCGATTTGGGCGAATTGCTCGGGCGCGACGACGTTGACGCCGTGGTCAACGCAACAGCCAACAATCTGCACGCGCCACTCTCGATCCAAGCGCTCGACGCCGGCAAGCACGTCATGGTGCAGAAGCCGATCGCGCTCACGCTGGACGAGGCGGACGCCATGATCGCCGCTGCCGAACGCGCCGGCAAGACGCTGATG
>JAXDKI010000161.1:0-8496 GCA_034667245.1 Thermomicrobiales bacterium | reverse complement strand
GCCCTGCTCTTGATCGGTATGATCGCGATCACGATCACGCGCCTCTACATCAAGACCTCGGCCGATCAATCGTTCGTCCGCACCGGCATGGGCGGGCGCCGGCCGATCATCGACGGCGGCTCACTCGTCATCCCCGTCGTCCACAGCGTCGTCGTCGTCTCCCTCCAGACGATGCGCCTCGACGTCAACCGCTCCGGCCCGGACGCCCTGATCACCGGCGACAACCTCCGCGCCGACGTCGAGGCCGAGTTCTACATCAAAGTCCAGAAGATTGAGGAGCACATCCTCAACGCCGCCACCTCCCTCGGCGAGCGCTCCGTCAACGCCGACAGCGTCAAGGACCTCGTCGATCAGAAACTGATCTCCGCCCTTCGCACCGTCGCCGCCACTCGCCCCCTCAACGAGCTCCACACCAAGCGCGACGAGTTCGCCCACGCCGTCCAGGAGATCGTCGAGCAGGACCTGATCCACAACGGTCTCACCCTCGAATCGGTCACCATCTCCCGCCTCGACCAGACCCCTCCCACCGAGATGCGCGGCGCCGACAACGTCTTCGACGCCCAGGGACTGCGCACCATCGCCGAGATCACCCAGAAGCAGCGCGTCGAGCGCAACCGGATCGAGCGCCAGGCCGACCAGGAAGTGACGGCCCAGGACGTCTCCCGCGACCAGTTCGTCTTCAACCAGGAAGTCGCCCGCGCCAACGCCGCCGCCCAGAAGGATCGCGAGATTCAGATCAGCCAGGCGCAGGCCCGGCAAGAGGCCGACACCTTCGCCGCCGAGCAGTCGCGCCTCGCCGGCGTCGCCCAGGTCAAACGCGACGAGGGGATCCAGATCGCCGAAGTCGAGAAGGCGAAAGCGCTCGAGGTCGCCGATCAGATCCGCGACCAGGCGGCGCGCACCGCCGAGATCGAAAAGACACGGACGATCGAGATCGCCAACCGCGAGAGCCAGATCGCCGTCGCCACGAAGGAAAAAGAGCGCGCCGACGCCGAATCCCAACGCTACGCCGCCGAAGCCCAGATGGAGCAGCAGCGCCAGGCGGTCCGCACCGTCGAGGTGACGCAGACGGCGGAACGCGAGAAGGCGAAGGCGATCATCGACGCCCAGGCCGAGATCGAGCGGAAACGCCTCGGCGAGCAGATGCAGGCCGACGTCCAGGCCTACGCCGTCGTCAAGTCTGCCGAAGGCGCCGCCACCGCCGCCGAGAAGGAGGCCACCGCCCGCCGCACCCTTGCCGAGGCGGAAAAGGAAGCGCTCGCGCTCAGAGCCGAGGGCGACAAGGCAACCCAGATGGTCCCGGTCGACGTCGAGCGCCAGCGCGTCGAGGTCGAGCGAGCCCGCGTCGCCGTCCAACGCCAGGCGCTGGAAAGCCAGGCCGAATTCGAGTCGATCTCCCGTGGTCTCCAGGTCGACCTCGCGCGGATCGACGCCGAGAAGCAGGTCCGGATCGAGGCCGCCAAGGCCTTCGGCTCGGCAATGGCGAGCGCGAAGATGACCGTCTGGGGCGATCCCAATACCGTCTCCAAGATCTCCGAGAACTTCTTCCGCGGCCAGTCCTTCGGCTTCCTGGTCGACGGTCTCGCCACCGCCGTCCCCGACGCCCTCAAAGACGCCGCCGCCGACCTCGGCGAAGCCGGCGCCCGCCTCGCCCACAAACTCGGCGGCAACGGCGCCGAAGAACCCAACACAGACAAGCCGTCAGACGAGCCGCGACCGCCGCGAACAACCAGCTCGTAGGGGCGCACGGCGGTTCGCCCGGCATCGAACAGCGACGCGCCCCTACGGCCGATGCCTTACCGCCACGGCGTCTCGTCCACCAACCGCGCACCGCCGCCCGACAGCCCGACCGGCGCGCCATCCGCCCGCCAGCAGCTCCCGCCGTGCAGCATCCCCGTCTCGGGATCGATGAGGATCGCGCTCATCCCGCCCGCGATCTTCGGCACCACCTGCACTTTATGACCGCGCCGCTCCAGACCGCTCACCAGCGCCGGCAGGTTGTCGAAGGTGTCCTCGATCTCCAACACCGGCCCCATCGTCCAGACCCGCGGCGCCTCCACCGCCTCCTGCACCGTCATGTCGTGGTCGATCAGGTTGACGATCCCCTGCAGCACTGCCGCGAAGATCCGGTGTCCTCCCGGCGTACCGATCGCCAGCCACGGGCGCTCGTCTCTCAGGATCAGCGTCGGCGACATGCTGCTCAGGATCCGCTTGCCCGGCTTGATCGAGTTCGTCCGCCCCGGCGTCGGGTCCATCAACCGCATGCAGTTGTTCAGCAGCATCCCCGTCCCCGGCGTCGTCACGCGGGAGCCAAAGAGACTGTTCAGCGTCTGCGTCGCACTGACCATCGTCCCGTTCGCATCGACCACGTTCAGGTGCGTCGTGCTGCTCGACTCCCCGCCCCAGCCCGCCGGCACCCCCGCCTGATACTGCCCCGCCCGTCCATGATTGGACATGATCTCCGCGCACCGCTCGGCCGCATACTCCGACGAGACCAGCCAGCGCACCGGCACATCGACCACCGCCGGGTCGGCCATATAGCGAAAGCGGTCCGCAAACGCCACCTTGAGGACCTCGGCGATGACATGCACCGTGTCCACCGTGCCGAAACCCGACGCACGCAGGTCGAACCCCTCCAGGATCCCGAGCATCTGCGCGACGTGCGTGCCCCCGGACGACACCGGCCCCATCGCGATCACCTCGTGACCCCGGTAGCAACCGCCCACCGGCTCCCGCTCGTGCAGACGGTAGCCGGCGAGATCGTCGAGGGTGATGAGCCCGCCGTTCACCTCCATGTCGGCCGTCATCGCCACCGCCGTCTCACCGGTAATCAACTCGGCGGCGCCGTTCCGCCCCATCCGCTCCAACGTGTCGGCGTAATCGGCCCGGACGATCCTCTCCCCCGGCTCCGGCACCCGTCCGCCCGGCAAAAACGTCGCCGCCGTCGCCCAGAAGCGCCCCAACGACTCCCGATCCATCTCAATAGACTGCGAGAGGTATGGACTGACCGTAAAACCGCGCCGCGCCTGCCGGACCGCCGGCGCAATCAACTCGGTAAGCGGCAGGGAGCCGAACCGCTCCGCCGCCAAACACCACCCCGCCAGCGAACCGGGCACGCCGACCGCCAGGTAGCCGATCTCATTCTCGGCGCCGACCGTCTCGTTCTCCAGACTCCCCTCGACCGGCGTGAACATGTCCGGTCGCGCACCGCCCGGAACGGTCGCGTAGTTGTCGAGCGTCACCACCTCGCCGGTCCGACCATCCCGGATCACAAAGAATCCGGCCCCGCACGGCCCGACCATCATCGGCTCGACCACGGAAAGCGAGAAGAGCGCCGCCACCGCCGCATCGACGGCGTTGCCGCCCATCGCCAGGATCTCCAGCCCCGCCGCGCCCGCCTCGGGGTGATTCGCCGTCACCACCGCCCGCGAGGCGACGACCGGCTGCTTCTCGGTCCGAATCCGCATGGTCACGCTTTCCCTTCCCACGCTGTTGTCACAAGGCTCGAGGTCGACCCAGCTCCGGATGACCGGCGACGTAGCGCCGAACCGCCTCGGGGTAGAGCTCGCACTCCGCGGCAAACACCCGCGCCCCGAGCGTCTCCGGCGTGTCGCCCGGCAGCACCGGCACCGTCCGCGTCATCACGACCGGCCCGGTGTCGTAGTCCTCGTCCACGACGTGGACGGTGGCACCCGACTCGACCGCACCGCTCGCCAGCACGGCCGCGTGCACCCATTCGCCGTAAAACCCACGACCGGCCGGTGCGCCCGGCAGCAGACCGGGATGGATATTCAGGATCCGCCCCCGCCACGCCGGCGGGACGACCAACCGGCGGAGAAAGCCGGCCAGCAAGATCAGATCCGGCTCGTACGGCGCGATCGCCGCATAGACCGCGTCTCCGTAGGTCTCGTCCGACCCGTAGTCTTTCCGCCGCAGGGTGACCGTCGGGACTCCCGCCTCCTCCGCGATCTCGAGCCCGCGCACCCCGGGCGCGGAACTGACGACGACGGCAATCCGCGCCTCCAGCTCACCGCGCGCTATCACATGCAGGAAGTTCTCCAACGTCCGCCCCGTCCCCGAGAGCAGGACGGCAAGCGAAAGCGACCGCTCTCCCTCAGGAGTCATCGCACCATCGGTCATCGGTAGGTTGTCAGGTGGTACCACAGCAGCGGATATTCCCTACGCTCACAGTCGTCAATCAGGGCACCAAGCGGTACCCGCACCATTATCCACCTCAATCTCCGGCATCCGATGACACACCGTCCGCCGTCTGCCGTCCGCCGTCTGCCGTCTGCCGTCTGTCGCCTACCCCAAATACCCAATCGACCGCAGCCGCACCTCCATCAGACGCATCATCTCGCCATAGAAGGCGTCGGCACCCACGCCGTATCCCCGCTGCACCACCGAGTCGAGGTCGTCTCCCACCATCGCCAGTCCCTGAGCGGCGATCCGCGCGTACTCCTCGAGACCGCCGGCGATGACGGCGCGGGCCCGTTCCGGGTCCTCGGCCAGGCGCTGGCGCGCGTAGCTGACGCCGATGCCAATGTGCCGCGCCTCGTCCCGCGAGACCAGCCGCTGCCCCTCCTTGAGTCCCGGGAAGTCGCCGAGCTGGGGATACTGGTCGCCTGCCAGATTCTGCGCCGTCCGCGCGACCACCCCCTCCGCGATCAGGTGGTACGCCATCACCGCCCGCAGGAACGTGTCCTCGTCGCGCGCGTGATTCAGCTCGCCGACAACGGCCTCGAACCGCTCATAGAACATCGTAGCAACCGGGTCCGTGTGTTCATCCGCAACCCGCCGCACGACGTTCACGCCGCCCCTGATCCCGAAGACCTCCTCGTAGACGCGGAGGACGCACTGCATGTGACGGTACTCGTCCGCGATCTGCGTCGCCAACACGAGCTGCATCTCGTAGCTCGGCGCGGCGAGGATGAAGGGCGCCAGCAGCGTCGCGACACTGAACTCGGCGTGGAAACGGTGGCCGAAGATCCAAATCAGCGCCCGTTGCCCGTCTGCATCGAGCGCCCGGAAGCTGGCCACGTCTGTCCGGTAGTCGATGGCATTCGCCGACCACTGGGTGCGCTCCCAATGATCGTAGAGCGCGCGGAACGGCCGTGCCTGCTCCTCCAACGCCAAAAGGTCGTCGTCAACCTGCAACTCCGGCCGCGTCTGAACCACCATTCCGCCCACCCTGCCCATGCTCGGCCGCCGCCGCGACAGGTCGCGCGTCGACACCCCCACAAGCGAGCCCCTCGAACGCACGGCGAAACACGCGTCTCTGTGATGAGAAGCGAGTGTAGACCGTGATCGCAGACTGTCAAGCATCGAGCCTGCTAGCGGTCAGCGCTCAGGCACGAGCGATAGGAGATAAGAGATACGCTGGCGGTAGTCGTGACGTCCTCCCACTCGTCCTATTTCTTATCCCTTCCCTTATCTCTTATCTCTTATGGCTGACGGCTGACGGCTGAGAGCTGACGACTACGCAGCTCGGCAGTCGAAGACCACCTTGATCGCCCCGTGGTGCCCCCGTTGCAGGCTGAGCCGCATCGCCTCGCGCCAGTCCGCGAGCGGCACGGTGTGGGTGACCAGGTCGCCGAGCGGAAAATCGGGGCGTTCTGACAGGAGACGCATCGCCACCTCGAAGGTGTGCGCGCCCTCGCAGGACGGCTCCTGGCCGTAGACGTAGCAGCCCGTGATCTGGAGTTCGCGCGCCCAGACGAAGCTGAGGTCGAGGTGCGGCAGCTCCCCCGCGCAGCCGACGAGAACGACGCGACCGTGCGGCCCGGCCACCCGCAGACTCTCGTCGACGCTCCGCGCGGACCCAACCGCATCGTAAACCCAATCGAACCCGCCCGCGTAAACCGGCTTCCCTTTGATTGGCTTGTACCGCTTCGCCCCCGTCACCTGCGTCGCGGCATCGCCGGCGCCCGTCCCGCGCAACACGACATCCGCCCCAAACCGCCGCGCCATCTCCTCCTGAATCGGGTGCCGCGCCAGCACGGTGACGTGCGCTGTATTGCCCAGCAACCGCAACGCCGCCAAGACGAGCAACCCTATCGACCCGGCCCCAACGATCAGGACCTTGCTCTCCGGCTCAGGCGGTGCCTTCAGCACGGCGTGGACCGCGACGCTGAACGGCTCCACCAACACCGCCGTTGCATCGGACAGCGCCTCCGGCACCGCAATAACCTGACTCCGGTGGACGATCATTTCCTCCGACCAGCCGCCCGGCAGATCGCGGCAGAAACCGAGCAACATCCCCGGTGCCAGCTTCCCCTCGGCCGCCGACGTACACAACCCCGGCTGCCCCGAGGCGCACGAGCGGCACGGCACCAATCCCCGCATCTCGCACGAAATCACCGGATTGACCACAACTCGCTGCCCGACCGCTACGTTCCCCGCCGCCTTCCCCACCTCAGCCACATCGGCGACAATCTCGTGCCCCGGCACAACCGGAAATGAGACGAACGGCGACATCGCCGGACTGCTCGTGTTCTTCAACATCGAGATGTCGCTACCGCAAACCCCACACAGCCGCGGCTTCAGTCGCACCCATTCCGGCCCCGGCAGCTCCCGCGGCGGCGCCTCGATCTCCGAGAGACCTGGGATACGTCCCGAGTCAAGAATCGGGAGGGGCAGTAGGTCCGCCGCGCGAACCGCCAAGAAGTTCGGGATCGAAAAGTTGTAGCGGATCGCTTTCATCGTCGGTCCGTCCCTCGTGGCGCCGCCCGTGCCCGGGGGCTAAAGCCCCCGGGCACGGGCGGCGTCGATCGAAACGCGCGTTGTCGTCTTAGCTCATCGGCACCTGCCGCAGGATCTTGCTTTCGACCCGGTCGAAGATCTCGTCCAGGCTCTCGCCCGTGATCGTCAACCCGTGGTTCTTCAAACCAATCACGGCGTGTGCCGGATCAGGCTCCCTCCGGACCAGTTCGGCCACCGTCTCGGCCAGTTCGAAGGTGCCGCAGGGGAAGTTGATGTGGGTCGAGGCGATCCCCGCCATCCAGGCATGAACGTGGAGGATGGCGCCGACCGATGGGTGCTCCCGATAGATCAGAAAGTGCTCGATCGCATCGACCGAGACCCGCTTCGGCGTCACATTCGGCGGCACACTCAGCCGCATTGCCCGCTGCTCCGGCAGGTAGTCGGTGACGAGAAGGATCTCCGTCCCGACCTTCTCCAGCTTGCTCTTGTCGACGCCGCTCGCGCTCATCCAGAAACGCTGCTCGTCTTTACGGGCGCTCAGGTTGCCGTAGCTCAGCCCACCGATGTTGAACATCTGGAGGACGTGGCGATAATCGCTCGGCGATAGGAAGTCTTCGAGCGGGAACGGCGATGGCAGGAGATCGAGTTGGTCGAGACGGCGACCGGCACGGGTGATCGAGGCCGTCACCTCGTCGCCGTTCCAGAGCTCCTCCGGGAGATCGGGAACAAAGTCGTTGTCGATGATCAACTGCGATGTCGCGAGCGGCGTCAGCCGCTCCAGCACCGCCTCGAAGAACGCCGCGTCGTCGCCGTGGTACTCCAGCGCGTAGAACCCCTGCTCCAGCGTAAAGAAGTATGCCGCCGGCCCGCCGTGCTTGCCCTCATGCACCACCATGATGAAGAGGTTGGCCAGGGTGCGGAGCAGCATCGGGTAGCCGGTCTTGAGCGGCTCCTCCGGATAGCGCTCCGCCTCGCCGATGCCGACCACGAAGACCGCGCGATTCTTGCGCCGGAACGAGCGCGGCTTCTCGGTATCGATCACGTGGAGGACGATCCCGCCTTCGTCGGCGGGGGCGTCCTCCTCGACCAGGCGGAACCCTCGGTCGATGATGGCCGTCCGCAGATTCACGGCGAACCAGTCTCGGAGCGCGCCACGCGGCGCCGTCGCCAGGCGGGATGCAACCACACCTTCCACGTCTCATAACCTCCTCGTGTCGTCCGTCACGTCCGCGTCACGCCGGACGCATCGTGCCGGCCGCCCGTTACCGCTCTCGGTGACGCCATGTCAACCGACCGCAACGGTGCGCGGGAAGGATACGTGACTGCCCGATGGTGGGAAAGGGCCGACCCATCGTCGGCTGTCGCGACGAGCCCGCTTCAAGACACGTCGCGGCGCTCCTGACTAAGCGGCACGTTCGCATCCGCTGTGCCCCGATCCGGGCAGGGTCGCGCCTCGCTTTCGTCTGATCCGCCTTCACCGATCGACGCGTCCATTCCCCCATCGCCTCGGGTGGTGCCGGTCGCAGGGCAATCGCATTTGAACGCTTGCAGTGCTGTCGAGGTTGTCCGGTGGTCGTCGTGACCGTGCTCGGCTCCAATGAACGTGCTCAACGCGTGGCACCGGGCACAGCCTTGGCTGCCAGATCCGTCCACGCGAGGCCGGATGGCGGAGCCGACAAGCTCGTTCGAGTCCAAGTGCGATTTCCCTGGTGCCGGTCGTGCCGCACGCCATCGGTCTCAATACGCCATGCTATGATGTCCGATCGAAATCGGCCGTCCGCGCACGCACCCAGG
>JAXDKI010000160.1:0-22123 GCA_034667245.1 Thermomicrobiales bacterium | reverse complement strand
AGCGCCCGGTACGCGGCGATGGGGTCGTCTCCGAAGATGACGATGAAGATCGCCCCAATGAGAAGGGCGATCACGATCGCTCCCACCGACGTGACAACCGTCGTTGAGGCTCGCAACAACCGACCCGGGAAACCGACTCCCGATTCAGTCGGCGGCGGTTGCCGACTCGTGTCGCTCATCGCCGCTCCGGCCTCCCATCAGCAAACCGAGCGTCGTTCGCTCGACACCGCCGCTGACGAACTCGCCAACGATCCGGCCCTGGAAGATCACCAGAATCCGGTCGCTGAGGTCGAGTATCTCGTCGAGGTCGAACGAGACCAGGAGCACGCCGCGCCCTTTGTCTCGCTCTTGCACCAGTTGCTTGTGGACGAACTCGATCGCGCCGACATCGAGTCCGCGCGTTGGCTGCACCGCCAGCAGCACGTCCGGTTCGCGAAACAACTCGCGAGCAATGATCAGCTTCTGCTGATTGCCGCCGGACAGCGACCCCGCCGGCGTCTCGGGCCCCGGTGCCCGCACGTCGAACTTGCTCATCAGTCGCCGTGTGATCTCCTCACTCGCCGGGTAGTCGATGACGCCGCGCCTGCTGAACGGAGGTGCCTCACTGTTCCCCAACAGCACGTTCTCGGTCAGTGTGAACGGCAGGACAAGTCCGCGATGATGTCGGTCCTCGGGGATGTACGACACTCCCGCGCGCCGCAGGAGCGTCGGGTCGGCGTCGTCCAACGTTCGCCCCTTGACCTTGATGTACCCGCTGGCCGGCTTGCGCAGCCCGGCCAGCGTCTCGACCAACTCTGTCTGCCCGTTCCCTTCAACGCCGCAGAGACCGACGATCTCGCCCCGGCGTATCGTCAGGCTCAGACCGTTGAGCGCGTGAACGCCGCCACGCCCCCTCAGCACCAGATCGTGCGCTTCCAAAACGGGCGCACCGGGATGCGCCGGCGGACGCTCTACCCGTAGGAGGACTTCGCGGCCCACCATCAACTCGGCCAGTTCCGGTGCCGACGTTTCCGCGGTCACGCGCGTCCCGACCGTCTTGCCACGCCGAATGACCGTTACCCGGTCGCTGATCGCGGCGACCTCGCGCAGCTTGTGCGTGATGAAGATGATGGTGCCGCCGGCGGCACGGAGTCGTTCAAGGATCTGATAGAGCTCTTCGACCTCCTGCGGCGTCAGCAGCGCCGTCGGCTCGTCGAGGATGATGATCCGGCTCCCCTGGTAGAGCGTCCGCAGAATTTCGACCCGCTGCTGCATCCCGACCGGCAGGTCTTCTACCCGCGCCTTCGGATCGACCCGTAGTCCATACGCCGCGGCGATCTCCCCGACCCGCCGCTCCGCGGCACCACGATCGAGATGGAGCGTCGTCGCCCCCTCGGAGCCGAGGATCACGTTCTCTGCCACAGTGAACCGCGGGATCAGCATAAAGTGCTGGTGAACCATCCCGAGTCCGGCGGCCACGGCGTCGCGCGGTCCGTGGAATCGCACCGGCTTGCCATCGACGTGGATCTCGCCCTCATCCGGGTGGTACAACCCGAAGAGGATGTTCATCAGCGTCGACTTGCCGGCACCGTTCTCACCCAGCAAGGCATGGATTTCGCCCCGCTCGACCACCAGGTCCACCCCGGCGTTGGCGACGATTCCAGGGAATCGCTTGACGATCCCCAGCATCTCGACCGCCGGCGGCGTGTCGGACGAGCGAGGAGTCGGCTGTGATTCCCGTCCGGTGACTTGGCTGGATTCACCCTGTGTCATGACGGGCCCATTGTACGGAAAGGGCGCACTGACGTGCGCCCTCCCAATTCTATCTCTTGGCCTCGTCGCCGCGTTGTTACGTAGAAGGAGTCGCGGCTGGTGACGCCTCTGCGACCGGCTCCGGCCGCTCCGGCGGTGTGAATGCCGCCAGCGTCTCGTCGTCGACCGGAACCACGAGTGTTCCCTCGACGATCAACTTCTCGTATCCGCGAGCCAGCGCCACGTACTCATCCGGCACACGGCCCGGAATCGTCTGAAGCGAGACGCCGCCCGTCTTCAGGTCGTAGTCGATCGCACCCCCGGTGAACGTGTCGTTGACGACATCTTTGCAGCCGGTGTAGACCGCGAAGTCGACACCCTTTTGCGCCGTGCAGAGTTCCCGTCCCGGCGCCAGATGTTCCTGCGACGTATCCGCTCCGACGACCCAAACCCCGTCGCCCTTCTCCGCGGCCGCCTGGTAACAGCCGATCCCGGTCGCACCCGCGATTGGGAGGATGATGTCCGCGCCCTGCTCGTATTGAGCCAGCGCGAGCTCCTTTCCCTTGGGCGGGTCCCCGAACGTGTCCGCGTAGGCGATGTTGATCTCGGCGTTCGGATTCACGGACTTGACTCCGGCGACGAACCCGACCTCGTACCGAATCACAGGCGGGATGCGCTGCCCCCCGACGATCCCAAGTTTGTTGGTCTTGGTCGCCTGGCCGGCGACGACACCCGCCAGAAATGCCGGCTCGTTCTCCTTGAACGTGACGGACCGAACGTTTGCCGCCTCCGAGACGGAGTCGATGAGGAGGAAGTTGTCGTCGGGGAACTGATTGGCAACCTCGGTGATCGCGTCGGTGAGCAGGAACCCAACGCCGACGGTCAATTCACCCTGCTCTGCTCCGGCGGTGAGATTCGGGATGTACTGTGCTGGGTCAGCCGACTCAATGACCTTCCAGGTGAACCCGAACTCCGCGGCGGCTTGTGTACCGCCTTTGTTTGCCAGGTCGTTGAAGTTCTGGTCGCCTAAGCCCGCCGTGTCGGTGACCATCGTGATCACCGTGTCGCTTTGAGCCTGTGCGACTCGCTGGCCGAGGCCGTAACCGAGTGGCAATACCGCCGCTGCCACCCCCACCGCCGACAGCGCACTAAATCGGCGCCGCGTGATCCTGGCCTCAATGGGCCGATCCGAAGGCATCCTCGTCTCTCTCCTGCTTGCAATTCGACCGGCCGTCGCGAGCAGGCGGCGACCGTTACCCAGCCCCAGTTGGGCCAGCCCGGATGGTACCATGCCGTTACCAAACCCGAACTGTGGGAAACCTATTCGCGCAGAGGCCACCGATCACTCATCCATTTGCGCCTATTCTGCGCATTAAATGCACTTCGATTCATATCCATTCGGGTGCGCTCCAACAATTGGGCGCTCCTGATCCTCCCCCTGGTATCGCATGACCCTGGTTAGCTCAGCCACCCGCGTTTAGGGGTCGCACCGTTAAGGACCGTCGGCATCCCGCACCTGGGGCAGGTACCCCGAGAGTTTCCCCAAGTAACGCAACACTGCCGCCTCGTGACCGGGCTGCCCAGGATAGAGCGTCTCCACGTTCGCAAAGCAAATGCCCAACTCTTCGACCAACTCGCCGTCGCGGACCATGACCTCACGCGCAAACGCGTGGGTCACACGTTCGGTCACCTGCGCGTCGCCCGAGATCACGTCGCCGGCACCGGTCACCTGCCCCACAACCATTCCCGTTTGCAGATCGATCAGGTCATAGACAACAGCTTCGAGGGCTTCCTTCCTCACGACGCCTGCCCCCGCGTCCAGACACCACTCCGCCCGCCTTCCTTAAGTTCCAGTTGGATACCCTCGATCGTCATCCCTCGGTCGACCGCCTTGACCATGTCGTAGATCGTGAGCGCCGCCGTGCTCACCGCCGTCAGGGCTTCCATCTCGACGCCGGTCTGCCCCCGCGTCTCCACTCGGGCGCTGATCACGACCGCCTCATCCTCCAGGTCGAACCCCACCTCGATCCGCGTCAACAGTAGCGGGTGGCACATCGGGATCAACTCATGCGTCCGCTTCGCCCCCATAATCGCCGCCACCTGTGCCACCCCAAGTACATCCCCTTTCGCGGCTCTCCCTTCCCGGATGATCGCCACTGTCTCCGGGCGCATCACCACACGCCCAGTAGCAATCGCGACGCGGCGCGTGACGTCCTTCTCACCGACATCGACCATCCGCGCCCGCCCTGATTCGTCGAAGTGGGTCAAAGTCGAAGCCGCCGCTTCGTTGGCTTCTGAAGGCACCTTACCGTCCTCTCCATTCGACGTCAGCGTGGTCGCCCAACAAAGTTCATCTCTCGTCGTTATCACTCTGGAGCACCGGACGACCGAACGAGATCGTCCAGCAAATCCAAGCGCGACTAGCCGAGGCGCTCCGGCCCATTGCAGACTATCTTAGCTTCTCAGTGACCGTCCCCGACCAGTTCTCAAACGGCCCAACAGTGGCCCGCCTATCCTCTGCCTCTGCGACGCGTTCGATTTGGTACGCGACGCCAATTGCGTCGATCGTAAGGAGACGCGGTTCTGGCAGTAGTAAGTGGGTCTCCTAGGCTAGGGCCATTGGCTCTCGAACAGTCGCCAAGAACATGACTGCCTGACCACACATGCGCATACCCCAGTCCCAAACCTCAGTCGTCGAACCTCCGGCCGGTCGTTTCCAAAGGCACCTTCGGATCGACGTGCTTCGGAGGATGCGGCGACAGCAAATTCGACCGCTCGGGGAACTCGAGGACCTCATCGATCATCTCGCGTATCTGATCGTCGGTCTCAAAGTGATCGAACGTTTGAAAGTGTCCCGGGACCAAATCAACGTGCATTAGTCCGGCTCCCGTCGAGAAGATCACGGTCTCATCCCCCGGCTCAAGGAGCCCGAGCTCTCTCGCCTTTTTGGCCGCGATAAAGGCGGCTCCTGATTCGGGCGAGACAAAGAGTCCTTCTCGGCGCGCTGCTTGGTCCATCCCGTCCAAAATCTCGTCCTCTGAGACGACTATGGCGGTGCCTCCACTCTGCCTGACCGCGTCGAGGATCAGGTAGTCCCCGATTGCCACTGGGACTCGGATCCCCGGCGCCAGTGTCTTGCCGTCGGACCATGGCTCGGCATGGTGGCTCCCGTCCGCGAACGCGCGAACCATCGGGGCGCACCCTTCCGCTTGGACGACGATCATCTTCGGCCGCTTGGGACCGATCAGCCCCATCGCCTCCAGCTCGGCGAACGCCTTCCACATCCCAACGATGCCCGTGCCCCCACCCGTCGGGTAGATGATCGCGTCGGGCAGGCGCCAGCCGAGTTGCTCAGCCAGTTCCAACCCCAGCGTCTTCTTACCCTCGACGCGGTACGGCTCCTTCAACGTCGAGACGTCAAACCAACCGTGGGCCGCGGAGCCGACGCGGATCACCCGCCCGCAGTCGTTGATCAATCCGTCGATCAGCCACACCGTCGCCCCGTACGCCCGGCATTCCGCCTTCATCACCTCCGGCGCATCGACCGGCATCGCAACAAAGGCCGGCATTCCCGCTCGTGCCGCGTACGCCGCCATCGCCGCCCCGGCATTTCCCGCCGACGGGATCGCCACCGCGGTTGCACCAAGCTCCTTCGCGCGCGATACCGCAACGCCAAGTCCCCGCGCCTTGAAACTGCCCGTCGGGTTGAGCCCCTCATCCTTCACGAGCAGACGGTCGTAGCCCCATAGATCCGCCAGACTTCGCGCCTCGTGCAGAGGAGTGCCGCCCTCGCCGAGGGTGAGGGCAAAACGCGGATCCTGTACCGGCATGATCTCGGCATACCGCCAGAGGTTCCAAGGCCGCCCGGCGAGCACCGCTGGCGTCATTTCCCGCGCCGCCGAGCTCAGATCGTAGTGGGCGAACAGCACCTTGCCGCAGCTGCGGCACACGTTCGCCAGACGGTCTGCCGGATACGTCACACCGCAGTTCGTGCACTCGAGATGTGTGAGATGACTGGTCATTCCGGCTCCACTTGGGCTGACTCAACTGGTCACAAATCGCTCTGATCCTCTCATATCTCTATGCTCCGGTCGACCGTGAAAAAGGAACATGTACAGCATCGCGGGCGACGAAGAAATGGGCAGTCTTGCCGACGTCCAGACGGTCCGGCTTTGGGATAATGGAGGTGGTAAGACAGCTTCAAGCGTGCACCAGGAGTGAGCCGTTGATTTCCGTGTCGACAACTGGGATACCCGGGTGTGAGTTCGAGGCGTGCCACCTCACGAATCTCGATTCCGTCGCCGATGCTATCGTCGCCAGGCTCGCTCCCCTTCGCTACGCCATCGCAGCGTCCGAGGCGCAACGCGAGGACGTCTTTCGCCTCCGCTACCGTGCGGTAATCGACCGTGGTTGGGCATGTTCCGACGACCTGCCCGATGGCATGGAGCGTGACGACGACGACAACCGCGCAGTTCTCATCGGCGCCTGGGTTGGGACGAAGCCAGTCGCCGCGGCTCGAATGATCTTTCCAGCGCCGAGCGAACCACTGCCCGTCGAAGTCACCTTCGGCATCGACATCGAACCGCGAGGACAGGTGGTTCAGGTCGACCGAATCACGGTCGACCGCGCATACCGCAGTCGCAACAGTCGCCTTTTACTCGGACTCATCGCCCGCTGTTGGCTGGAAATGCGGCAACGCGGATTCCATGTCTGGGCCGGGACGGACTCGCCCGGCATGCTCCGCCTCTACCGCCGGCTCGGCTTTGACATGACGGTCCTCGGTCCGGCTCGTCGCTATTGGGGCGAGGACCGGTTTCCCGTCCGGTTCGACCCGGCCACCGTTGCCGACCTTTCGAATCGACTGGGGGACCGGACGTGACCACCTCGGATGTCGTCAGACAGTCTGTTTTTCTTGCACCGGACGTGCTTGCCAACCCCTATCCCCTCTACGCTGCCTTGCGTGCGGAACAAGGCGATGGTCCAAATTCGGGTCGCACCACGCGTCGCCTCTTCAGCTATGCCGACATTGCCGCCGTGCTCCGCGACGACCGCTTTTCGGTCGCGCAGATCCTCCCGACGCTCAACCGCGCATGCTTGGTCGGCTACACGGGGCAGATACGAGCGGAGGCCGCGGCGGCACTGAGCATTCGCCAGGACATGTTGCTCTACACCGACCCGCCGCAACACACCCGGCTTCGCAAGCTGGTCCGGCCGTTCTTCTCGGCCTCCGCCATCGAAGCGTTACGCCCGCGAATCGAGCAGATCGTCAACACGCAGATCGACGCCATCCGACCGTCTGACCAGTTTGATCTAATCGCTGACCTCGCGGGACCACTGCCGGCACTCGTTATCGCCGAGATCATCGGCTTCCCGGCCGCGGACCGTGATCGACTCGTGGCATGGTCCTCCGCCTTCAGCGGTTTCTTCGGCATCGGCCAAGCGGATCCGACGAAACTTGAAGCTGCCGTGAGCAGCTACTTCGACTTCTCCGACTACGTCGCGTCCTCCGTGAAGGCTCGACAAGATGATCCCCGATCCGATCTCCTCACGGCTCTCTTGGCGGCCGAGTCTCGCGGCGAGTTGTCTCCACGCGAGCTCATCGCCACCTGCATGACGCTGCTAATCGCCGGCAGCGAGACGACGACGGGCTTGATCGGCAATGGCATGCTTGCCCTGCTTCTCCATCCCGACCAACTCGATCTCCTCCGCCAAGACCCGACACTGATCGACCGCGCCGTCGAGGAGCTGGCACGCTATGACAGCCCCGTCCAATTGGCTGCGTTTGTTCCCACAGAACCGATCGCGATCGGCAAGCACACCTTTCGCCAGGGTGCGTTGGTCGAGTGCTGGATTGGCGCGGCCAATCGCGACCCGGCACAGTTCGACGAGGCCGATCGCCTTTACCTTCGCCGCACACCGAACCGTCATCTCGCCTTCGGGACCGGCACCCACTTCTGCCTGGGCTCGGCGCTGGGTCGCTTGGAAGCAAAGATCGCGTTCAATGGGTTGGTACGTGAGTTCCCGCAGCTCCACTTGACCGGCGCTCCCATATCCTGGCGGCCCTCGGTCGTCTTCCGCTCCCCTGCTTCGCTGCCTCTAGCAATCAAGGAGAAATGACTGACAGGCCGGGAGCGGTCTTGGTGCGCCCGGCTCGCATTGGGATGGCGAAATGGCCCCGCAGGTCTTCGTACGCTATCTGCATCCCCAGCTGTCCCGGACAGCGTTCAGACCGAGAGTCGGGGCCGACCACGGTAGAGTGAGTGACAGGCGAAATTGCTCATAGATTGCTCCCTGTGACCCCTTGACAAGGCGTACGTACGGTTGTATCGTGGGGTCACGTCGGAAGCGGAACGGTCTCCGGACCGGGAGGCGGAAGACGGAGCGAACGCCGACTGGGGTAAGTGCTTCGGCACCCATCTCGTCGGCGTTTTGCGTTCCCTCCTCCCAGCATTGCACCACGGCTGCACACTGCGACTACCGTCGCTATCGGACGGCATCACGGCCGCCTTGCAGTCAGCTTTCCCCGGATCTCTCGGTAAGGCTGTTCGTTGGGCCGTGATCAAGGAGCGATCACCGCGTCAGGTTGGTTGATCCGAGGGGCAGTGCCGCACTACTGCCGCACACACTGTTCATCAGCCGGTGCACGGTGACTTAACGCACCAGGGGTGGCCCTGACTATGCTTGTGATTCGTGAGCATCCGACGATATGGCCGGATCAGGGGAGAACACATCAAGGAGGAGCCAAGCAATGTCCGCGACAAACATCCGACCCCGCACCTTCGCGACGAGCGTCGATCTGCCGGCCAAAACACGCGAGGCAATGGTCGATCTCTGCAATCAGCAACTGGCCGACAGCCTTGACCTCTACAGTCAAGCCAAGCAGGCCCATTGGAACGTCAAGGGCAAGGACTTCTTCCAACTCCACGCACTCTTTGACGCATTGGCCACAAACGTGTTGGGACACGTCGACCTGATAGCGGAGCGTGCCACCGCCCTCGGCGGCTATGCCACCGGTACCGCCCGGATGGCAGCCGCGACATCGGCCCTTCCGGAGTACCCGAGCGACGCGGTTGACGGTCCGGATCACGTGCGCGCCCTCGTCGAGCGCTTTGCCGCCTACGCCGCGTCCACCCGCGAGGCCATCGATGCCGCCGCAGACGCCGGCGATCAATCGACCGCCGACATGTTCACTGAGGTCTCCCGCCAGACGGATAAGGACCTCTGGTTCCTGGAGGCGCATCTGCAGGGCTGAACGAGCATCCGACCGGCATTCCAAGTAGCAAGATGATTGACGGGGATGGGGACGGTGCCGTGGCCATCCCCGTCTTCTCTATTTTGTGGTGGCCCCGGACGTTCCAATGGGAAGCATCGGAATCGCGCTGCGAAACGCACCTGGTGGCGACGCCGGAGAACTGCGTCGCGAGACCGATGTCGCCCTCTACCGAGCCAAGACCGAGGGCCGTGGCCGGTGCGCGGCTTTCGATTCCGAAGCGAACGCCGCACTCAATCTACTCACGCGTGAAACCGATCTGCGCCGCGCGATCGAACGGGACGAGTTCGAACTGCATTACCAACCGATTGTCGATCTTGTCAGCACCTCAATCGTGGGATTCGAGGCGCTCCTCCGTTAGCGGCATCCCAGGGACGTGCTCCTCTTGCCGAGCGACTTGATTCCACTGGCGGAGCAGACCGGGTTGATCGTGCCGATCGGCAAATGGGCGCTGGTGGAGGCCTGCCGCCGTGCCCGGTGCTGGCGGGAGCTCCAACCGGAACGCCCGCTCGTCGTCGCCATCAATGTCTCCGCTCGGCAGCTCCGTGATTCAGACTTCGGCTCGCTTCTCTGGCGTGTGCTCGCTGAGGAGAACCTGCCGCCATCGCTGTTGACTCTCGAGGTGACCGAAGACGCGCTCGGCGAAGACATCGAAGCCACGACGGCCTTTCTCCGCACGCTGGAGGGTGTCGAGGTTCAAGTCGCACTCGACGACTTTGGCATAGGCTAATCATCACTCGGTAGGATCCGTCAACTGCCCCTTGACGTTATCAACATCGACCGCTCCTTCGTCGCCGAGCTGGGCGCGCACGTGCACGACCGTGCGATAGTCCGGGCCATCGCCGGACTGGCACGTGACCTTGGCTTGATCCTGACCGCGGGGGGGATCGAGACCACGGAACAGGCTCGCGTACAGCGCGAGGTGGGCTGCACACGGGGTCAAGGGCTCTGCTTCTCCCCTGCCCTTCCAGCCTCAGGAGCCGAGCGCCTATTGCAGTCGGACGCGGGGCCACGTCTGCGAGCCGTCGCGAACAGACCGCTAGACCGTCATCCTCTCCTTTCAGTTCATCGGTGTGCATCCTCCTCCGGTACGCGGTCTTGTGATACGGACGTGGCATCCAGCTTGCGTTAGAGCCGTTGGTCGGTGACCGTAGGAGAAGAGACCATGCTGACTTATCTCGGTATCGGAAACAATTGGCCGATGAAACGCAACAACGCGATCTTGGTTGTTGACGATGAGCGGCCGATCTGCGATCTCTTAGCTGAGCTGCTCGAGGACGAGGGATATCGCGTCGTCCGCGCCTACGACGGAGTCGCCGCACTCGCCGCGGCGGAACGTCAACGACCCGACCTCGTTCTCTCCGACGTGATGATGCCCGGGCTCGATGGTGTCTCCCTTGTTCGCTGTCTGCGAAACCGCGGAGTACGCGCACCGGCGGTGCTGATGAGCGCCGTCTACGCAGACGTCGACCTTCCCCACGTGCGCTTCGTCCCCAAACCGTTCGACGTCGACGACATCCTCGCGGTCGTCGCACGGCTCCTCCGGTCGGCGAGGCGCACCACGAACCGCGCCGGACTGGCCCGGCTCTGGCACCCCCATGTCCGCGCCCGCCGTCGCCGTCAATCCCGTCTCCGGTTCCAGATGGCTTAGCCCTGCTCGCGTCGGTCAGAACTCCGTAAAGTTTGGTCTGCTCTCAGCATGACAATCGCCGGACGGCCGAGACGTCCTCTCTCTCATGCAGCTCGTCCCACGACATGACCTCTGTTCTTCATCTCCCGACCTCCGTCAACCCGTCGCCGGCATGGTGACGATAACTCCCCAGATCACCAGGGTTGGGTTCGCGTTTCGCACATGCGGGCGACGGCTGTTGTCACGTAGCGAGTGGCACGTTGCGCTCTGTGCATGAAGCAGCGGCGGCGAGTTCGCAGAGGCACCGGGGCCGGACCAAACCATGACGCTCGGTCGCGCACCAGGTAATGACAAGGTGCGTTTCGCCCCATCCCCTACTCCGGCAACCTTTCTCGTCCAATCTTGACGTAATATGTATGACGTATCACTAACGCCTGCCCAACTTCCCGATCGCGATTTAGTGATACGGATGGATACAGGGCCAGGCACCACTGTATATGGCAAGTCATTTGCAAGTGAGCGAGTATTCCTTGATGCCTCGATGAAACCTCTAAGTATGCCCAGCATGGCAAGGGCGGCGGCGGACGGAGGGGCGGGATGACGCGGCGATGGTCGATGCGCACGCGTTTCGTCGCCGCCGCTTCGGCGTGCCTGTTGCCGCTACTCGGGGTCGTTCTCTTCGTCCTCGATCAAAGCCTCGACAATAGCCGTGACCAACTCCTCGACAATGAGATCGCGATCAGCAACGTCGTTGCGCAGACGCTCTCGCAGACGTTGGAAGAAAACCAGATGCTGCTGGCCGAACTGGTGAAAGAGCCGGCGATTAACTCGACCATTGATGAGAAAGGTACGCAGGCAGTCTTCAGCAATGCGCTCGCGTACCGACAGAGTCTGAAAGGCCTCTTTCTGCTCGTGCCGGACGGGAATCGGATCGTCTATCGCGGCATCGACCCCGAGCCCTTGCTCGGCAATTTAACCCTTAAGACGCTGCTGGAAAACGCACTCAATGCCGGTGGCACCGGTGTCTCGAACACGATTAACGTTCCCAACAGCGACAACGTCCGTGTTGTTGCGTTGGTCGCCCCGGTCCTGCCTGACGCGGACGATACGTCGGCGTCCTTGGCGGTGGAGGGTAAGCCCGTCGGCGCCGTCGGAGTTTTCCTCGACGTCGATCGACTTCGTCGCGCCTTCGCCCCAGCCTCCGAGTTTGGAAGTGAGACCACCATCTCCATCGTCGCCGACGGTGCCGTCATCGTCGACCAGTCTGCCGCCGAGGTGCAGAGCAACGACTTAGCCAAAAGGCTCGCCGCCCCGATCGCTGAGGCGATCGCCGGCAAGCGGACACTCCATTCCTTTCGTGACGAGAACAATATCGAGCGACTTGCCGTAGTCGCGCCGGTCGCCTTCGAAGGCGCCAAATGGGCGGTCCTGGTCACCAATCCGTCTCCCACCGCTTACGTGCCGAATCGCAACTTACTGGAGCGCGGCCTGATCGCGCTCGCCGCCGCCGTCACGCTGACGCTGGCCCTTGCGGTGCTCTTCGGCGAGATGACGGCGCGGCCACTCCGACTGTTGACGAAGCAGGCAAAGGAAATCGCCGGCGGCCACGTCGATGAACCGCTACAGCCGGTTGGTCGTGGCGAGGTTGGCGATCTGAGCACGGCGATCCGCGACATGGCCTACCGCCTGACGCGACAGGTCCGTGACAACGAGGCGTCAGGTAAGGAGGTCGCTCGTCAGGCAGAGCTGCTCCGTGATCTGCTGAGGCGCACGGTGCGGTTGCAGGAGGACGAGCGGCGACGGATCGCGAGCGACATCCACGACGCGGTCTCCCCTCTGATCACCGGCGCACTCTATCAGGCGCGCGCACTCAAGCTGTCGAACGGTGGATTCGATTCCGAACTGAACGGGCACGGCAATGGCGGGGGACCGCATGACGAGGGATTAGCTACGGTCGGTGATCTGCTCGAACGAGCGATGGTCGAACTTCACGGCGTGATCTTCGCCCTGCGTCCCCCGGACCTCGACGATTTGGGTGTCGTCGCCGCGATCGAGCGCTACATGCAGCAAATCAACCGCACCGGGTTGCCCTGTCACCTGGAGGTGATCGGCGAGCCGCAAAGACTTTCGCCGGAGGCCCGTCTCGGAGTCTACCGCATCGTCCAGGAGGCGCTACATAATGCCCTCCGCCATGCCCACGCCGACGAGGCACTGGTGAAGATGGAGTGGCTCGACGGCCGATTACGTGTCACCATTCGGGACAACGGGTCCGGCTTCGATCCCGACCAAGCGTCGTCGCCGACCTCGCTTGGGTTGCTGAGCATGCGCGAGCGGGCGGGGGCGATCGGCGCGACCCTGGAGATCGCCTCGCGTTTGGGCGCGGGAACTGCGATCATCCTCGAACGACCGACGGGCGACGACTTGGTGACTGAGTCACAGGCGTTTGAATTGCTGGTCGAGGCAGAGCCGATAGGTGCGGGAGAGTCATCAGTCGTTAGTCGCTAGCTGTCAGCAGGCAGTTGGCGAGTGACAACTCGGAGCTAAGGGATGTGATCTCCGTCCTTCTGGTGGACGATCACCCGGTGGTGGTCGAGGGGCTACGCAAGGTGCTGCAGACGGCGGGGGACATCTCCGTCGCCGGGGAGGCGCACGACGCCGCGGGCGCTCTAGAGCAAGCGCGCGGGTTGCGGCCGGACGTGATCCTACTCGATTTACGGATGCCCGGCGCCAGCGGAGTTCAGGCAACGCGCCGCCTGAGAGAGCAAGACGTCCGTTCCGCGGTCATCATTCTCACCTCCTACGGTGACCAAGCCTATGTCCGCCAGGCGATGGAAGCAGGAGCGGATGGCTATCTGCTCAAGACGACGCCACCCGACCAGCTCATCGCCGCGATCCGTAACGCGGCTCGCGGCCGTCGTCAGTTGAGCCCCGAACTCCTCGACGGCGTCTTGGCCGACCTCAGCGGTTTGGCACGGGAGCACACGCGCCGCGAGACAGATCTCTCCGAAGAGGACCGCGAGATCCTCCGTCGCGCTGGCGAAGGTGCAACGAACCGCGAGATCGGACTCGGTCTCGGGCGCAGCGAGATCGCGATCAAAAAACGTCTCCAGGTTATCTTCGCCAAACTCGGGGCCGTCGACCGCGCGCACGCCGTGGCCGAGGCGATCCGACGCGGACTGATCTGAGGTCCCTGGTTCCAGTTCCCCTGCGGCCTCTTACAAGTTCTAGGTTGTGCTCGCCCCGGGCCCGAAAATGGGCGCCGCTTGTCGTGGGGCGCGGTTCCGGCGGGGCACGTTCTGGCACACCGCGTGCGAAATCCTTGGCGTGGACGAGATCGGCTCGCAGCCAGCACGTTGGTGGGAGCGAGCGCTCGGCTTGGAAGGAAACGGCATGTCGGACGGTCCTGGCCGCGCCAATCGGGAAGACGGTAGCAAGCCCGTTTACCCATTCATCATCCTCGCCGTTGTCGTGATCATTGCGATCGTCGGCGTGATCGTGCTCTTTGCCTAGTCGCTGGATCGTCGAGCGGAAACGAACTGGACGCCGGACGAGGCATCGTCACCGTCCGGTGCGAACGTACCGGAATCGCTATCCGATGGTGACACCCTGACATCGGTCCGGAGTCGCTATGCTGGAGGCATGGTTCTAAGGTGGCCCGGCCGCCCCCGGACCCGCTCCCACGTACGGAGCCTGACCGCGCGCCGGTGCCAGCCACACCGTCGTGCGAACCCCCTTCCCTCCTCCGGAATCGGTCGCGCGGCCCCAGCCAGCCGTGCGACCGAACCCTCAATCCTGGCTCCTCTCCACCCACCGGCCATCGTTGATTGCGGCAATAGATACCCCCTTTCTCGTCAAGTTCACGACTCCCATCGATCCCGTATGTCACGCAGGCGACGGGCAACGACCATTACGCGGTGTAGTTCGGTTAAATCCGCGTACCACTGCGGCACACTCTTTGCTATTGGAAAACACTAAGGCCGGTCGGCACGAGTCCCGACGCGATCGTCGATTTGTCCGGCCTTGGAATTCGTCGAGACAAAGGAGTAGTCAGTGAAACGACGACCCTCGATCTTTGCGCTGGGACTGGCTTTCGGCTTACTGGTTGGGATGCTTGCCGGAGGCAGTCTCAGCGTTGGCGTCTGGGCGCAGGACGGAACTCCGTCGAGCGGCTCCAGCGCGGCGACCGGTGAGATTTCCGCGATTGAGGTGGTCCAACGCGTCTCACCAGCGGTCGTCACCGTCATCAATGAGCAGACGGTTCAAGGGTTCGGCCAGCTGCAACCCGCCGGTTCCGGAACCGGTTTCATCATCGACGACCAAGGCCACATCGTTACGAACTGGCACGTGGTTACGGGTGGACAACAATTCAAGGTCATCTTCGCCAATGGCGAGCAACGGGACGCTGAACTGGTGGGTTCCGACCAACTGAGCGATCTCGCGGTGGTTAAGGTGGACGGAGATGTGCCGGGAAGCGTGCCACTAGGTGATTCGGACGCCCTGCAACCAGGTCAACCGGTGCTGGCCATTGGCTCGCCATTGGGATCCTTCACCAACACCGTTACCCGGGGCATCGTCAGCGCAACCAACCGAGACTTTCCCGATCCTCAAGCCGGCAACTACACGAATCTCATCCAGCACGATGCCGCAATCAATCCCGGCAACTCGGGTGGCCCGCTTTTCAATCTGAGCGGCGAGGTCGTGGGGGTCAACACCCTCGGGATCCCTTCACAGGGCGGTCAGCCAGTTCAGGGGCTCTTCTTCGCGATTCCCTCGAACACGGTGAAAGAGATCTCGCAGATCCTGATGGACGAGGGGCGTGTCACCTATCCCTTCTTCGGCATCGGATACACGCCGGTCACACTGCAAGTCGCCGCACAGGAGAACTTGGAAGTGGATCACGGGGTGCTGGTGACTGAAATCAGCCCGGGTGGACCGGCGGAGGACGCGGGTGTTCAGGTCGCCGATGTCATCCTGTCGATCGATGGGCAGGTGATCGACGCCCAGAATTCATTCAGCGAGGTCCTCTTCTCGCACAAGCCGGGCGAGACCGTCGAAGCAGCCATCCAACGCGGTAATGATGAGATGACTGTCCAGGTAACGCTGGCGGAGCGGCCGGTGAGCCAATAGCACGGTAGGGTCCAAATCCCCTGGGTACCCACCAACCCCTCCCTTGACCGGGTTGGTGGGTACCCAGGGGATTTTCATTGTGGTGCGCAGCAAGAAATTCAGCCGAGTACGCACGTCGTCCTCGTCCGGTGCCCTCTTCGGTGTTCATGAAGATGTCGAGGAGGTGCTCATCCAGCAGACTCGGGGCACGAGGTTGGAGCGGGCTGCGCGGTGGAGGCTGCCGATGCGTTATGACGTGTCATCAGGGTATAGTTACGTGGCGAATGATGCGCTCATCGAGCAAAGGCGCTCGCTCATCGGCCCGCCGGTCGATGGCTGAGGCCCGACGGCTACGCCCAGGAGTTTTACATGGTCACCGACGTCGTCTCGCGTCCCCCTACCCTTCCGGTACCGGCCCTGCCGGACGCCCGCGGACGCTTCGGGCAGTTCGGCGGTAGATACGCTCCTGAAACACTGATGCCGGCGCTGGAGGAGTTGGAGGAAGCCTACCGCGCGGCGCGGAGCGACCCTGCCTTTCAGGCCGAGATCGACTGGTTAGCCAAGCATTATGTCGGGCGGCCGACTCCCCTCTATTTCGCGGCAAATCTGACGCGGGAGGTCGGGGGAGCCCGGATCTTCCTCAAACGGGAAGACCTTGCCCACACCGGTGCCCACAAGATCAACAGCGCGATCGGTCAGGCGCTCCTGGCCAAGCGGATGGGCAAGCGGCGGGTGATCGCCGACACCGGGGCTGGGCAGCATGGGGTAGCGAGCGCGACGGTCTGCGCATTGCTTGATCTCGACTGCACGGTCTACATGGGCGAGGTCGACATCGCGCGACAATCGCTCAACGTCTTCCGAATGAAGCTCCTCGGCGCCACGGTGAAACCGGTCTCCTCGGGTTCCAGGACGCTCAAAGATGCGATCAACGAGGCGATCCGTGACTGGGTGACGAACGTCCGCTCGACCTACTTCCTCTTCGGTACCGCGGCTGGCATGCATCCCTACCCGATGATCGTCCGCGATTTCCAGGCGGTGATTGGGCGCGAGGCGCGGACCCAGATCCTGGAGCAGACAGGCCGACTGCCCGACGCGGCGATTGCCTGCGTCGGTGGTGGCTCGAACGCCATCGGGATGTTCTACCCCTTCGTGGGCGACGAGGGCGTCGAGCTGATCGGGGTCGAGGCCGGGGGCTACGGCCTGGACAGCGGTCAACACGCCGCGACCTTGGTCGCCGGGAAGGTAGGAGTACTCCACGGGTCGCGGTCGTATGTGCTGCAGGACGAGAACGGACAAGTAGCGGAGACCCATTCGATCTCGGCCGGGCTCGACTATCCCGGCGTCGGCCCGGAACACGCCTGGCTGAAAGACGAGGGCCGTGCGCGCTACGTTGGGATAACAGACGCCGAGGCGCTCGAAGGTTTCCAAACCCTCTGCCGGACGGAGGGGATCATTCCGGCGTTAGAATCGAGCCACGCGGTCGCCTATGCGATCAAGCTGGCGGCGGAACGGGGTCAGGACGAGACGATCCTCGTCAATCTGTCGGGGCGGGGTGACAAAGACATGCATACCGTCGCCAATGCGCTCGGAGTGACGCTGTGAGCGCCGTCAGCGAGGAGACCGAGACCACACGGGTGGACGCGAAAACGAACCGGATCGCGGCGGCATTCTCGGCATGCAAAGCCCAGGGCCGGGCAGCGCTCATCCCGTTCGTGACGGGCGGCTATCCGACGCTTGCGAAGACCGAGGAGCTCCTGCCGGCATTGGTGGAAGGCGGGGCGGATCTGATCGAGATCGGCATTCCCTTCTCCGATCCCCTCGCCGACGGAGCGACGGTCCAGCACACCAGCCAGGTGGCACTTGAGCAGGGTACGACCCTGACCGACTGTCTGGCACTCGTACGCCGCGTGCGAGCAGCCGGCCTGACGGTGCCCATTCTCTTCATGGGGTATTCAAACCCGTTCTACCAATATGGACTCCAACGGCTGGCACGGGATGCGGCGGAGGCCGGGGTCGACGGGTTCATCGTGCCGGACCTGCCGATTGAAGAGAGCGACGAGTTCCTCGAACCGTTCCGCGCAGAGGGGCTCGACTTGATCTTCATGCTCGCGCCGACGAGCACGGAGTCGAGAATCGAGGCAGCCGCGCAACGCGCAAGCGGGTTCATCTACTGCGTCTCGCTTGTTGGTGTGACCGGTGCACGCGAGGCTCTGTCGGACGAACTGCCGGCATACCTGGCGAGGGTCCGCAGTCACACCGATGTCCCGCTGGTGGTCGGATTCGGTATCTCGCGCCCCGATCACGTCCGAACCACAGCAGCAATCGCCGACGGAGTGGTCGTTGCGAGTGCGTTGATCAATCACATGGACCACTTGCCACCCGAAGAACAGGTGGCGGGAGCGACGGCATTCGTGCGGGGATTGGCCGCGGCGACGGGTAAGGACGGCCAGCAGGTGGCCGTCGCAGCAGGGAGCAAAGGATAGGATGCGGACGAACGAAGGCACAGCGATGGCGTCGGATGAATCGATCGGGACGTCGTCCGCAACCGGTTTGATCACGTTCTCCCCGCCCGTGCTGGCCTGTCGGGGTATCCGGGGCGCGACGACGGCGGTCGCGAACACGGCTGAAGACATCCTCGAGGTGACCGACGAGCTGATGCGCATCCTGATCCACCTCAACGACCTCGAACCGGACGATATCGTCAGCGCGATCTTCACGACGACGCCGGATCTGACGGCGACATTCCCGGCACTGGCGGCGCGTAACATCGGCTGGACCGAGGTACCCCTCATCTGCAGCCACGAGATGAACGTCCCCGGCTCGCTTCAGAAGGCAGTTCGGGTGCTGCTCCACGTCAATACGACCAGGAGTGCCAAGGAGATTCGCCACGTCTATCTGAAGGGCGCCCAGCAGCTCCGTCCGGAATGGGCGTACGACGAGGAGCGGGTGGCAGGCATCAGGGCGCAAGCGGACGCGCACACCGTGGCGCGCGGGTAGAGTCATCCACACTTGAGCCGTCCGACACAAGCGAGGAGGTAACGCCAGATGATCGTCGTAATGGAACCAGGGGCGAGCAAAGAGAACGTCAATAGTGTGATCGCCCGCGTCAAGGAGATGGGCCTCGCTGCCCACCTTTCAGAGGGCGAGGAGCGGACCATCATCGGTTTGGTAGGAACGCCGCTACCGCCGACACTCGACGAGATGCTGGAAGTCTATGCCGGTGTCGAACGGGTGGTCCGAATCACCAAGAAGTTCAAGCTGAGCGGCTGGGACTTCCACCCTCAGAAGACGGTCTTCCAGGTACGGGAGGCGGTCATCGGCGGCGACGAGATCGTGGTGATTGCCGGACCGTGCTCGGTGGAAAGCGAGGAGCAGACGCTTTCCACCGCGCGCGCGGTTAAGGCGGCGGGCGCCAAGATCCTCCGCGGAGGTGCCTATAAGCCCCGCACCTCCCCGTATGAGTTCCGTGGTCTCGGCCGGCGGGGACTCGAGATCCTGGCGGCGGCGCGGGACGAGACCGGGTTGGCAATCATCACGGAGGTGATGACGCCGGCGGACATCGAGACCGTCTTCGACTACACCGACATCTTCCAGATCGGCGCCCGCAACAGCCAGAACTACTACCTGTTGGAGGAGGTCGGCAAGACCGGTAAGCCGGTGATGCTGAAGCGCGGTCTCAGCATGCAGATCGAGGAGTGGTTGCTCGCGGCCCAAAAAGAACACTCGCATGGCAACCCCAACGACATCTTCTGCGAGCGCGGGATCCGCACCTACGAGACGCAGACGCGCAATACGCTCGACGTCAGCGCGGTGCCTGTCATTCAGAAACTGTCACACCTGCCAATTTTCATCGATCCGAGCCACGCAGCCGGCAAGCGCCCCTACGTCCCCGCCTGCGCTCTGGCCGGGATCGCAGCCGGCTGCGACGGCCTGATGATCGAGGTCCATCCGAACCCCGACCACGCCCTCTCGGACGGCAACCAGTCGCTCAATTTCGACGAGTTCGCCGAGCTGATGCCTCGAATGGAAGCGGTTGCGCGCGCAGTCGGTCGGACGATGGCGACGGCGGACGAGTTAGCCGTGGCGTAGTCCGACGATAATCAAACATTCTTCACCAACTTGGCGGGGGCGGTCGATCGGCCGCCCCGCTTGTTTTGTTCGGTAGAATGCCGGGGCAGACTGCCATCCGATTTCACGACAAAGCGGGTCGACGTGACAGATCCTCAAGCAAGGTTCCGATAGAGAATGAAAGGTCATTTGCATGATTACCACCGCCAGCGTCGTCGTCATTGGGTCGGGCGCGTTTGGAGCGAGTCTCGCCTATCACCTGGCGGCGATGGGGCAGCGGGACGTGGCGCTGCTGGACCGGTACGAGATCGCGTCGCAGACGTCACCGCGGGCGGCAGGGTTGACGCAGCAGATTCGGCCGTCGGAGCAGATGACCCGCCTGGCGATGCTTGCCGTGCAGAAGATTACGCGGTTTGCCGAAGAAACAGGCGAGCCCCTGGTCTTTCACCAATCGGGAAGCGTCAAGATGGCGCGGACCGAGCGAGACGAGCGACAGATCCGCGCTGAAATCGCGGCCGGGCGATCAAGTGGACTCGGCATCCAACCACTGGGAAGCGATGAACTCGCTTCGTTGACGCCGTTTGCAAGGCCGGTCGATGTGCGGGCGATGTGGTTCACGCCGTCTGACCTCTACCTGGAGCCGGGGCAGATCCCGCGCGGGTATGCGAACGCGGCGAAGCGACTGGGCGTAACGGTCCTGCCGAACACCGCGGTGACCGGCATCCTGCGCGAGGGCGACACGACAACAGGCGTGTCGACAGATCGAGGGCAGATCAGCGCGCCGGTCGTCGTCGACGCGGCGGGGGCATGGGCACGTGCTGTCGCCGAGGAGGCAGGAATTCGCGTTCCGGTCGTGCCGATGCGACACCAACTGATGATCACGGAGCCGATCGAAGGCGTCGGGTCGGAGCAGCCGATCTGCAGAGTGATCGACGCGAACGTCTACGTCCGCCCAGAGAAGGGCGGTCTGATGCTCGGTGGCTATGAGGAGAACCCTCAGCCATACGATGCAGGGCAACTCCCGGACGGCTTCCAGATCAAGGACCTTCCGCTCGACCTGGGAGTGCTTCGCGGCCTCGCCGCCAGAGTGCGGGACGTCTTCCCGGTCTTCGAGGGCGCATCGATCCGCGAACACCGAGGCGGCTTGCCGACGATGACGGCGGACGGGAAGCACATCGTCGGTCCGGTGCCGGGGTTGCGGGGGTTCTTTGCGGCGACCGGCTGCTGTGTCGGTGGGCTCTCCATTTCGCCGGCGATCGGTCAATGTCTCGCGGAGTTGATTTTGACCGAGACGTCAACACACCCACTGGACGAGCTCGCGATGACGAGGTTCGGTCCGGAGTTGGCCGATGACCGGATCCTACGCGCTGCGGCGGTCACAACCTACGCGCATCAATACGCGGGCGGGTGGAAGAACGCGCTGGCAAACTAACACTCCGTCTATGTCCTCGCGCTGCAATAGGCGGTTGCCTACGCCATGGCAACCAACCGAGTATGAACGAAAGGCACACCGAGACATTCATGTCCGAACACGATGCCTGGCTCGACCGGGTGTGTACGAACTGGAACGAGCGAGCGCCGCGGTGGGATGAGATGTCGGAAGCGAATGCTGAAGCGCCCGACCGCCCTGCCGACCTGGAACGAACGGCGGCCGCGCTCGGTCTCAAGCCGGGATCGAGGCTCCTCGACGCAGGTTGTGGCAGTGGTCAGTTCGCCATTGCGTTTGCCGACTTCGGCTGCCGTGTTACGGCGATCGACCTCGCGCCGGACATGATTGCTCGGGGCCGCAAGCACGCGGCGGAGCGGGGAGTGGAGGTCGAATGGCGAGTCGGCGAGATCGCCCGGCTCAGCGATTCTGTCGCCGCTTATGATGCGATCCACGCGCGGGTGATGCTCCAGTTCGTACCGGACGTGCCGGCGGCACTACGTGAATTCCGCCGTGTCCTAAAACCGGGCGGTCGCCTCTACGCCAGCGTCCCCGGCGCCCTCTCGCCGATCTACAACCGATCCTGGCGACGCTTCATTGAACCGCACAAGGTCGGCACGAGCTACATGGTGCCCTGGGAACTGGAAGAAGTGCTGCAGGCTCTCGGATGGACGATTCTCGACGGCTGGGGTAACACCGGCCGCAACCTGACCGGCGACGAGAATCCGCTCGCCCCATCCGCACTGGACGGTCTCGATCGTCGACTACAACAGGCAGCAGCAACCACTTGGGCGGTAATTGCGAAATAGCCGTCAGCTTTGAGCCGTCAGCCGTCAGCAATAAGAGATAAGCGGTAGGCCAGAGAAGGGCGTCATTTTGGAGTTCATTGCTG
>JAXDKI010000159.1:0-2924 GCA_034667245.1 Thermomicrobiales bacterium | reverse complement strand
TTCCCCCTCTCCGGTGCGATCGGCCCGGTCTGTTTTGCGACCTTTCGCCTGGCACCATCCCACTTTCTGGTAGGCTGGGCTATCGTCGATACTGTCATCTCAGGCTCGATTGCGTACGCGACCCTCTACCAATCGTCGGTCGCAACTGGTACGCTGCTTGGCAGAGTCTTCACGTCGGCTGGACGTTGCTGACCGGGATCGCGGCGGCGATCCCGTTGGCTTGTCGCCTGGCACGGGCGTGATATCCCGGCCGCTCGTTCTGTTCGCGGTCGATCGAGGTTAAGGAGCAGTTGATGACCCGGTTGTGGTCGACGAGGGGAGCGATGCGCACTCGCCTCGATCGGGGTAACGCGGAGGTCCGTCGGGCGCGCAAGTACCGCTTCGTTCAGCCCGCGATCGTCGTGACGATTGCGGTGGGCGTGGCGCTTGCGTACTTCCTGTCGGCGGCGTTCCGGGCCGAGGTCGGCCAGGCACTGAGTGCCCTGGGTACGGGCGACGTCGAGACCGTCCGCGAGTATCTGCGAACGTATGGCGTTTGGGCGCCGATCGCCTCGCTCATGTTGATGATCTTGCAGGCACTCGCGGCGCCGGTGCCGGGGTTCCTGATCGTCTTCGCCAACGGGTTGCTGTACGGCGTGTTCTGGGGCGGTCTCCTGAGTCTGGGCGGACAGCTCCTGGCTGCTGTCATCTGCTTCTGGATCGCGCGGTCGCTGGGACGGGCACCGGTGGAGGCGCTGCTCGGTCGGTTCGGGCTGGGGTCGGCCGACAGCTGGTTCGCGAAGTGGGGGACCAAGGGAGTGCTGCTGTCGCGCATGCTCCCGGGTGTCGGGTTCGACGCGGTCTCCTACGCGGCCGGGCTGACGCCGATCGGATTCGGCGCGTTCTTCTTGGCGACGTCGGCCGGGACAGCACCGCAGACCTTCGTCTACGCCTACCTGGGGCACGCCGCACCAGACTCCGCACGCCTGTTGCTGATCCTCTCGACGGCCGTCCTCGCCACGGTCATCATCGCGGCCGTGGTGCAGGGGCGTCGTCGCGCATCGGCGTCGTAGTCTTCTTCCGCGAACGGCTAATCCAACGTGTCGCTCACATGTATGAGCTTGTGCCGTTCATATGCCCTCACCTTCGGCTGAAAACACGGTCACGAGTCTGAGGCTGTGGACGCCTTCGAATGGGAGCTCCGGGCCAGAACGCCGGCATCAATCCCCGGCACGCCGGCATATGAGCGTTGAATACCGATCACGCAGCCAGTTCGCCAAGCGCTCAGCGTTCTCGACGATCGGTTCCGTTCCGTCAAGTTCTAGGTCACAGGCAGGCATGAGCGTGCGGGCATGAGCCCATGTCACCTCCAGGTGATGCCACCGGTCGCGCACGTGCGTGTTCCAGATCTGGTCGCGAGCGGCGATTCGCTCTCGGCGCACGTGATCTGGGCCGACGAGGAGTATCCTGGCGTCACTGTGTGGGTAAGGCTCCATCGCGTCGAGGACCATAACGGGGCGGATGGTGAACGGCCGTCCTCCCGTCTCGTGGAGCCGCTGGAACCGTTCGAAGTCGAAATCGGGTGTTGAGACCGCGGTTCCCTCGGGCAGGGCGAGGACACGGGCGAGGAGTGTCCAGTCGTAGCGCAAGGGTTGTGTGAAGTACGCCGACAACGGCTCGATCGCGGGTACGGCGTAGTAGTCGGTGGGTACACGTGCACAGAGGTCAGGGCCGAGACAGCCGACGAGCGCGTTTGCGAGCTGCGACTTGCCTGCGCCAGAAGGTCCGCAGATGCTGAGGATCAGGCGACCATTGGTTCCATCCATTGCCGAGCCCAAAATTCTCCTACCGCGGGGCATACGCCCGAACAGCCAAGCAAGGATAATCCTGTTCTGCAATCGGCCGCCGCTACTCTCGCCACGGACGAGATCGACCGGGATTGGAAGCGTTCCCTCTTCGGACGGATTCAACGCGGAGCGAAGTCACACGTGAGGATCTCGACACCCAGCGATGATCACACATCGGCCCAGGCTGTTGCCGCCGACCTGGAGCGTCAACCACATCTCTTCATGCGGCTGGCCGAGAACGCGCTCGTTGTCGCCGAAGGTCTGCGGGACAACTACTTCAAGAACACGGCCGCCTTCGTTTCCCATCTGCGAAAGGCCATGCTACGTCCCGAACCGATTCTTCGTGCGTTCTCCGTGGCCGATGCTACCTGGTCGGACGTGCAGGGAGAGGTCGTCACTTTTATTGACGGGGGTGTTGGCCAGGTCCAGCTTTCGAGCCGTGCGCCGATCCTTCTAAGGGTGGGCTCCTACAACGTCCGCACCGGCGAACGCCGTCTCTCCGAGCGAGAGGCGTTCGGTTACTACCCCATAATCCTCGGCGATCTCGAAGGCGGCACCAAGACGCGCAAAGACTTTATCGACGTGGTTCGGGTCACGGCGGAGTTGCTGGGAGGGCTCGCGGCGCTTGAGCGCACTCCAGATCTGGATGTCCTGATGTTCCACGGTCCGCTTGTCAACCTGATGGACCTCTACGCCGGTCACGCTCCGTTCACAGAATCCGACATTGACCTCTTTCTCAATCAATATGGACACGATCGGCAGTCGGCGGCAGCCCTGAAGGAAGGCTTCTTACGGGAAGCCCGTCTCGACATCTACCCGCGCATGACCGAGGACTCCGACCTATGGGCGGATCGTCGGCTCTTCGAACCACTCGCCTGGATGGCGTTTCTCTATCGGCGCTTGCTGGACATCGCAAAACGACGCCACCCGTACCCCATCATCGCCGGTGTCGTCGAAAAAGAGTCTCTCCGCCAGTTCAGCGAACGCCTCGTACTGGCGCGTGTCTTTCGCGGTCTACGCGAGAAGGGCAACGTCGACTACTTCAACCGCATGTACGGGCGCTCCGATCTTTCGTCGCCGGAGGCGCTGCTGGATCGA
>JAXDKI010000158.1:0-9424 GCA_034667245.1 Thermomicrobiales bacterium | reverse complement strand
GCTTTGGGACGTCTGCCAGCGCGTACCCGGCAAAGTACCGCCCCATGACAATGGCACCGGTGCCCGCTGCGGTCAACTTCAGCAGCTCGCGCCGATTGATTCCACGTTGAATCACCCCGGTCCTCCTCTACTCGGGCGTCCGCAGCGTCGCTCGCGCCTCAGTGTCGAACCCGTCCGAACGTCGGACCCTCGCTGAAATCTAGCGCCACCGCCGACATCCGCCGTGCCGTGGCAAACTTGGTGCGATTGCATGATTGTACCGCCGTTCCGTGGGGCGTCAAGCCCAACCGGCTATGGAAACGCGCGAGGGCTCGTCGTATTCTGTGCGCCTGCGCCGATCCAAACTTGGAGAAATCCGACGGACCAGCCGTAAGTCATTCGTCAACCGGAGGGCCGATGCGCATCACTGAAGTGACGACGATCAAGTTGCGGTATCAGATGCCTGTGCCGATGGCGGACGCGATCCACTACATGCCGGAACGTCCGCTACTCCTGGTGCAGGTGCACACCGACGAAGGGATCGTCGGGCTGGGCGAGGCGGCGGCGTACGGTGGGTACCTTGAAAGTATGGAGGCGCTCGTCACCGGCGAGCTCCGCCGGATCATCGTCGGCGAGGATCCGTTCCGGGTCGAGAAGCTTTGGAGCATGATGGCGACGCGACCCCACCAGCGCGGTCGACGCGGCATGTTGATGATGGGGATCAGTGGAATCGACATCGCCCTCTGGGACATCGTTGGGCAGGCGACCCAAACGCCGCTCTACCGGCTTCTCGGCGCCTACCGGGACAGACTGACCGCCTACGCCTCCGCCGGCTTCTACGCCCGCGACAAAGACGCTCAGGCCCTTGCCGAAGAGGTCCGAGGTTATGCGGAGCGCGGCTTTCGCTGGGTCAAGATCAAGGTGGGACGCAATCCGGACGTCATGCTCAATCCGCTCCACGACATGCACTTCTCGGACTACGCGACGGCAAGGCTCGACGAGGACGTGGAGCGAGTCCGCGCGGTGCGTGAGGCCGTTGGTCCCAGGGTGAAGATCGCGGTCGATGCGAACAACGCCTGGACGGCCCCGGTTGCCCTCAAGTTCATGCGTGAGGTTGAGCCGCTCGATATCGCCTGGTTGGAGGAACCGGTCGCGACGGAGGATCTGGTCGGAAGCGCGGAGCTCGCGCATCAGCTCGATACGCCGATCGCCGGCTACGAAACGGAGACGGGCCTCCCCGGCTTCCGTGAGCTGATCGTTCGCCAGGCCGTCGACATCGTGCAACCCGATGCGATCTGGACGGGCGGCATCACCGAGTGCCGCAAGGTCGCGGCCCTGGCGCAGGCGTTCCACCTGCCGGTGGTGCCGCACGTCTTCTCTTCGGGACTGAGTACGATCGCCAACATGCATCTGATCGCCTCGCTGCCGAATGCCGGTCTCCTCGAGTTCGACCAGAATCCGAATCCGTTACGTTCTGAGCTGTTCGAGGAACCGATCGAGGTGGGCGCGGACGGCACGGTGAAACTGCCGGAGCGTCCAGGACTCGGCGTCAAGCTGAACCAGGCGACGATCGACAAGTACCGCGTCGATCGCCACATACCGTCGTAGCTGTCCACCGAGGGTAGGGGAGGTCAGGGCCGATGAAAAGACTCGAAGGCAAAGTCGCCATCGTCACCGGTGGGGCGCAGGGGATCGGGCGGGCAGTCAGTCACCGGTTTGCACAGGAAGGGGCGAGAGTCGCGGTCGCCGATCTCCGGCTCGATGGCGCGCAGACGGTCGTCGACGAGATCGCCGGAGCAGGTGGCCGGGCGGCGGCGGTGGCGGTCAATGTGGCAGATCAAGCTCAGGTGCAGGCGATGGTCGACCATGTGGCGGCACAGTTCGGCGGTGTCGACATTTTGGTCAACAACGCCGGCGTGATTCGGATTACGCCGTTCCTGGAGATTACCGAGGAGGAGTGGGACACCGTTTTCGACGTGAACTGCAAGGGGCTGCTCTGGTGTGCCCAGGCGGCGGCACGCCAGATGATCGCCCAGGGGCGAGGCGGCAAGATCATCAATCTTGCGTCCCAGGCCGGACGCCGCGGAGAGGCGCTCGTCCTCACCTACTGTGCGAGCAAGGCCTGCGTGATCAGCCTGACGCAGTCGATGGCGCTGGCTTTGGCACCGCACAAGATCAATGTCAACGCCATCGCGCCGGGGATCGTCGACACGCCTTTGTGGGAATGGAACGACCGGCGCTTCGCGGAGCTGCTCGGGTGGGAGATCGGCGAGCCAAAGCGCCGTTTCACCGAGCAGATCCCGCTTGGCCGAATCGAGCAACCGGAGGATGTCGCCGCTGCCGCGCTTTTCCTCGCGTCGTCCGATGCTGACTACATCACGCAACAGACGCTCAATGTGGACGGCGGCAACTGGCCGAGCTGAGCCTTCGTGCGCATTCTGACTCTCGGCGCTCCATTCACCGATGAGAACTCTGTACAATGCTAGCGCCGACACGCCCTGGTGACGGCGATGTGGGACCCCGCCTGAGGAGGGCAAGGGTGGCGCAAATTAGTCCGGAGCCGGCCTACGACCACCGGCTCGCCGAGCGAGTCGTCGTCTATTTGCAAACACGCGATCCGCAGCTTTTCCCGTTCACGGCTCGCTTCGACGCGGCGCGCCGCCGTGCGTTTGTGCGCGATCTCCGCGAAGCCCTCTCCGACCTGACCGACAGCGGCAGCGCCCGGAAGACGGCGGCGGCAGGGTTCATCATGAAGGATCGCCGCCTGCACGAGGTGGTCCGGGAATGGGCGGCCGCGAACGGCGGTTGGCCAAGCGGCGCCGACCCTCGCAATCCGGTCACGGCGCTCGGTGCGGTCTCCCCGGTCGACGAGGCGCCGGAGGGAGCCACCGAGGAGCGGGACAACTCTCGAGTTCGCCGCCGATTCTGAAAACCGCGACGCGCAGAATGGCGCCCGGTGGGCATGGCATGCCTTATGCCACCTTGCCTCCGGGCGCCTTCGCGTGACCGTGCGTCAAGCGATTACGTCGCCGCTCGAATTCCTGTCGCGGCAAACCGATTCAGCGAAAAGAGTTCCAGCGGGTTCGCGTCGTCGAGTGCCAGCTGGACGAGGTGTTCGCCGACCGCCGGTGTGAACTTGAAGCCGTGACCTGAGAAACCGGCGCCAATGACGACGTTCGGGTACTCCGGATGGCGGTCGATCACGAAGTCGTGGTCGGGCGTCCTGGCGTAGAGGCAAACCGCACTCAAAAGTACGCGGCCGGTGAACTGCTCGGGTCCGAACAACCACCCGGCGGCGTCCAAGATCTCCGGCTCTTCCTCGGGGCGGACAGTGCGATCGACGGTCTCGACCGTCGTCGGCTCGCCGCCGGCGTGGTTGGCGCACTTCAGACCCGGTTGCCCGAAAATCGGAAATCCGTACAACTCCAGGCCGGGACGATCGGCGATGAAGACGGGGAAGCCGGCCGGATCGAACCGGGCCGGCTCTTTCACGTCCAGCCAGAAGAGGGTCTTCCGGACGACCGTGATCGGCAACCCGAGGTCCGCCAGCATCCGGCCCGCCCAGCTCCCAGGCGTAACGATCAGGCGGTCAGCGGTGTAACGCCCCTGCTCCGTTTGCACCCAGACGCCTTCACCGTCGGTTCCCCACGCCTGCGCCGGCTCGTGCTCGCGGATCTCGACCCCACGGCTTCGCGCCGAAGACGCCATAGCCCGCAAAGCCGGCTCGACCTCGAGGAACCCCGAGCGATCGCCGAACCCGGCTTCCCAATCATCCCCGATCTGGAACTGGGGCCACCGCCGCCGGATCTCGTCGGCGTCGAGCCACTCGAACGGGACGTTGTGGAGTGCGGCGCTCGCGCGCGCTCGCTGGGCGTGGTCGCTGCCTAAGCCGGTGGAGATCTCCAGGGCACCCACGCGATGGAGCACCTTGATTCGGGCCTCGGCCTCGAGCTCTTCCCAGAGCTCGTCCGCCCGAAGAACTAACGGGATGTATCCGGCACCTTCGGCGTAGGCATGGCGAATGACCCGTGTTTGGCCGCTGTGCGCGCCCATCGTGTGAACGTGGCCGAACTGCTCGAAGACGATGGCGCGCTCGCCCCGCTTGCCGAGCTCCCAGGCGGCGGCGGTGCCCATTGTCCCGCCGCCGATGACGATCACCGAATAGTGGTCCATATCCAACGCTCCCCTAGCAGTAGTCGATCGCCTTGCCCTGGTCCAACCGGCGAGAGGTCCGTCGCTGCGCTCAGCATGACGTTGATTTGGACGCGCCTGACAGGACCACCGCGAGCGCGAGCCAACGACCTTTCGCCTCCATCGTGTCTATGGGCTGCTCCCGCCTGCTTGGCGTCACTTACCCCCGCGGAGGCAATACCTCCAGCGGAGCGACCGGTCCCGTGAGGGCGTACTTGGGACGAGGGCGGTCGACCGGGTTCGCCCAGCGGATGCCGTTCGCGATCACCTTCAGAACGTCGTCGTTGTGGTACGTCGGATAGGTCTCGTGGCCGGGGCGGAAATAGAAGATACGGCCGGAGCCACGTTCGTAGCAGCATCCACTCCGGAAGACCTCTCCGCCACTGAACCAGCTGACGAAGACGAGCGCGTCCGGCTCGGGGATGTCGAAGTGTTCGCCGTACATTTCCTCCTCGGGGATTTCGATGTACTCGCCGATTCCCTCAGCGATGGGGTGCGCCGGGGCAACGACCCAGAGTCGCTCCTTGTCGTTGGCCTCGCGCCACTTCAAGCTGCAGGAGGTGCCCATCAACCGCTTGAAGATCTTCGAATAGTGGCCTGAGTGAAGGACGATCAATCCCATCCCGTCGAGCACGCGCTGGTGGACACGGTCGACCAATTCGTCGAGGACCTCGCGATGTGCTTTGTGCCCCCACCAGATCAAGACGTCGGTCTGCGCCAGGATGTCGTCGGTGAGTCCCTGGGAGGGGTCGTCGAGCGTGGCAACTCGCAGGTCGAAATCACCGCGGCCAGACAGGCCGGCAGCAATTGCCCCATGGATGCCATCGGGATAGATCGCCGCGATCTCCTCGCTCTCCTTCTCGTGCCGGTACTCGTTCCACACCGTGACCTTGATCGTCATCGTCCGCTCCTCGAAGGCTAGTTGCGCCGGGCGGCCCGGTAGCCGGACTGACCCGTCCCGGTCATCCCGTTACGTCATGTTACTCACTTGCCACCAAGGCCTCGTCGAGGCGCACCTCACGGCCCAATTCGGCCGACCGATAGATTGCGTCAATGAGTCGCGTCCGGTCCAGCCCTTCCTCGCCGCTGGGGCTCATCGGAGCGCCAGTCAGGATGCTATCGATGAACCGGCGGATCACCTCGCTGTGTCCGGCATGCCGGGGTTTCGGTTGAAGCCGAGGAATAGAGTCGGTCGGCGCTCCCCCGACGTCGCCGAAGAGCTTGAGCGTTCCGGTGGCGGCATAGTCCTTGACGTGTAACTCGGCGCCGCCCTTGTCACCGTAAACGTAGACGCCGAACTCGTCGGTGACACCCGAATGCAAGGCCCAGGATGCCTCAAGATGGATCGTGGAGCCGTTTGACGTCCGCAGGAACGCGGTCGACAAGTCCTCCACCTCGTACGTCTTGCCCTCGACGGTCTGGAAGCGAGTGCCGCTGTAGTGTCCTTTGCCCTGGGGACCGATCTTGGCATAGGTCGCGGCGCTGACCGTGACCACGTTTGGGTTGTCCATCAGCCAGAGCACCATGTCGAGGACATGGACGCCGAGGTCGATGAGGGGACCGCCTCCGGCCTGTTCCTTGCTCGTGAACCAGGTTCCCAGACCAGGGATCCCGGCCCGCCGGTTCCAGAACGCCTTGGCGTAATAGATTTCGCCGAGTCCACCCGCGTCGATGTGCCGGCGAAGCACCTCCATGTCCGACCTGGCACGGCGGTTGAAGGCGATCGCGAGAACGACCCCGGCTTCCTTGGCCGCCTTGACCAACTCCTCGCCTTCAACCGAGTTTCTCGCAAGCGGTTTCTCGATCAGGACGTGCTTACCGGCCTTGATCGCGGCGAGTCCAACGGGAACGTGGAGAAAGTTCGGTACCGCAATGCTGACCGCGTCAACCTCAACCTTTTCGAGCAACTCCTGATAGTCGCCGACCACGTGCGGGATGTCGTGCTGCTTCGCCAACTGCAGGCAGCGATCGGTGTCGAGTCCCGCGAGGGCTACGACCTTAGCCCGCGGTTCCTCCGCATACCCATCAACATGCCACGCACCTATGCCGCAGCCGACGACTCCGACTCTGACTTGCTCCATCGGCGCTCATTTTCCCCTTCGCACAGCAACGACCCCCGGCCAGTACCGGGGGCAGACCGCGAATGTTTCGCCGCGCAGCATGGCACCGCTTGGCTCGTTCTGCAAGGTTGCGACGCCACGAGCGCGTCTCCGCAGGAGACAGGAGGTTTGGGGGCGATTACCGGGAGGAGGCAACAAGCGTGACAATGGTCACCTCGGGCGGGCAGTTGAACCGGAGCGGCGGACGGTAGACGCCGACGCCGCGGGCCGTGTAAACGGGCATGCCGTCGGCGTGGCTAAGTCCCATCACGTGGCGCTTACCGTGGACAGGAAGGCCGACCGGTCCCACACCAGGAAGACGGATCTGTCCACCATGTGTATGCCCAGAGAGCTGCAAGAACGCTCCCTGCGCCGCGGCATGAGTGGCGAACTGCGGCTCGTGCCACAGCGCCAAGGACGCCTCACCGGCAGGCACCTGGGAAAATGCCGCTGGCGGATCCGGACGGCCAAGCAGCGTTTCGTCGATGCCGACGACCCAGAGGGTCTCCCCCCGAAACGTAAGTAACGCCGCCTGATTTCGCAGTACGGAGATCCCCACCGCGGTGAGCGCGGCGGTCACCTTTGACCCAGACACGCTCAAATCATGATTGCCGAGCACCGCGAACGCGCCAAACGGCGTCTCGCTGACCAGCTCACCGAGCACTTCGGCCGTGGCGCCGGCATAGCGCGGCGATTCGGAGACGTAGTCACCGCCAAGGAGGATGAGGTCCGGGCGTTCGGCTGCGACGAGCGCCGTCGCCCGGGCAAGGTCGTCCGGCGAGATGAAGGGACCGACGTGCGTGTCGGTGATGAAGCCGATGCGCAGCCCCACCAGGCCCTCTTTCCCGGCGGGAGCCGGGATCGAGACGTGCTCCAGTCCGGGAGAGTAGGGATTCACATACCGCGCCTGGTAGGCCTCGACACCGCTCAGGGCGGCGGCGCCGAACGCGCCAAAGAGACCGCCTAGCGCGAACGCACGTCGGCTCATCGTCGGGCGTTCGTCAGCCGCGGCGACCGTGAGTTCATCGATCTGACGTCGATGGTTGGGGTCATCAAAGCCGGTCGGTGATAGCACGAATCAGCAGTCCTACGGTCATAAAGGAGCCAAAGCGAAGGTGCAAACCGGCCGTCTTGCGCAGGGCGACGTTGAGCGCTCGTCCCTCGGCCGCACTGAACACGAGGCGGATCAGACCGATCGCCGTCGGGGCAGCCGCGAGGACAAGAATCACCGGCCAGAGGTGCGGCTCGACGGCGACGAGCAAAGCCGTCGCCACGAAGGCGCCGCCGACGAGTCCAAGATACTCCATGTTTGCGCCGCGACGGCCGAGGAGTGTCGCCAGGGTGACCTTGCCCGCGCGACGATCGAGCTCGATGTCGCGGATATTGTTGGCATGGAGGATGGCCGCAACCAGGAAACCGATCGGCAGCGACGCGAGGATCACGTCCCACGTAACCCGCCCGGCGTGCACGTAGTAGGCGCCGCCGATCATCACCGGACCCATGAAGATCAGGACCGTGACCTCGCCGAGGGCGATGTACCCCAGCGGCCTCGGCCCCCCGGTGTAGAAATACGCCGCGCCTAAGCTGGCCAACGCCAGTGCGAGAATCGGCCAGCCGGTTTGGGCAACGATGACGAGGCCGAGGAGGGTCGCGATCGCAAAGGCGACGATCATACCCCGGCGCACTTCACCGGGTGTGAGCAACGACTGTTGGATGACCTTACTCGGCCCGAGCGACTCCGGCGTGTCGATACCTTTGACGTGATCAAAATAGTCGTTCGCCAGGTTGGCCCCCGCGTGGCAGGTGATCGAGGCAAGGAGCATGACGACAAAGAGGAGCGGGTCGAATCGCCGCTCGACGAGCGCAAGCGCGGAGCCGATCAGGATCGGGATCGCCGAGGCCGTGAAGGAGAAGTAGCGGATCGCCTGGAGCCAGATTCGCCAGCGACTCGGGGTCGCCTGCGGTGATGCCTTCAGTCCAGTGGCAAGTGGATCGGTCGCATTCATCGTCATTAGGTACGTCGGGTCCTAAGCCTGGGTTCTATGTGGCCGGTCGCCAGGGTAGGATGAGCCGCTCGACGAGATCAAGTGCAAGTGTCAGCACCCAACCGAGCAGTCCGGTAACGATCAGGCCGACGAACATCTTGCGTATCGCCAGAATGCTGTAGCTCTCCCAGATCATATGACCGATGCCTTCCTTGGCCGAGAGGAACTCCGCGCCGACGATCACGATCAGGGAGAACCCGAGCCCGAGCCGCAGTCCCGTGAAGATGGCCGGCAGCGCACCGGGGAATGCGACCGTCGCGAAGAGTTCGAACCGGCTGGCGCCAAAGTTATGGGCGACGTCACGGTAAGATGGATCGATTGCCATCACCCCGCTCATCGTGTTCAACACGACGAGGAAGAAGATGGAGATCGCGACGATCGCGAGCTTGGAGGATTCGCCCGTGCCGAGCGCGATAATCACGAGCGGCAGGATCGCGATCTTCGGGATCGCGTAGACGGCCGTCGCGATTGGCATAAAGAAGACACGCACCGGCCAAAAGAGGCCCATCGCCAGCCCGAGCGCGACGCCCGGGATCGCGCCCAGCACAAAGCCGCCGACGATGCGAACGAGACTCACGCGGATGTCGGTGAGCAACCCGCCGTTCCGCACGAGGTCCGTGAAGGTGTCCCAGAGACTCGACGGGGGAGGCCAGAAGAGCGGATTGATCCGCTCGGTTCGCGAGAGGGCCTCCCACACCGCGAGGATGATCGCCGGCGCGCTGAGCGTCAGGACGAGCTCGATGGCGCGACGAGTGGAGCGGTTCACGGTGTCACTCCGATGACCGCTCGCATGCCCTGAACCTCGTCGCGCAAAAGGTCCCAGATTTCGCGAAAGAGCACGGCGAAGGCCGGATCGGAACGTACCGCGGTCAGCTCGCGCGGTCGCGGGAATGGCACCGGCAGAGTCGCCTTGACGGTCCCTGGCTGGGCGGAGAAGACGACGATTCGGTCGGCAAGCGTCAGTGCCTCGTCGATCGAGTGCGTGACGAAGACGACGGTCTTTCGCGTCGTCTCCCAGATCCGCAAGAGCTCCTCCTGGAGGATGTAGCGGGTCTGCTCGTCGAGTGCGCCAAACGGCTCATCCATAAGAAGCAGATCGGGATCGACGGC
>JAXDKI010000157.1:0-24446 GCA_034667245.1 Thermomicrobiales bacterium | reverse complement strand
TCGGCGTCGCCATCCTCCTCGACGCCACCGTCGTCCGCTCGATCCTCGTCCCGTCGGCGATGGCGCTCCTCGGCGACCGCAACTGGTACCTGCCCCGCTGGCTCGGCTGGCTGCCGGATCTGCGGGTGGAGGGCGCCACCGCCGTGCCGGTCGTCGCCCCGACGGAGGCCACCCCGCCAGTCGCCGCCCCGGCCGACTGACGTTCCTCACGATCGATCGGTATCCCCGGGTTGCGCCCGGGGATACCGATCGGCGTGGGCAGTCCTGGAGAAGGTCACCAAGCCGGGCGCGTCGGGACCAGCCCGAGCCTCTGTCACGACGCCCCCTCCTAACCACTCTCCATTTGCGGACAACAGAGCAGCGTGGTCTGAAAACAACGTGTTCCGGCTGCTGCTTACGCGGCTGGTTCCAGTCAGCGCGAACACCGCGACCGCCGCGAACACCGCGACCGCCGCGACCGCCGCGACCTGGATGGCCGAACAGACGGCCAGCAACCGTGCCGGGCTGCCGGCCCCGAGCGCTTCGGGCTGCGTCCGCTTGAAGAGCCCCGATGCCGCGAGGCCGAGCAATGTGCCGACCACCCCACTGAGCCCGAACCAGATCACAGGACCAGCCGCGCCGAAGACGGTCGGGAAGTCGAAGCGGTCGATCGCCGAGGGGATGTACAGGCGATCCCACGCCTCGGCGGCAAGCCCGGTCACCAGGCTGATCGCGATGATCACCTTGACGACCGGGCGCGCCATCGCCAACCGGACGCCGCCCCGCGCCGTCGCCGTCATCTGCCCGAAGGTCGAGCGCGTGGCGGGCGGGGTAGAGTGCATGGGGCGACCACGACCATCACGGCAGCCAGCACGAACCCTCACCGGGTCGGCGACGAGTGGGAGCACGCGGCCGGGTCCCATCGGCACCGCCGAACTCATCACGCAGCGCCTTTGCTAAGAACGACTCGTCACCGTTCATCAGCCGGCTGAAGCCGGCTGATGTTGATTAGCCCGGCATGTCCAATGCCGGGTACGAGGACCGTGACGTCAGTAGAGGAAACCCACCCCGCCCGCTACCCCTTGATCCCCGTCATCCTCACCCCCTGCAAGAAGTACCGCTGCGTAAACAAGAACACCACGATCAGCGGAAGCGTCACCAGCGTCGACGCAGCCATGATCAACGACCACTCCGCCACCCGCATCGAGCGGAACGCGTAGAGCCCGATCGAGAGGGGATATTGCTTGGCATCGGAGAGGTAGACGAGCGGCTGGAAGAGCTCGTGCCACGTGTACAGGAGCTGGAAGACCGCGACCACCATCATCGCCGGCTTGACCAACGGCAGCATGATCTCCCAGAAGATCCTGAACTCCCCCGCCCCGTCGATCCGCGCCGCATCCTCCAATTCCTTCGGGAGCCCGCGGAAAAACTGCCGCATCATGAAGATGAAAAACGCGTTCCCGAAAAACGCCGGCCCGATCAGCGGGGCATACGTGCCGAGCAAATGCAGCTTTTTGAAGAGTACGTAGGTCGGGATAAACGTGACGATCGCCGGCACCATCAGCGTCGAGACCGTAATCGCGAAGAGTGTATCCCGCCCCGGGAAGCGCAGGCGAGCGAACCCATACCCAACCCCCGCGCACGACAGCACCGTCCCGATCGTGACACCCCCCGCGTAGAACGTGCTGTTCCAGAGCATCCGCCAGAAGGGGAAACCGGGATAGTTGATCGCCTTCTCGAAGTTCTCCCAGTGCGCCGGACTCGGAATCCACTCCACCGGCCGGGCAAAGACGCCCTGGTTGGTCTTCAGCGCGGAGGTGATCATCCAGAAAAACGGCAGCATGAACGCCACCGAGAAGCCAATCAGCATCGCATGCCGCGCGACCCCCGGCACCCGCCGCCGCCACCTAGGGAGCCGGATCGTTCCCTGCCTCGCCGCCTCCTCGCCTTCCCGCCCCTCCTCCCGCACCGTCGAACCGGGATGCCGCGCAACCTCTTTCATCAGCTGGCTCCTTCTTCGTAGTACACCCAGATGCGGGCGGATCGAAAGATCAGGAGCGTGATCGCGAGCACCGCCAGGAACAGCACGACCGCTAGTGCCGAGGCGTAGCCCATCGCGAAGTAGCGGAAGGCGTTCAGGTAGATCACGACCATGTACATCAGCGTCGAATCGACCGGCTCGCCGATCGTGCCGCCGACGACCAACGCCTGCGTGAAGACCTGGAACGAGTAGATCACCCCGATCACGAGATTGAAAAGAATCACCGGAGACAGGAGCGGAATCGTGATGTTCCGGAACCGACTCCACCGACCGGCGCCGTCGACCGCGGCCGCGTCGAGCAGATCCTGCGGGATCTCCTTCAGACCGGCCAGAAAGATCAGCGTCTCGATCCCGACGCTCCACAGACTCATGATCACGATGGTCGGCTTCGACCAGTCGGGGTCGATCAACCACCCGGGGGTCGGCAGGCCGGCCGCCCCCAGGGCGATATTGACCAGTCCGTTTCTCGATTCGAACAGCAGGATGAAGACGATCGTGCTGACGACCGGCGGCACCAGCGTCGGCAGGTAATAGAGCGTCCGGTAGACACCGATGCCACGCGCTCCCAGATTGAGGAGCAAAGCGATCGCCAGCGCGAACAACAAGCGGAGGGGCACCGAGAACGCAGCGTAGAAGGCACTGTTCTTCACCGACGTCCAGAACGACGGATCGAGGGTGAACATCCGATCGTAGTTCTCGAGACCGACCCATTTCGGCGGCTCGAGGACGTTGTAGTCCGTGAACGACAGGTAAAAGGCGTAGATCACCGGGTACGCTGTGAAGATCAGCAGACCGAGGATCCAGGGCAAGACGAACAGGTAACCCGCCCGCGCTTCCCGCCATTTCAACGGAGTCATTCCCATCCGCCGTCCGCCGATCGTCGCCATGGCGCTACCCTAGCCTCCGATCTCGATCACGCTGTCGGTATGGGCCAACGACGAACAGAGCAACCGGTACCCGGCCGCGACCTCGTCCTCGTCAATGAGCAGATCGTCGGCGTAGTCTGGATCGTGTTCGATCCGCCCGCTCACCACGCGCGAGAAACACGTCCTGCACGTACCGCTTTGGCACGAGTACGGAATCACGACCCCGGCTCGCAGTGCCGCACCCAGCACCGTCTCCCCAGGCTCCACCTCGAAGCTCTCGCCGTCGGTCAGCGTCACGCGGACCGCCGCTCCGGTCACGCCGGCACACCCGCGGCTTCGGCCTCGGCGGCGGCGATCCGCGCCTCGATCCGTTTCATGTACGGCCCGTAGCCGTCCTCGCCCCGCTCCCAGCGCTCCGCCAGCCACGTCTCCCACATCTCGCCGGCCCGCGCGACGAGGGGTTGCAGCCGCGTCTTCGCCTCGTCGCCGAGGATGTGGTTCAGCCAGGTGTAGCCGAAGCGCAGGTGGATCGCCTCGTCGGCCCAGTCGTAATCCGTGTCCTGAGCGGACGCAACGTCGCCGAGCTCGTCGTAACGCACCTTGTCGCGTTGCTTGATCGGCGGCGCCATCCGCTCGAAGTAGTAGAGCAGCGCCATCACATCGAGCAGATCGCCGCCCTTTTCGAGGATCGCGTGATAGGGATCGCCCACCATCGGGTAATCGACGCCCATTTCGAATCCCCAGGCATCCAGACGCCGCTTACCCATCAGCGCGTGCCGCATCTCGTCCCAACCCCAGCGCGCGACGTCGAGGTAGAACTGCCAGGGCATCTCCGAGAAATGCCACATCATCGCGCCGGGCACCTCGGCCGCCCAAACTTCGTTCGCATGGTCAATCGCGTACCAGACCTGCTGCTCGCGTGCATTCCGCGGACGACGGAGTGGACTCTCGACAACCGCCGGCAAGAACCGCGGATCCCGCGCCGCCCGCTCCGGAATCCGGTAAGCGGGACGTCCCGCACACGGATGGTCGCTCGGCGCTGCGCTCTTTGGACGCTCCCCGAGCAACCCGCCGATCGAGCTGAGCGACACCTCCAGGTAGCTCATCCACGACTGCGCAGCCTCGTGCTCCTCCCCGGGAAGCGCGGCCAGCACCGACGCGATCTCGTCGAGTTGCGCTTGCTCGTCGGTCAGGATGTGGGAGATGTGGTGAAAACTCGGCGCGTCGTTCAGCGAGTCACCGCCGGCGAGATAGGTGCGGTACGCCTCCACGAGCGCCGGTTTGACCACCCCGTAGACGCCGAGCGCAAACTCGGCATCGGTCTCCGCCCGCGTCAGCGTCTCCAGGAAGGCGACGAGCGCCGGATCGTGGTCGCTGTCGACATCGCGCTTCGGATAGCGCAACTCCAGGACGCGGCTGCGCAGGGCGTCGGCGTGCAGCGAGTCTTGCCACCAGTCCCGCGGCACGGCGATCTTGAGATCCCAATCGGCGACCGACAGATGCCAGGCCCCCAGGGCCCGCATCGTCTCCCGCTCGACGAGATAGAGCCGCTTGAGCAGGCGCGCCGAGTCCTCGACACCACGCAGCCTCTGCCCAACCTCTCCAAACCGGTCAGCTGTCATCCCGCGTTACCTCCTCGCGCAGCATCGGCCGCCGCCACGGCCGCCCCGATCAGCCCCGCGTCGGTACCGAGACCGGCGGGCACGATCGGCAAGTCACGCGTTTCCTCGCTCCAGACATGCGCCCGCGTCGACCGGACGAAACACTCCCAATAGAGACCGCCTGCCAGCCCCAGGCCACCGCCGACGATCACCGCCTCAGGATCAAGCACGTTCACCAGGAAGCCGACGCTGCTCCCCAGCGCCTCCCCCGCCGACCCCGCCACCTCGTCGGCCACCCGATCGCCGGCGGCAACCGCGGCCATCACCTCTTCCGCCCGCTCGACCGGGAGCCCCGAACGCTCCCGGTACCGGGCGACGATTGCAGGGCCGGATGCGTACTCCTCCAAGACATGACGGGTCACCGCACCGCAGGCGTCGCACGGAACCGACAAGGGCGAACTGGCCATCACCAGCGCGTTTCCCCGCGCCCCTTTGAACGGCCGGCCGTCCTGGACCAGACACGAGCTGATGCCGGTCCCGACCGTGACGTAGACGAAGAGACCGAAGTCGCGACCGGCTCCGTAGCGAGCCTCGGCCAGCGCGGCAGCCCTCACGTCCGATTCGACGACGGCCGGAGCGATCCCGGAAAGCCACTCCTGGACCGGCAGCCCTTCCCAGGCGATCAGGTTGGAACTACGAACCCGTCCCTCCCGATCGACCAGCTCAGCCACCCCGACGCCGATGCCGTGGACGGCGCCACCGCCCGCTTCCGCCGCCGCCTTGAGCTCCTCACCCAGCGCGATAACGTCGGTCAGCACCGCCCCGCCGCCTCGTTGCGGGTTGGTCGGGATGGTCCGCCTGGCAAGCACCTTCCCCGCGTCCAAGTCGACCAATCCGCCCGCGATCTTCGTCCCGCCGACGTCGAGTCCGATCGCCAGTCCGCCGCCATAAGAGACGGCCCCTCCGGACGGGAAGAGGTCCCTCGCTTGGCTCAAGCTGTTCATGAGCGAGGCATCCCCTTCTCCACCGGAGCATGGTGTAGGGGAGGGCCCTGTGCCCTCCCGCGCCGACGAGCACGCTGACTTAACACGGGCGCGAACCGTTCCTACTCCTCACCCGCCAGATACGTGGGCGCGACGCCGAAAATGAACTCCGCCGGCTGGTCGGTCATGTTGTAGTACTGATGAGCCGCACCTTGGGGAAGGTAAAACCCGTCGCCAGGCGCGAGCTCGAACCAGCACGGGCCGTCCGCATCCCGCAGTCGCACGTTCAACGTCCCGTCGAGGACGTAGAGACTCTCGTCGCCGCCGTGGGTCTGGATCTCGGTGTGCTGACCAGGCAGGAGCCGGATCTTACCGACCGTCAGGTGCTCGGTCGAAGCCAGGATGCCGACCAGCACCTGGCGTTCCTTGCCTTCCATCCGCCAGAGCACGTCCGATTCCCGCACCACCTGGATCGTCTGGGCGCGCCGCGCCTCTTCCCGATCCATCGGCCAGCGACCGAGCCACTCGTCCTGGGCATAGCGGACCTCAGTGAGATTCGGCCGGGTCCGGGCGTAAGCGCCCGATGTCCCCTGCGACGGCGGCGGCGCGAAGAGTTCGAGCACGCGTAGCGCCTCCGTGCCGTACGCCCAGGCGTGGTGCCAGGTGTCGCGCCGGAAGAAGGCCGCCTCGCCGGGGAAGAGCCGGTGCACCTCGCCCGTTTCCGGGTTGTTCAGCACCATCGTGCCGCTCAGAACGTAGTAGATCTCGTCGGCGGCGAAGACGGTCCGGTAGCCGTCGGAATGGCGGAAGACACCCCCCGGCGGGAGACCGAAGATCAGCTGATGGATCTTGTCGCTGGAGACGTAGATCCAGTCCGCGACCTCGCCCGAATCCGCATCGCCCCAGAGATGGCGGGTGACGCTCGCGTAAGGGATCGCCGTCGGCCCGTCAAAGGTCGGTCGCGGCGAGGACTTATAGGTCATTCTTCTCGTCCTGGGTCGTGCTTGAGATGGGCAGGCGTAACATCGGCTTTCGCTTCGTCGAATCGCGGTGGATCGAAGGTGCTCCTGATCGGGACGGCCTGACCGGTGCGGCCCGACTCCATCGTCGCCAGCATGATCTCCAGCACGTGGTAGGCGTGTTCAGGCCGGATCACCGGCGGCGTGCCCTGCTCGATGCAATCGATCATGTGGCGGACGCCATCCGCCCAGTGCCAGGGATCGTCGTCATAGACCTGCCAGCAACCGGCGCTGTTCTGCCAGAGCTCGTATCCGCGCGGCGCCCAGTCCTCGCCAATCATCTGGATCGTACCTTCCGAACCATAGAGTTCTATTCCGGGCACGCGATAGCGCTGAATGGTGAAACCGGTCGTGACCACGGCGTAGGTCGTGTTGCCGAAGTCGATCAGCAGGTGCGCGTTGTCGTCGGATTCGACCTTCATCGTCTTGCCGTCCACAACGCGCTCGGGGATGGCGACGCCGCTCATCGCCATCACCCGCTTCGCGGGACCGAGGAGACCGGTCAGCGTCGTGACGTTGTAGACGCCGAGATCGAACATCGAGCCGCCCCCCGGCTGGTAAAAGAAAGGACCCCACCAGGGACCGGACCACCCGTAGAAACCCCGCGCCGAATAGATCCGGCCGATGTCGCCGTTGTGGACCCGCCGCCACATCGCCTGGTACGTCGGGCTGAGGACGACGTGCGGCGCGCAGATCAGATAGCCGGGACTCCGCTTGGCCAGCTCAACGAGCTTGGCCCCTTCCTTCAGCGTCATCGCCATCGGCTTCTCGACGAGCACGTGCTTGCCCGCTTCGAGCGCCGCGTGCGCGAGACGGAAATGTTCGGGCATCGAGGTGAGTACCAATACGAGATCGATCTCGGGCGAGCCGATCACCTCGCGCGCGTCCGTCGTGAAGTTCTCGATGCCGAACCGGTCCTGCACCGCCGTCCGGAGCCGCTCGTCGATGTCGCACATCAGCGCGATCTCGACCCGTTGCCGCGGAATGTTCAACCGCTGCAGGAGGGGCACGTAATTCCCCGAGACACTCCCACTCCCGATCACACCGACGCGTACGGGCCGAGCCACTCGTTCGCCTCCTGACTCCTGTTACCAATTGTCCGTCGCATCATCCCCGCAACCGACAACTGACTACCGACAACTCCTCTACGTCAACACCACGCTCATCTGCGGCGCCGCGGCGCCGTGCGGCTGCCCGCTGTCGCGACGACTTTCCAGCTCGAACTTGATCCGGTCCGCGCGGTAGACGGCCTTGAAGTACTCCGCCGGTCGGTCGCCGTCCGCGTACGTCACCCCCTCCAGCAGGAGCATCGGCGTGCCGGCCGCGATCTCGAACAGCCCGCTTTCGTATTCGTTGGCAACCGTCGCCTCGATCGTCTGATGCGCCCGCTGCAGACGGATGCCGAACCGCAGGTCGAGCAGCAGGTAGAGCGACTGCGTTTCGAGATCCTCATCCTCCAGCCCCGGACAGCCAGCCGCCGGGACATAACTGGTCTCGAGCAGCACCGGCGTCTTGCCCGCGGATCGCAGCCGCACGATCTTGACCGTCGTCTCGTCCTCCCCGAGTTCCAGCGCCGCCGCGACGACCGCGGGCGGCGTCACCATCGCCTGCTCGAGCACGCGCGAGGCGACCGCGCCCCCGTGCCGCATCGTTTCCTCGGTGAAGCCGAGAAGGTGCAGCGCGTCGTAGGCCAGCTTCGGCTCGGCGACAAAAGTGCCGATCCCCGGTTTCACCACCAGCGTGCCCTCACGCACGAGGTAGGCGATCGCCTGCCGCGCCGTCATCCGGCTGATACCAGCCTGCTCGGCCAGCTCGCGATCGGCGGGCAACTGATCGCCCGCCGCCAGCTCGCCCGAGCGGATGCGCTCCCGCAACCGCTCGGCGAGTTGGTAGTACAACGGAATCGGACTGCTCTTCGAAACGGCCATCTGGGGCGATTGCATGGCATCGACTCCCTGGTTCCTGGTCCTTGGACCCAGGTCGGGTGACGCCCGCCCGCGCCCGGGCGGGCCGCTAACCGGCGCTCGCGAGCACTCGCTCCAGTTCGGCCTGACTGGCCCGCTGGGCCTGCCCCAAGGCGTCCTTCGGCGAGGACCGCTTGTACATGATCTGTTCAATCGCACGGAAAACCTGATCGTTCGCGAAGTCCACCACCGGCGAGGTCCACATCGGCGTGGCGATCTCCAGCTGGCTGCGGAAGAACTCGGTGATGTCTTTACCGAACTCCTCGCCGCGCTTGTCGACCGCAACCTGCGGCACGAGCAGCGGAACCTTGGAGTTCGTCGGCAGGTCCGGGATGTTGTTGAACCAAACCTTAATCCCCTCGCCACCGATGTAATCGAGATAGGAGAACGCTTCCGCGGCGTTGTCCGTCCCCTTCGGCACCACCAACCAGTTCGGCCAGTAACCCGACTTCGATTCGGTCCCGCTCGGCCCAATCGGGAATCGCGCCGCGTCCCACCGCTCGAACTTCGGCTCGGTGTGGGCGTAGAACTCGCCGGTGATCCAGAAACCGGTTCGCACGACGGCGAGTTTGCCCTCTTGGAACGCGGGCGGTTTGCCGTCGACGATGATCTCCGACCAGTTCCCGGACTCCAGGACCTTCTGATAGTCGCCGCGATACTCCTCGTCCAGCCAGGCGACGAAGAAATCCATGAGTTCGACATTCTGCGCGGAGTCGATCGTGTACTTCTGGTTGGCGGTGTCGTACAGCTGCGAACCGTTGCACGCCGACAGGACGGCGAACTCGACGGCATCGGCCGGGCGCGGCACGACCCCCATCGAATCCAGCGTATCTCCGTTCCAGACGGTGAACTCCTTCGAGAGCTGGCGCAACTCGTCCCAGGTCTTCGGGAAACTTGCCCGATCCGAGGGGATCCCCTTCGACTCGAACAACTCCTGATTGTAGATGGCGGCATAGGTACCGGCAGTCGCCGGCAAGCCGTAGGTCTGCCCTTCCCATTGACAACTGGCCAACACCGCCGCCGGCCAGTTCTCCAGTTGCGAATACTGCGAAGTCGCCATCAGTGCGTCGAGAGGCTCCAGCGCGCTCCTGACCGCGAGGGCGGCCGGCGACGTCCAGAGAACCGTCGCGTCCGGCGGATTGCCGGCCGCAATCCGTGCGAGCAAGACCTCATTGAAATTCTGCTCACCTGTGCCGCACTGCGTTTCCCCGATGTTCACATTGGGGTGGAGGGTCTCATAGTTCTGGGCGATGGTCTCGAAACCCTGACAGAACGGCCCCGAGCCGCCCGGCGTCCAAAATTCCAACTCGACCTTGTCCTGGCCGAGTGCCTGCCCAGCGCGAGAGGCGAGGAGAGCCGCCCCGCCACCGGCCGCGGCCAATTGGAACAATCCCCGGCGACTGGTCTGTCCGCGCAACGCCTCGTGAACCGATTGCATGCACTTCCTCCGTTCCTCACGCGGCAGGACGCTCCGAGCGCCCAGCACCTCAGCGTGCCTGTGCGGGCCGTAGCCGCACGAAATCGCGGCCCGAGATAGAGGTCTAGACGTCTGGAGGTATATCAAACTGCCTCTCGTCTGTCAATGGCAACTCCCAACCGACACGTCTCTCCCCGTTTGCGTCGGGAAGCAACCATTGGTGAAAGGCTCCCGACGACGAATTGGCCGCGTCGGTCCGCCTCCCGGCGATCGGGAACCGTGACGATCCTCCCGCATTTCATTGATGACGGCCCACCTGGTTGTCGATACGCTGGCCAAGGATAACGGCGGATCGCGTCGAAAGAAGGATGTCGACAGAGATGGATGTCAGGCGCGCGACGACCTATGTGTTCGACGACCCGCGGTGGCCCGCCAAGCTCGGGAAATCCGCGGCGATCGCCTGCGTGCCGATCGTCGGACAACTCGTGCTCTTCGCGTACGCGCTCCACATACTTCGCACGGTTGCAACCGACGACGAGGAATCGGGATTGCCCGAGTGCCGCTGGGACACGACCGTCCTCATGATCGGCCTGAAGTGCCAGCTCCTGACGATCGTCTGCGGTCTCGCCGCCGGGCTGCTCACACTGCCGCTCTGGACACTCAGTGCCGGCGATTCCGGTGCCACTTCCACCGCAGAGTCGATGGCGCCGTCCCCTGCCTTGGTGAGTGCGCTGCACGGGCCGACCGTTCTCCTGACAACGACGATCATGGCCCTCCTGAGCGCCCTTTGCCTGACTCGCTACGCGGTCACTGGCTCGGCCTGGTCCGGACTCGACATCGCCGCAATCTGGTCGCATCTGCGCGCCGAACCGACCATCTGGATCGCCGCCGCGCTCATCGGTTTCACCATCGAGCAGATGCCGTCGACGCTCGCCTGGCTCCTCCCGCTCCCCACGTCATGGCAACTCCCGGCACTCCTGATCGCAACCGCACTGTTCTGGCCCTTCGCCATGCTCGTCCAGGCGCACCTCATCGGTCAGGCACATCGCTGGTCGGCACAGACACTGGCACGACGACGGCACCCGTTGATCGTCCAGGTCCGGTGGTAACGGATCGGAGAGGGACGATTGGGCTCCGCCTCAAACACCCTGATCGCTCGGTCGATCACCAACCCGCTGATCTTCGATCACCGGGCGCCAATGCCTCTTCGCGCGAGACCTGACCCTCACCGGTTGGGTTCCCGGTCACCAGGACCCGTAACGACCTGTCGACTTTCCCGGCGCCCGGTACACTGACGCGCCATGACACCCAACGCCCAAACCAATTCACCGGCCAGCGTCGACGTCGATCCTCCTGCCGCCGCTCCAGACCCGCCGCGCCGGTTGCGGTGGCGACGCCGGTGGACGGGCTTGCTCGTACTCGCCGCCGGCGCATTGGCCGCGCTCACGTTCGCCGCCGCCGCCAACTATGTCCACGTCGAAGTGCGGCTGATCGGATGGCAAGGCGAGCTCCGGCTCTCCTGGGCGATCCTGGGCGCCGCCGCCATCGGGTTCCTCCTCGGCCTGGTCCTGTCGCGCCTGCTGCGCTGACGGCGGCGAGCACGCCCTCCTCGCCAGGAACGGGGATGGGCTCCGTGGCCGGGGGTGGCATCGGTCGGAGGCTGTCGAGTGGGTGGTTCCCGCGCTGCCGTCCCCCCAGCAGTTGCATGATCGCCAGGTTGTCGGTCGTGATGCCGTCTACCCCGAGACGGACCAACTCGTTGACGCGTTCAAGGTCGTTGACGGTCCACGCGAGCGTCAGCAGGCCCCGCTCCTCCAGCCAGGCCGCGCGCTCCTCGTCGACCAGGGTCTGTCGGATCGAGACCCCGTCGACAAGCGCCGCAAACGCCGGGTCCCCGTCGAGCAGGCGGAGACGATCGGCGCTGCCGATGCCAAGGAAGCGGAGGACGTCCGGCTCCCGTTCGGCGAAGCGGCGGAGGACCCCGGGATCGTCCGAGACGACAATGACCCGGCGCTGCCCCCGGCGGTCGGCCAGAAACTGCAGGACCAACTCCTGGAACGCCGGCGACCGCTCTTTCAGGTCGAGCTTGATCGCCCCCGCTCCTGCGGACGCGATCCAGATCCGCGCCAGCAGCGGCGCGCGAAAGACGGCGCCCCCGATCCACGGCACCGGCATGCCGTGGGCCCCGTAGAGTTGGCCGTCGAGGGAGACGACGTCGACCTCGATAACATCTGCGCCGTAGCCAATGGCCTCCAGCGTCGCGTCAACGCGGTCACCCGAGTTGTGGGCGACGGCGAAGACCCCCTCGTAGTCGTCGAGCAACTCCGCCTCGAGCTCCCGGAAGTACTGGACCGGGCGCAGCCCGCTCGTCCAGGCTTCACCGCGCTCCGGATCGAAGGCCAGCACCCCGAGGACGACCAGACAGCCCCCAATCACCGCAAGGGCGGCGGCGACAACCACGCCCTCGGCATAGCCGGCCACCCGGCGCGCGCGCCGGGTCCACGCGACGCGCCACTCCGTCACGGTCGTCCATCGCCCTCGTCCTAGGCTGGTCACCGCGAGCCGTCCTGCCTCCCTCCGCCAAAGCCCGACAGACCCTTCGGCGGACCGAGGATTTCCTGCAGGAGGATCGCCTGCCGGATGCTTGCCGCCGAGGACAACATGGCCACAACGGCCGACCGGGTCGTTCTCCGAATTGCCACCGATGTCGCTCCTGACGCTGACCGTCGCCCCGAGTGCGGGGGAGGATCGTCGGATCTAGGCGCCGGACCCGAGCGGTCGACTGGTCGTCGGAGTGAAGCTGGCACGTCTCCCGTTGGGATCGTCTCGTGCGTGGACTCGGGCGGACTGTCATACGTGCGGCGCAACATCACGGTCATCCTCCCGACCGGCCCGCGCCGGGCGCGTCAGCTCCACCGGTCTCCCGGGCGAGCGAGTTGCGCATCTGCGTGTCGGCCTGGACGTTCTCCATCCTGTAATAGTCCATCACCCCGAGCCGCCCGCCGCGGAACGCCTCGGCCATTGCCAGCGGCACCTCCGCCTCGGCTTCGACGACCCGCGCCCGCATCTCCTGCTCCTGCGCCACCGCCATCGCCCGCCGCTCCTCCGCCTTCGCCTGGGCGATCCGCTTGTCGGCCTCCGCCTGGTCAGTCTGCAGTTCCGCCCCGATGTTGCGGCCGACGTCGACGTCAGCGATGTCGATCGAGAGGATCTCGTACGCCGTGCCGGAGTCGAGCCCCCGCTCCAGCACCAACCGCGAGATCTGGTCCGGGTTCTCCAGCACCGCCTTGTGACTGGCCGCCGAGCCGATCGAGGAGACCGTCCCCTCGCCGACGCGGGCGATGATCGTCTCCTCCCCGGCGCCGCCGACGAGGCGATCGATGTTGGCCCGCACCGTCACCCGTGCCACCGCGATCACCTGGATCCCGTCCTTGGCGACCGCGGCCACCCGCGGCGTCTGGATCACCTTCGGATTGACGCTCACCTGGACGGCCTCCAGCACGTCGCGGCCGGCGAGGTCGATCGCGGTGGCCCGCTGCCAGGGGAGGTCGATGTTCGCCCGGTCGGCCGAGATCAGCGCCGTCACCACCCGTCCGACGTTACCGCCGGCCAGGTGATGCGCCTCCATCTGGCCGACGTCGAGATCCAGCCCCGCCTTCGAGGCGCTGATGTAGGGACGGACGATGTCGGCCGGGCTGACCTTCCGCAGCCGCATCCCCACCAACGTACCGATGCTCACCCGCACCCCCGAGAAGAGCGCGGTGATCCAGAGCCCCAAGGGCACGAAGTAGAGGAAGAAGAGCAGCAGCACCAGGAACACAGCGACGATAACCGCCAGGGTGATCGTTCCAGAATCCATCGGATCTCCTCTCTCGGCAACCTGTTGCCGACGGCACCTACCGCACCATCACCGCGTGACGCGCCGGACGACGCGCCGGTACCCCTCGTCGCGGACGATCACGATCTGCTCGCCGGCGCGGACGAACTCGCCCTCGGTCACAACGTCAACCCGGTGCCCGCCGACCTCGGCCGCGCCGCTAGGACGGAGATCGGTCACGGCCAGGCCGGTCGCGCCGGTCAGTGACCGAACGGCCGGCGGCGAGGCGGGCACTGTCGGCAGGCGATCGCTTGCCAATGGCGCACCCCCGCCGAACAGGCGGAGCCACCCACCCGGCTTTCGCGCCATGGCTGCCGATGTGCCCCCGACCTGCGACCGGAGGACGAGGCCCCCCAAGCGTGTGGTGCGAGGGATGAGGACCAGCAGTGCGGTCAGTCCGAGCAGGAAGAGGACGAGGGTCGCCATCACCGCGAACCCGGCGCGCTCGATTTGCTCCGGCGTCCGGATGTCGCGCCCCAGCATCGCCAGGAACATCCCGCCGAGCAGCGCGGCGATACCGAGGACCCCGGCCACGCCGAAGCCGGGGACGACGAACAACTCCACCGCGATCAGCGCGAGCCCGAGCACGACGAGGGCAATGTCCTCCCACCCCGACAAGCCGGCGAGTTGGTGGCCCCAGAAGAAGGCGGCGATCATCACCACGCCGATCAGCGCCGGCACGCCGACCCCCTCAACGAGGAAGTCACCGACGATCATCAGCATGCCGAGCGTGAACAGCAGCGAGGCGACGACCGGGTTGGTGAGGAACCGAACAGCTTCCTCCGCGACACCGGGCGACGTCTCGACGACCCGAGCACCGCCGAGCCCGGCCGCACTCAGCAGTTCCGCGCGGTTGTTCGCCACGCCGTCGGCATATCCCCACGCCTGGGCCTCGGTCGTCGTCAGCGTCAGCAGCTTGCCCTGTTCGACGAGGCCGTCGATCGCGACGTCGGGATCGACCATCGCCTCGGCCACCCGCGGATCACGCCCCCGCGTCTCCGCCGTCGTCCGGAAGGTGCTCCGTACCGCCGAGACGACCTTCTCGCTCGCCGTGTCGCCCGAACCGGCGTCCACCGGGGTGGCGGCGCCCATCACCGCGCCGGGCGCCATGAAGATCGACTCGCACGCGATTGCGATCAGGGCACCGGCGGAGAAGGCGGTTCGGTCGACGAAGGCGATCGTGCGAACGTCACTGCCGAGCAGCGCATCGCGCATCTGGAGAACCGCGTCGAGGCGCCCGCCGGGGGTGTCGATCTCCAGCAGGACGGCTGCGGCGTCCGCCTCCGCCGCCTCGCCCAGGACGCGATCGAGGTACGGCGCCAGGCCGAGGTCGATCTCACCGCTGATCGCCACCACATAGACGGCTCCTCCCTGCCCGTCCTGCGCCCTGGCTCCCTCTCCGAGGAGCAGGGCACCGATCAGACAGACGATGCCCAGGAAGACACGGTGTCGCGGCCATCGGCAACGACTCCACTCGTGCGTGCTCGCCGCCCCCCTCCTTGGTCTCCTTTTTCGCCTCCAGGCGTGACGGTTCATCCCGCGCTCCTCCACGTGACGAACCGTCCGCAAGCAGGGGGCCAACAGAGCCGCGCACGCCGGCCCAGCCGGTGCCCATCGTCGCGGGTCCTCGTCCATCCCCTCCCGCTTGTGCCTGCCTCAAATCTGGGCGATGCTTCCGCTAGCATGGACGAACGCGCGTCAGACCAGACACCGGACACCGGACAGGGTTCCGGATCCGCCAGCCAACTCTCCGCCCGCGAGGCGGCGGCGCAACTGGGCGTTAACGAACGCACGATTCGCCGCGCCATCGCACGCGGCGAGCTCGTGGCCGCCAAACGCGCCGGCATCTACCGGATCGCGCCGGCGAACCTCGCGCGCTACCGGGACCGTAGCGGCATCCCCGTCCTCCTCACGACCCCGCCGCTCCGCGACTTTCCCCGGCTGGTCCCGTTCCCAGAACAAGATGCTGCGCCGGCGGTCCCCCGCCCGCGCTCGTCGCTGATCGGACGGGAGCGCGATCTCGTCGCCGTCCGCGCCCTGCTCCTCCGCGAGGACGTGCCGCTCGTGTCCCTGACCGGTCCTGGTGGCGTCGGAAAAACGCGGCTGGCCCTGGAAGTGGCAGCAGAGCTCCGCGACGAGTTCACCGACGGCATACGGTTCGTCGGTCTCGCTCCGATCCGCGATTTCGAGCTCGTCGCCCAGGCCATTGCCCAGACCCTAGGCATCCGGGAGCGGAGCGAGGAACCACTGGCTGCTCGGCTCGCGACGTTCCTCGGCGACCGGCACCTGCTGCTCCTCCTCGACAACTTCGAGCACGTGATCGAGGCGGCGCCAGTCATCGCCACCCTGCTCAGTGCCTGCCCGCGCCTAACGGTTCTGGCGACCAGCCGCGTACGACTCCGCGTGTCGGGGGAGCACGAATACGCGGTACCGCCCTTGGGATGGACCGAGCTGGAAGAGGTATCACCAAATCTGCGCGCACCGCCGCCAGCAGTGCGCCTCTTCGTCGCACGCGCGCAAGCTGTACTGCCGGAGTTTGCCCTGACGCCGGAGCACGGCCCGACCATCGCCGCGATCTGCGGCCGCCTCGACGGGCTGCCTTTGGCCATCGAGCTCGCGGCCGTGCGGGCCAAGGTGCTTCCGCCGCCCCTACTCCTCGCGAAGTTGGAACAGCGGCTGCCACTGTTGACCGGAGGCGGGCGGGACCTGCCCGCCCGCCACCAGACCGTAAGGAACGCGGTCGCCTGGAGCTACGACCTCTTGACGCCCGAGGAGCAGGCGCTCTTCCGACGGTTGGCCGTCTTCGTCGGCGGCTTCTCGCTCGAGGCGGCGGAGGCGGTCTGCGGACCGCAGTGGGCGGACGGCAGCGGGCAGCAGGCAGCCCGAAGTGGCTCGGACTCTGATGCGGTCGGCCCGCTGTCCCTCGCCGTCTCCGTCCTCGACGGCGTCGCCGCACTGGTGGACAACAGCCTCCTGCGGCGGGATCAAGGCCCGAGTGGAGACCTCCGCTACCTCATGCTGGAGACCATCCGCGAGTACGGGCTGGAGCGACTCGAAGAGGCAGGCGAGGGGCAAGCAGCGCGGAACGCCCACGCCGCCTACTTCGGGGCGTGGGACGAGCGGCTCGACCCGAACCGGGTTGAGCCAGGCGAACGAGTCGACGATCGCCTCTGGCGCATCGAGGCCGATCATCCAAACCTCCGGGCGGCACTCGTTCAGTTCGCAGACATCGGTGACGCCGAAGGAGTTCTCCGGCTGGCCGGCGCGCTCGCCATCTTCTGGCACCACCGCGGGCATTTGCGCGAGGGCCGACGATGGCTGGAGTGGGCACTGGCAAACACCCCCGAGACACTGACCCTCTGGTGGGGCCGCGCTCTCGCCGGTCTTAGCCTCGTCCTGTGGTCCCAGGGCGATAATGAGCCCGCCGTGCCCCTGGCCCAACGCGCCCATGCCATCGCCGAACACATCGGCGATACCGAACTCACCGCGCTCTCGATCCACATGCTCGGTTTGGTCGAGGTCGTCCGTCGCCGTTGGGATCGCGCGGGACCGCTGATGGAGGAGGCCCTCGGCCTCTGGCGGGAACTGCGCTCGCCGTCGAACGCGGCGATGGCCCTCATGGCGCTGGGCGAGGTCGCCTACGGGCTCGGCGACGCCGAGGAGTGCGCCCGCCGCGCCGAGGAGGCACTCGCCCTGTTTCGCGGGTTGGGTCACCCCTCGGGCGCCGCCAGCGTGATCAGCCGCCTGGCGCGGCTGGCAGTCGACCGAGGGGACGACCATGCTGCGGCGCTGGCCTACCAGGAGGGGCTCCAGATCTGGGCGGGCATCGACGCGCGCTGGTCGCCCGTCCGGGCGAACGTCGCCGACGACGAGGCCCCCATCTTCCCGCAGTGGACAGGCGTTGACGATCGGCGGTCGGTGGTTCGGGCACTCGCCGGCCTGGCCGTGATCGCTACCGCGCACGGTCAGTCGGAACAAGGGGCGACACTCATCGGCGCCGTCGATGTCCGCATCGACGAGGTGGGTGCCCCTATTCCCCCGTCCGACCGTGCCAACCACGATCGGGCAGTCGCGGCGGCGTACGCCTCTCTCGGCGAGGAGCGATTCGCCGAACTGCGCACCGCTGGCCGGGCGCTGCCTCTACGCGAGGCCGTCGCCGTGGCCGCCACGGTCGCCGCATCCAACGTGCCGACCGGTGCGGCCGGGCGGCAATGGTCCGTACCAGGCATCAAGGAACTGACCGCCCGCGAGCGGGAGGTGCTCCGCCTCCTCGTCGAGGGGCGATCCAATGGGGAGATCGCGGAGACACTGTTCGTCGGCGTCCGCACGGTGCGCGCGCACGTCGCGAGCATCCTCGCCAAGCTGGACATGCCGACGCGCACCGCCGCCGCCACCTATGCGGTCCGCCACGGGCTCATCTGACGCCCCGCAACGAAGGCGAGCCATCCCGGCAAGGAAATTGGCCGCTGGATGTGCTCTCCAGAGCGGTGTGTTGTCCGATGGTCTGAGACTCGGGTAACCGCCGCGAGACTTCGTCCCCACCGATGCGGGACCCAGAGCCCACGGTTGCTCCTTGTCCCAGGAACAAAAGGACTCCGGACCGGACACCGGACAGGCCGGGCCCGGCCAGACGAGTCGTCGCCGGGCCAACCTGGCAGGAAATTCGGCCGATCGGCCGATGCGCCGGGTGGGCGGGCGGACGCATGATGACGACGTCCGGCTCCGGCAGGGATCGACTTCGGTCCCCGCAATGCACCAACCGCGGCGAATCGCCGGTCGGGTATCTCGTGGGCGAACGTCGTCGCACCATGCCCGGGCGGACCCAATTCGTACGCAACGAGACCGGTGGCCGTCGTGGCACCCCGGTTCCTTCTTCGCCTGGAGCACGCATGTTGCCACGCCGTCCCGATCTCCTGCTCGCGACACTCGGCTCGGCGGTCTCGCGCCGCGCCGCGCTCGGCCGGCTGGGCGGTCTCGCCGCCGGCTTGGCAACGGCCGCGGGCGCTACCTCTGCGGTCGCTGAGTCGACCCCGACCCCGACATCTTCGCCCGCCTCAGCTCCCCCAGCCGACGCCGCGGTCCGCGACATCGTGCTGACCGCCGGCGAGTTCGACTGGGAGATCATGCCCGGCACGACCGTCCGGGCCTGGGGCTACGACGGGCAGGTGCCCGGCCCGGAGTTGCGGGTGACCGAGGGCGACCGCGTCCGCGTGACGCTGCGCAACCAACTCCCGGTGCCGACCACCATCCACTGGCACGGCGTCAACGTGCCCCCGGCGATGGACGGCCCGGCCGGGCTCAACCAGGCCCCGGTCGAACCCGGCACCGAATTCGTCTACGACTTCGTCGCCACACCGGCCGGCACCCGCTGGTACCACTCCCACGCCGACCCGGCGCTGCAAGTGCCGCTCGGCCTGTACGGTCCGCTCATCATCGAGCCGCGCGTCCCGACCCGGGCCTACGACCGCGAGTACACCTACATTCTCCAGGAGTGTGATCTGGAGCTGACCCCCGCGGTGGCGTCCGGAACGGCCCAGCGAGGCCCAAGAGACCGGCTGCTGCGCGGCGGCGAGCTGGGCAGCGACCTCTTCCTGATCAACGGTCACGCCCACGACGCTATCCCGCGGGTGAAGCTGGCTGAAGGCGAGCGGGTCTTGCTCCGGTTCATCAATGCCGGCCACCTGCCCCACGCCATCCACCTCCACGGCCACTCCTTCACGATCGTCGCCACCGACGGCAACCCCGTGCCGGAGGCGGCCCAGCTGACGAAAGACACCGTGCTCGTCGGCCCGGCCGAGCGTTACGACCTGGCGTTCGTCGGCGACAACCCGGGTGTCTGGACGCTCCACTGCCACATGGAGCACCACATGGCCAACGGCATGATGACCCTGGTCCAGTACGACGGGGCGGTGCCGACCGGACCTGCCGCCGCCTTCTTCGACCCGGAAGGGGCCACCGGCTCAAGCGGCACCGGACACGGCAGCCACGGCGGCCACGGCGGTGCGACCGCCACCCCGCCGCCGCCGACCCCAACGGCGGAGCCCCGACGACTACCTGTGCCTCGTGCACCCCCAGATGAAGGCGAAGGTGATCGTCCAGGAGGCGGGCACCGCGCCGCCCATGGACCAAGCCGCCTACGACCAGCTGGGCACCGAGCAGGCCGAGGCGATGCTGAAGGAGGGGCGGGCGCTGATCGCCCAACAGGGCGCGGCCACGCCTGCGACCGGGGACGCCGGCGCGGTGCACGAGGTCGCCGTGGGTGTCGAGAGCCACGCCGGTGCCGAAGTGCTCCAGTTCCTGCCACGCGAGGTAGCGATCTCACTCGGCGACACCGTGCGCTGGACCAACCTTTCGATGCACGAGCCCCACACCGTCACCTTCCTGGGCAACGAGGATCCGCCTGAGTTCATCCTCGTCGAGCCCCAGGAGGCCGGCCCGCCGACGCTGGTGTTCAATCCGATCATGTTCTTCCCGGCCGGGGGCGACACCTACGACGGCACCTCCCTCACCGGCTCCGGCGCCTTCGGCCCGGAGCTGGCGGAGTTCGACGACGAGTTTCCACGGACCGCGACCTACGAGTTGACCTTCACCGCCCCCGGGGCGTACCGCTACTACTGCGCCTTCCACTCCGGCAGTCTCGACGACGAGCACGGGATGGTCGGCACGGTCACGGTGACATAGCGCGACGATGCTCCCCCGCGACGATCGGCCCTGCCATCCCGGGCGTGCCGATCGTCTCAGGCAGGCCACGAGGAACCGCAGACGGGAAGCGGCGCCCTGTCGTCATGGCACCATCCTGTCAGATAGCCAGTGGAAGGAATTGGCCATGACCGCCCGCTTTCTCGCGTCTTCTCGCCTCATCCTCGCGCTTACCCTCCTGCTCTCGGCATCAGCCGGTGTGGGTGCGGAGACCGCACCTTCGGAGGTGGCGGTGGTAGCATCGCTGTTTCAGTCGCCGGTCGACGACCTGGGTCTGGCACCTCACACCGTCACGATCTCGCGCATCATTTTCACCCCCGGCGCCGGCGATGAGGCGGTCACGCTCCCCGGACCCCGTCTCGTGTTCGTCGAAGCGGGCACCCTCGCCTTCCACGCCAGCGGCGATGTGGAGGTCATCCGCGCCGCGGCCCAACAGGGTCCCGGCCCAACCGCGACGCCGACGCCGGCGCCCACGCCGACCCCTGCCCGCTCGCCCACGACCGACATCCTGCTCAATCCCGGCGATGCGGCCCCGGTTCCGATCTGGACCATGCACGCCCTGCGCAACGAGGGAAGCGAGCCGGCCGTGATCCTCGACGTTCGGATCACTTCCGGCGACTCGCCCAGCCTCCCGACCAACCTCGACGTCGAGCTGTTGGCCGAGGAGACCGGCCTGACAACGCTGCCGACGGGGCGTGCCTCGATCGCCCTCGGGCTGAGCACGATCGCACCCGGAGCGATGGTGCTCGCACCCGAGGAAGGTCGATACCAACTCGTTGCCGATGCGGGCGGTGCCGGTCCGGTCGAACGCGCGGCCGACGGCTCGGTCAAGAACAGCGGCGCAAACCCACTGGAAGCCTACGTCCTCGTGATCGCGCAGGTCGGCGGGGCCGGGCGACGGGGGCCACTGCAGCCGGCGACGGGACCGGGCGGCGCCGAGGTCGCCTTCGACCGCGTCGTCGCCACGCACCACGGACCGGAGAAACTGGGGTACTGGCTCTACGAGCCGGCCGATCCCCACCCCGGCACCCGGCTGGCGACCGCGGGACCCATGCCGGTCGTCCTCTTCCTCGGGGGGTGCTGTGTCCGCGACGGCGACCTGTCCTATGGCAATCCCCCCCTCGACGTCCAGGCCTGGCTCGACCACCTCACCCAACGGGGCGCGATCGTGATCTACCCCGTCGTCCAGCCAGATCGCGCCCAGGAGGACACCGTCGCGGCGATGCGAGCCGCCACCGCCGAGCTCGGGACCGGCAGCCACGTCCAGGCCGACTGGTCGCGATTCGCGGTGATCGGCTATTCGTTCGGCGGATGGAACGCGCCCATCTACGCGAACTCCGCCGCGGCCGAGGGGTTGCCTGTCCCCCAGGCGATCTTCAGCACCGTGGCGTACGACCCGGGGACTCCGCCGGACTTGAGCGTGATCCCGGCCTCGACCCGCGTGGTCGTCCTCGTCGATGACGATGACTACGGGTGGAGCGACCACGGCGCGCGACGTATCTGGGCGGCACTCACCACCGTCCCGGCCGATCGCCGCGCCTTCGTCCACCTGGTGAGCGATACCCGGGGCATGCCGGCCCTGATCGCCAACCACCAGCTGCCGGCGACGGGCGACTACGGAACGGTCAACGCCCTCGACTGGTATGGCACCTGGAAGCTCGGCGATGCCCTACTGTCCTGCACCTTCGCCGAGCAGGACTGCCACTACGCGTTCGGCGACACCCCCGAGCTGCGTTTCATGGGGTACTGGAGCGACGGCGTGCCGGTGAAGGAGATCGAGGTGATCGCCGATCCCGGACCGCCCGACCCGGCGACACCAACACCCTAGCCAGACCGCGCCGGCGCACCCCTGCCGCCGTCTTGAAACCAGGAGCAGCCATGCGGACCATGCCCGAAGCACAGCCGGCGTCCCGGATCTCCCTCCGCCCGTTCCTGGCCGGGGCGGTCGTCGTGGCCCTGGCGATCGCCGGCCTCGCCCTCCTCTCCGAGGCGTTCGCCAGCGGCGGGCAGACGGTCTACCTGGCCAACATCGCGCCGGGGGGAAAGGACTTCCCCACCCAGCCGAGCATCGTCGTCACCGGCTCCGGTGCTGCCACCGCCCCTGCTGAACAGGCGATCATCCAGCTCTTGATCGTGCGCGCGGCACCGTTCTCGCAAGCATTCGCCGCGGACACCCCAGCGCCGGCGGCGAACGGCACCGCCGGCTCGATCGCGCCCGTGATCGATGCCATCCTGACGCTCGGCATGCCGGAAGGCGCGATCGAAGTCGTATCGAGCCCATCGTTGATCAGCGTCTGCAGCAACAGCGCGCAATGCTCGGCCGTCCGCGTCGAGGTGACCGTCGACCGTCCGAACCTCGACGCCCTCAACGCGATCGTCAACGCGGCCGGCGAAGCGGCGGGTAAGCAGGAACTGACGGTCCAAGACGTGGGCGTCGGATACGGCGTCGCCGATTGCCGACCTTTGCACGAGCAGGCGAGAACCGCCGCCGCGACCGACGCCCGCAACCGTGCCGAGGCGCAAGCCAGGGTCCTGGGGGTGGCGCTCGGCTCGCTAGTGGTCTCAAGCGAGACGGCACCCACGGATCCGGAAGCCGCGCGCGACTGCGCCCCCGTCCGCGGGACGAACGTTGATGCCTGGTGGACACCCGGCTCCGTCGGGCTGACGGTGCCGGCGTTCGACCCCCAGGCCGCGCCGGAGGTGGTCGCCGTCCTCCAGGTCACCCTCGCCTTCGCGATCAGGCAGGAAGCAAGTTCGTCACCGTAGCGTGAGCCGGGTGAGCCCCGTGATTCACCAACCGAGGTGATAGACAAGCAGAACGTTGCGCGTCGGCGCCCGGGTTCCGTCGTCATCGCCCCGAAACACTGACTCATCCTCCAGACTGTTCGCGGCGAGTCGTCACTTCATGCCGGGGAGGCCGTCGACCTGGACCCAGCTCTCCACCAGCCGGCCCCTTACCATGCGATCGATCCCAATGCCGCGCAGCACCACCGGCCGGCCACTCGCCGCTGCGGTGAGGAACGGTCCGCGGTGGATACCCCGCACCGTGAACCGCCGGATCACCTTGTCGCCGTCGGCGAGGAGGTCGTCCAGCGTCACCACCAGGTCCGGGAATGCCGTTCGGTAGGCCACGACCTCGATCCGGACGCCCTCGGGGCCGTAGTGGTCGCCGATCGCGAAGTGCCCGACGTAGTCGCCCGCGACCAACTCGGGCAAGAGCTGCAACCGGCCCCGGCCCAGCACGTCCTCCATCAGGCGGCGGACGATCTCCTTGTTTTCGAAGGCCTTCGTGGCTGCGTCTGTTGACCCGGATGTCACGGAGTTCTCCTCCCGTGATGGTCTCCTGGATCGTCCGGAGGCCTCTCGGCGCGACGGCGGGCTGGGGATGCCGCCAGCCCGCCGTCGCGCGCGGTGGCGCGATTGCTACGCCGTTGCCGTCCCCGGCTCACCCACGGTGAAGACGTCGACCTCGCCGAGCAGGACGTGCGGCAGGCCGGTCGCCGGATCGGCGATGGAACAGAGCGCTGCGTAATAGCCCGGCGCCAGGTCCAGCTCGACCCAGACCTCCCGGCCGGGAGACAGGTTTCTCAGCTCGACCGGGAGCACCTCGACGGTGGCCGGGTCGGGCACGCCTGGCGGCGGGGTGCCACCCTCGGGCAAACCCGCGAGTGTCTGCACCTGCTCGACGGTGAGCAATTTGGCGGTCTTGACGAGCGTCAGAAAGTGCGGCTGATGGCCGACGTTCGTGGCGTGCCACACGGTGCGGCCGGCCGGAATCTGGTCGGGCAGGTCGACCACGCGGTCGCGCAGTTCGACGGTGACGTCTGCCGGCGGGTCGGGCAGCGTCACCGGCGTCGCGGCCGCGTCCCCGGTCACGGTCAGCGGCGTGAACGGATTGGTGTCCCCGATCCCGACATACCACTCGCCCGGCTCGAGATCGAGCACCGCGTAGCCGGTCTCGCCCGCTGCGACGTCGATCCCGCCGGCCGAGTCGATGTCG
>JAXDKI010000156.1:0-12480 GCA_034667245.1 Thermomicrobiales bacterium | reverse complement strand
ACCGCCGTGCGCCCCTACGGGTGTTGCCCATGCCCGATGTGACTCTGCTCGACGCACTTCCACCCGAATACCCGGGCGACCTGGAACGGCACGTCCGTGACGCCGTCGCCACGTCGAGTCGGAAGGTGGTCGCGCTCGACGACGACCCGACGGGGGTGCAGACGGTCCACGACACGGCGGTACTTGCCCGTTGGTCGGTGGCAGACCTCGTAGCGGAGCTGCAACGGCCCAATCCGGTCTTCTTCATCCTGACCAACTCGCGCAGCCTGCCGACGTCCGAGGCGGTCGCCCTCAACGCGGAGATCGTCGGGAATCTGGCCGCCGCTTCGCGGGAGACAGGGATCGGGTTCGCCGTCGCCAGCCGGAGCGATTCGACGCTGCGCGGGCATTTCCCGGCGGAGACGGATGCGATCGCGACGGCGATCGGCGGCATGGACGGCGTGCTCCTCTGTCCGGCCTTCTTCGAGGGCGGGCGTTACACGATCGACGACATTCACTACGTTCACGATGGCGACCGGCTGGTCCCGGCCGCCGAGTCGGAGTTCGCGCGGGATGCGACGTTCGGCTATGCGCACTCCAACCTGCGGGAGTGGGTCGAGGAGAAGACGGGCGGACGGGTCCGCGCCGGCGATGTCGTTTCCCTCCCGCTCGCTGAGATTCGGACGGGTGGGCCGAACCGGATCGCGGAGCTGCTCCTTGCGGTCGAAGGTGGTCAACCCGTCGTCGTCAACGCGGCGAGCTATGCCGACCTCTCGGTCGTTGCCCTCGGTCTGCTCCGGGCTGAGGCGGCGGGCAAGCGGTTCGTGTATCGGACGGGTGCCTCGTTCGTCCGGGCCCGCGTCGGCATGCCGGCCCGGCCACTCTTGACACGCGCCGAGCTCCTCGGCGCGAATGCACCGCCCTATCTCCCTGGTCTCATCGTCGTCGGGTCGCACGTGCGACGCTCCGGCGAGCAACTGGCACGTCTTTTGGAGCTGCCACGCACGGCCGGGATCGAAGTTGGCGTGCCGGAGTTGCTGGCAAGCGAGGCGGCGCGTGAGCGCGAGGTGGAACGGGCCCTCCGGGAAGCCGAGACGGCGCTTCGGTCCGGTGTGACACCGGTCATCTACACCTCACGCAAGGTCGAGATAGCGATCGGTGGCGATCAACTGGCGGTCAGCCGGACCGTCTCGGCAGCACTCGTCACGATCGCCGGCGGCGTGGAAGGACGACCGGGATTCGTCGTCGGCAAGGGCGGGATTACGTCGAGCGACGTTGGAACGCAGGCACTTGGCGCTCGCCGGGCGGTCGTTCTCGGCCAGATCCGGCCCGGCGTTCCAGTCTGGCGTCTCGGTCCGGAGACGCGCTTTCCGGAGTTGCCTTACGTCGTCTTTCCCGGCAACGTCGGCGGCCCCGAAACGCTTGCCGAGGTCGTGGCCGAGCTACGCGGTGGGCAAGCACGATCAGGGCCGACTTGAGAGACTGCCCATGCGGAAGCTCTACCCACGGACCGACGATGAACGGCTCTAGGGACGGTTCCCTGCAACACGACGGTTGGGACGACGAGATGGGCGTCGCTAGCGCTCAAGATGTTCAGGGGGAGGCCGTCCCTCTGACTGGACATCCTGAACGACGTGGAGGATCTCTCCGTCGCCCTCGTTACACCGTCGCCTCCGCTCGTCGATGCAGTGGCCACCTCGTCGCATGAGCGTCATCAGCCAAGCCAGGCGACGAGTCGTGGCGGTACGGCGTGCGAACGCCGCGACGCAGGGTGAGTGGCTTACCCGCCATTGGCGAGACGTGCTCGGGATCGCGGTGATCGTCGCGCTGACGGCGCTCGTCTCCTGGAACAACGTCTGGCGGATCGACCGCTGGGTCGCCAGGGTGGACATCATCACCTTCTACCTGCCCTGGTACGCCCACCTCGGTGAGGCGCTACGGAACTTCGACATCCCGGGTTGGAATCCGCACGTCTTCAGCGGGACGCCCTTCGCGGGTGATCCCCAGTCGGGCTGGGCGTATCTCCCGGCGATGATCAGTTTCACCCTGCTCCCACCGATCCCGGCGATGAAGGTCTTCGCGATCATGCACCTCGTGATCGGTGGACTGAGCACGTACGGTCTCGCACGCGTCCTCGGGATGGGCGTTTTACCCGCCCTGGTCGCCGGTGCCGCTTTCGAGTTCGGCCCCTTCATGACGCACAACACCAGCTGCTGCACGATCCTCGCCCAGATCGCGCCCTGGATTCCGCTGGCGATGCTTGGGATCGAGCTCGGGCTGCGGGCGCGGACGTGGGTCGGCCGCGGTCTGGCCTGGTGGCTGACGGGGCTCGCGATCAGTCAGATGCTGGCCGGGTGGATCGGTCAGGGCGCCTACAACGGGTTGATCGCCGTCGGCAGCTACCTTGCCTATCGAACGCTGGTCTCGCCGCCAGCTGAAATGCAAGCCTGGAGGGACCGGGTCCGCAAGGTCGTTCTCCACGGCGCCGGGATCTTCGGGTTCGGTTTTGTGCTCGGCGCAGCCGGAGTTCTGATTCGGCTCGACGTCAACTCTGCGACAAACCTGGCCGGTGGAGCCTACGATGAGGTCACCGAACGCGCGACCCCGGCCTGGGACGTCATCGGTATGCTCAGCCGCATCCTCAGTGCCACCAACAGCAATCTCAAGTTCTATCTGGGCGGCGCGACCTTTGCCCTGGCACTCCTGGCTCTGCTGGTCGCTCGCCGTCGCTTCGCCGTGCCCTACTTTGCCGCGCTCACCGTCGTGGTGCTGACGCTGACGCTGAAGACGACGCCGGTCCACCGGCTGTTCTACCTGCTGCCGGAGTACCAGTCGCTCCACGAGCACTCGGCCTACCGGATCGTCGGGCTCCTCTGGATCGGACCGGCCATCCTCGCCGGAGCGACGGTCGCGTCCTGGACGCAACGAGCCCACCGTCCCTGGGCCATAGTCGCGGCAGTGGCGCCGCTCCTTGTGGTGCTTTCGGTTCGCGACGCGTCCGGAGCGGTCCCGGTCTACGATCGGACGGTTTGGATTGCCGCAGTGGCTTCCGGTCTGCTCGCTCTCGTCGCGGTGCTGTCACAACCCCGGCTGCGGACGCGACTGCCAATCACGGTGCCATTCGGGACGATCGCGGGGGTCGTGCTCCTGGCGCTCGTTTTTTGGGACCCGACCGGTCGGTATCTGGTCGAAACGATCGACCGGCCGGGTGCAGGCCCATCACTGGCAGCCAGCATGGCGCGCCTCGCCGGTACAACCGACGCCAGCGGGGCGGGCGAATACCTTCAGGCGCAGGCTCGCACGGGCCAGCCGTTCCGATACTTCGGCTACGACGGCGTCGGGCTCAGGACGGCAGACCGCGAGGGGCTCACCTACCACGGGCGCCGCCTCGATTCGGACGTCGAGCGTCTCCTCGTCAGCGCTCGGGCGATGCGACTCGGTTTGCAGGACATCCAGGGCTACAACCCGATCCAGCTTGCGCGGTATGTCGACGTGATCCAGGCGATCAATGGAGGCGTCAAGCAGGACTACCACGACGCCAACATCCTCCCAAGCGGTGTTCGTTCGGCGTTGCTCGACATCCTCAACGTCCGCTACGTCGTCATCCCCAACGCCGCACCGCCGGGCAGGCCGCGACCAGACCTCTCCTACCTCGTGGCGACGACGCGCGAGGTCTTCCGCAACGAGTCGGTGCGCGTCCTGGAGCGGCCCTCGGCGTTGCCGCGCGCCTGGATCGTCCATGATGCGGTCGAGGTCGACCGGGACGAGTCGCTGGACCTTCTGCTGTTGGGTGGGTTCGATCCTCGCACGACGGCGCTGCTGGAAGGCGATCTGCCGTCGCTGGCGGAACCGGTCGACGCTTCGCGCGACACGGCTACGATGACGCGCTACGAGGACGACACCATCCGTCTCGACGCGCAGACCGACGCAGATGGTCTCCTCGTCCTGAGCGAGGTCTACGCCGAGGGCTGGCGAGCCTACGTTGATGGCGAGCCTGTCCCCGTTTATGTTGCGAATCACGTTCTGCGCGCTGTGCCGCTGCCAGCCGGGGCGCACGTCGTCGAGCTGCGCTATGAACCGACGTCGCTGCGGATCGGTTTGCTGATGACGGCTGGAGGGCTGGTGGTCGGCCTGCTTCTGTTGATGCTCGCCGGACGGGAGCGATGGACGAGCAGGCGGAGTGGGCACGTATAATCGCGGTCATGTCAGTCCGCATCCACCAATCGACACTGCCGAGGCCGCGCCCGAAATCGCGGCCTCGTGCACGCCCTCGTACCGTAGTGCGACCGAGCGGCGCCAGGCGCGGGGGGATACTACAAGCCCGCATCCTTGCCGCCGTCGCGGTCGGACTCTTCCTGCTTGTCTTGGTCCATGAGCTGACTGGGCTCAATCGGATGCAGACCCAGCCCGTACTCGGCAGTGATTACGTCAAGATCGCGGAGTACGTGGCGGCGCGCCACAAACCGGGCGAGCCGGTCTTCGTCGCGATTCCTACCCAGGCGTATCTTGCGTTGGGAAGCCGGGACGATCTGATCTTTATCTCCAGTCCGCTCGACCGGGAGCGTGCTCAACGCTACTCACGGCTGACGAGTGACGGCCGCTACGTTGACTACTGGACCGGTGTCCGCTCGATCGTTTCGACCGGTCAACTCTGCCAGGCGTTGCTCACGTCGCCCGACCTCTGGCTCCTGGTCGATGGCGCGCGCCTCAATGCGGACTGGGCCTACCTGGGCGACATGGCGACGGTGATCAACGGTCTGACCTATATGCGCTCCTACGATCTTAGCGGCGCGATGGTCCGTCGCCTCGCCCCGATCCCCTCCCGTGATCCACTCGCCGAGAAACTCTGCGCCAAGGCGATGGAACTGGAAGGGCTCTCGTCAGGGTCCTGATGGCGACCGGCGCGATGGGATGAGCCCGTGGATCCGAGGGAGGAGGTGAAACATCTTCGCCTGCCCGGATACGGTCTCGCGCGCGTGAAGAGGAAATCGCATAACAAATGCGCAGGATTTTGCCCGAATTGTCACAGGTGACGGGTAGACACCTTGACGTACGTCGGGATGAGGCGCAAAATGTTGGGCAACGGCGCACGGTCCTGCCGGAAGGGCGGTGTCCGTACTTGCATTTACTTACCATCCGTGGTAAGTATGCGGTGCGTCTCGGGTTGGGAAGAGAAGGGAGCAGGAGTGGCAAGGAACGATCTGATCGAGGCCTACCAGAACGGGCGGATCAGCCGACGGACGTTTGTCCGTGGGATGATGGCCCTCGGCGTTTCGGCGTCGGTGGCGGTCAGCCTCGCTGATGGTGCGGGCGTTGCGAGCGCGGCGCCAGCTCGCCAGAGCAGCGATATCTACGACGACGATGTCTACGAGCTGCCGACCACAGGCGTTGGGCCGAGCACGGGTGACTCGTGGGTCAAGCCCATGGCAATCCTGGGCGCAGGCGCGGCGATCGTGGCTGGCGGTCTCCGGCGGCTGAAGGGATCCACCTCGACGGCGGAGTAACGTCCGCGGTCGGAGGTGTCGGGTTCCCGGAACACGCTCAAAACTCAGCGCGAGGCGGGCCGCCTTTTTGGGCGCCCGCCTCGTCTGGCTGTTTGACGGATTTTGATTGGGCATGCGTAGCTAGCCGGTATCAGTTTAGGGGTTCGGGGTTGGTTGGGGTGTCGCCGGATTCGAGGCCGACGGTAGGTGCATTCATCGACGATCCACTCGCGCATCCCCTCGTGCGGTCAGATCACCGGCTCGGTCGCCGTTCGTCTGTGCTCGCGATCGTCCCTCACTACAAGTGCGAGGCCTGGTTGGGCGACTGCATCGATTCCCTGGTGCGACAGACGCACCCGCTCGACGGGATCGTAGTCGTCGACGACGGATCCGGCGCGCCACCGGCCGAGATCGTCCGTTCGTTTCCCCAGGTGACGCTCTTCGCTTCGGCGGAGAACGTTGGGCCATATCGAATCTCCCAAGAGGTTATTGTCAGAACGGCGTATGATGCCTACCTGTTCCAGGATGCCGACGACTGGTCGTTGCCAACCCGTCTGGCATTGCTCCTGGCAGAAGCAGAACGGACGGGCGCGGAAATCGTCGGCTGTCAGGCCCATCGCCTGATCAGCGAAGAGGGCGAAGTCGTGCCGCTGACGTACCCGCGCGACGTCAATGCCGCGTTGGAGCGGGCACCGACGGGTCATGCCGTGATTCACCCCAGCAGTATCGTCTCGCGGGATCTGGTGATGCGCATCGGCGGCTATGCGACCGGGCTCAAATTCGGCGCCGACACGGAATTCGAGCAACGCGCGGTCCACGTCGCGCGGATGGTTAACATCTCGCAGTTCGCCTACGTCGTCCGTAACCGGGCGAATTCCCTCACCTCAAGTCCGGAGACGGGGTTGCGATCGGCCGAACGCCTTGCCCAGGGGCAGATCAGAACGGAACGGGCTCGCGAGAACGCGGCCCGCGTTGCCACCGGGAGCCAACCCGACCTGACTCCATTGTCGGTAGCTGGTCCGCTGCCGCTGACCTACATTCTGGGGCCTCGCCTGCAATCGGCGGACGGCGGGACTTGGCCGGCATGAGTTTCGGTTCAACGGTGCCAGCAGAGCCGACTGTCGCTCCCGGTTCGATCGCTGGGTCGTGGTCGGGTGGTCAACGTCAACACGAAGCCGGAGTCCAAGGAATGGGCTCTCTTCGACCGCAGCCTAGGCCGGTTTTCGTGCTCGGGTCGCTGCGCTCCGGCGCGAGTTTGTTGACGTTGAGTCTCGGTCAACACCCGAACCTGCTGCAGGTGCTCGAGACGAACTGGTTCGAGCGATTCGGGATTTGACTGCAGGAAGCCTTCGCCGAGGGATTTCGCCACCGCAGCAGATCGCAGTTGGACGTGGCCGGGATCGAGGTCGAGGACTTCTTCGCGCACTTCGGTGAGGGGATTGATCGCCTGATGCTGCGATCCGTCGCCACCGGCGGTGAAGAGACGAGCGATGGCGTTCCCGCTTTCTCTTATTGCCCTCAACGATGGGTCGACGGGACCCCGAGCAATTGCTTCGGCGTCTTTGTTCTCTCCCGCCTCTTTCCGTCCGCCCGATTCGTCCACATCGTTCGCGATGTGGAGGAGGTTGTAACCTCCCTGACAACGGAGGAGACGCGCCGCGTCTACAAATCGCGGTATCTGCGATTGACCGAAGAGCAAGCGTATCGGCACTGGCTCGACACCACCAGGGCCTGTCTGGAAGCGGAGCGGGCATTCGGCTCGGCGGTGGTGCTCAGGGTGCGGCGTGACGATCTGATCGCAGCACCGGAGCAGACTCTGCGGCGATGTCTCGACTTCCTGGGCGAACCGTTCGCGCCGGCGTGCCTGCGACCGTTCAGCTCGGTCCACCCTGCTGAGCAGCCCCTCGCGGACCGCGCCGATGCGAAGCGCAACCAGTCGAAGCTTCGAAAGCTCCAGATGGAGGCGGAGACGTTGAATGATTTCCTCTTCGCTGAGGCGTCGCGCGCCGTAGCCTACTCGGAAGATCCCTTGCGGATCGCGGAGATGGAAGCGGCGTTCAGCGCCCGGTGTGAACGGGGTCTGAGCGGGGTCCCGACGACGTTGCCGGGGTTTGGACCATCGAAACGAGGCAGGTTGGACGGACTGCCGTCGTGGCTGTCTGCCGGTCTCCGACGCGGTATGATCGGCCGCGAGCCAGGCTCGCGTTGAGGAGATCGAACGAGCGTTCGATGCCGGATTAGGGGGTCTCAATTGGAGAGCGTGCTGACCGATTTGCGGGAGCGGATCGAGCATCGTGCCTGTGTCGTGGGGATCATCGGTCTTGGCTACGTCGGCCTGCCGCTCTCCGTCGCGGTGGCGCGGGCGGGGCATCACGCGGTCGGCTTCGACGTCAATAAGCGGATTGTGCAGACGTTGAACGCGGGTGTCAGTCACATCCAGGAAGTGCCGAGCGACGACGTCTCGGCCCTCGTCGCTGCCAAGCGCCTGACGGCGACGACGGACCCTGCCGCACTAGCCCGTTGCGACGTCGTCATCATCTGCGTACCGACGCCGCTGAATAAGCTCAAGGATCCCGATCTTTCGTACGTCGTCCTGGCATCGAATGTCGTGCGAGATACACTGCACAAGGGCCAACTCGTCGTCCTGGAGAGCACGACCTACCCCGGGACGACGCGCGACATCGTGCTGCCGATCCTTGAGGAGTCGGGGCTCGCCGTCGGCGAGGATTTCTTCCTCTGCTTCAGTCCCGAGCGGGTCGACCCGGGCAATCCTATCTGGAACACGAGCAACACGCCGAAGCTGGTTGGCGGTCTGACGCCCGCCTGCTCGGAGGTGGGTGCGGCGTTCTACGGGACGGTCGTCGAGAAGGTGGTCCCGGTGACGAGCGCCGAGGTGGCCGAACTCGCCAAGGTCTACGAGAACACCTTCCGGATGGTCAACATCGCGCTCGCGAACGAACTCGCCCAGGTCTGCGCGCGGCTGCGGCTGGACGTCTGGGAGGTGATCGAAGCGGCGGCGACGAAGCCGTTCGGGTTCATGAAGTTCACGCCGGGGCCGGGGCTCGGCGGGCACTGCATCCCGCTCGATCCGCATTACCTGTCGTGGAAGATGGAGAGTTTGGACTTCAAGACGCGACTGATCGAGCTGGCGAGCGAGATCAATGCGCGGATGCCCGATTTCGTGGTCCAGCTGGTGGCTGACGCGCTGAACGACGAGGCGAAGGCGCTCCGGGCAAGCCGCATCCTGATCCTCGGGGTTGCTTACAAGAAGGACGTCGGCGACTATCGCGAGAGTCCGGCGATCGAGATCATCCGCCTGCTCGGGGAGAAGGGGGCAGAGGTGCAGTACCACGATCCCCTCTGTCCCACGGTCGTGGACGAAGGACTCGCATCGCTGGTTGCCGGGCCGATGCGGAGTGTGGAGCTCTCGGACCTCTTGCTGGACGACATGGACGCGGTGGTCGTCGTGACCGACCACTCATCGATCGACTACGCGCGGGTCGCGGACCGGGCACGGGTCGTCATCGATTGCCGTGGCGTGATGAGCCACCTTGGCGGGCGGGCGCGGGTCGTCGGGTTGTCGGGACAGGAGCATCCGACCGCGGCGGAGGCCGAGTTGTCGGCCGCCAGGGTGTAAGGCGGACTCTACTCTTCTCGTCTGGATACATAACGAACGCCGCTTGGATGTCAGGCGGCGAGACGTGGGTTCGGCGGGTGCCGACGGGATCCGTGCGTGCGGTCCCACGCGACGAGCCAGTGACGAGTCGTCGGTCGTCGGTCGTCGGTCGTCGGTCGTCGGTCGTCGGTCGTCAGTTGCCGGTGACGATGCCGTGCCGCGCGGATCGAGCGGAGGATGTGCGGCGGCCGAGTCGATCGCGTGCTGGCGCCTCTGGGCGGGCGGTGGGGACGGACGGAACGCTCCGGGTGGTGGTGGTCGGTGACCAACCGAGGCAGCGGAGGTGCTGCCCAGGCCCGCACTGCGTACCGAGTGTGCCGCTTGCGAAAGAGAATAGAACCTTTTATCTCGTTTGTCAATACGTTTGATGGCTCTCCTGGGCATGCTATGCCCTGCCTCGGCTCGTCTGCGTGATGGCGGGCGCGGGTTGGGTTCGGTGAAACCACGGGGATGGACGCGAGATCACGACCGGGGAGGCGGTTTATCTGGCACGACCGACCAACTCGGAGGGACGTGCGATAACGCGCTCTCAGCACGAGGCGACCGGCCCTCGTCGTCGCGGAGAAACCGGAAGGCGGCCTTTGGCCTGGTCACGCGCCGGCCAAAGGCCTTGTGCCGGCGCCGTGAGAACTCGTCGACGACGAGGCGGGGCTGTATCATGCCGCCCCGGCTTCGCCGTGGGGTCGGGAGGGACCGCACGTAGGAGGAGCGCTCCGATGGACACCACACGCCCCGCTGCCCTCTCGCGTCGTGCCGCTCTTACCGGCCTCGGCGCCGGTGGCCTGGGTCTGGCCCTCGCCGCCCGCGCGTTCGGCGCCGCCGCCCAGGACTCCACCCCGCCCGCCGAAACGGGAATCACCGCGATGGAACTGGCGCCCGGCGTCACCGCCGAGATCTTCGCCGGCGTCCCCACCGCGCGGGCGGCGGGGCAGACGCTCTACCTCGCCCGCTTCGTCTTCCAGCCCGGCGCCGAGATCTTCCCGCACAGCCACCCGGGCACCGTACTGCTCGGCGTCGACTCCGGGCAATTCGGCTGGACCCTCGTTTCGGGGACGGCCCACGTCCTGCGGGGGGCGGCGGCCGGGGCGACCGGGCCGGCCGAGGACCTGACCGCGGCCGGGGACGACGTCGTGCTCGCCCCGGGCGACGCCATCCACTACGAGGACGACGTCGTCCACACCGCCCGCGGCGCGGGTGCCGAGCCAGCGGTCGTGCTGGGCACGCTCCTGCTGACGGCCGGGGCACCGCTGCTGATGCCGGCCGACATGGAGATGGGCGGCACGCCGGCAGCCACTCCCGCCATGTAACCGACGGTCTGCCCGAGAACGGGCGACCACGAAACGCCCCCGGCCCACCGCCGGGGGCGGTACCGACCTGGGCGCGGTTCCGCGGTTAGCGAAAGGTGAGGAGCCGCATCGGTGTTAGGGGCATCGTCTCCGCTCCTGCCTCGCTGTCCAGCGCCGAGCGTGCCCACTCGGTCCTGACGTTGCCCGGAGAAGGAGGCGCCCCCGCCAGGCTAGGACGGGGGCGGGCTGGCGTAGGCACGGTCCCAAAGGGATTGGGAATCTCTGAGGGAGCCGGCCGCTGCCGACGCAACGGTAGTGCCGTCGATGCCGGTTCAGCCCCCCTTAAACCCCCTCATTGCGGAGGGGGAGGCATCCTTCGTTAGGAGGATTCGGCCCCGCGGTCGGCTGGCGATACTGGGGCGGGACCAACGTAGCCGCCGCAAGCATGGTGGTCAGGAGCGGGCTGGCACAACCCTTCACGGGGATTCGCCCGGTCATGGACGGGGATTGGCCGGTACCACGCGGCCCGGCCGGAAACGGTGACGAGGACGAAAGACTCCGACGTGCCCAGCGATGCGCAGGCAGGAGTTATCGGGCCTTTCCTCATCGGAGCCGTCGCGTCGGGTCGGGGACCGGGCGGGCACGGCGACGAGGCAGCGTTCAGCACTCGGTTCTCGTCTGTATGGGCGCTGCCCGAAAGAGAGGGAAAGCTGTGAGTAAGTATCGCGATGACCGATCCTCCGAACCCCTCGGAGGTCGCTTTTCACGCCGCGCCGCACTCGGCCGGGCGGCCGGCGCGGGCGCTGCCCTGGCTGGCGCGTCCTATCTGTCCCGTTCGTCCGTCTCCGCTTCTCAGCTAGGAGTTTCCATGGCCCAAGCGACCCCAACAGCGGCCGGTGCGCCGACTGTCGTCCTCGTCCATGGCGCGTTCGCCGACGCTTCCGGTTGGGCGGGCGTGATTACTGAACTGCAGGCCGACGGCATGAACGTCCTCGCCCCGGCCAATCCGCTGCGCAGCGTGAGCGGTGACGCCGCCTACATCGCCAGCGTCGTCAACCAGATCCCCGGCCCGGTGCTGCTGGTCGGTCATTCCTACGGCGGCGTGGTCATCACCAACGCCGCCGCTCAAACCCCGAACGTCGTGGGATTGGTCTACGTCGATGCCTTCATCCCGGACGTGGGTGAGAGCGTGCAGGACCTCGCCGCCCAGGCGACTGACAGCTTGCTCGGACCCGCTTTGCGCCCGGCCCAGTACTCGATGGGCGGTGACGCACAACCGGGGACGGAGCTCTTCATCGACACAGCGTCCTTCCACGAGGTGTTTTGTGCGGATCTGCCGGCGGTGACCGCGGCGGTCATGGCCGTCTCGCAGCGTCCAGGCGACGCCGCCGGGTTCGGGGAGAAGTCCCAGGCGGCAGCCTGGAAAACGCTCCCCTCCTGGGCGGTGATCGGCACCGCGGACAAGGCCGTCGGCATCACCGGTCTGCGCCTCATGGCCGGGCGCGCGGGCGCCATCACCAAGGAGATCGACGCCTCGCACGTGGCCATGATCTCCCAGCCGACCGCGGTTGCCGACGTAATTCGCACCGCCCTGGGTTCCCTCGCCTGATCCCAGGCAATCGGCTTGACCATCCTCGTCGCCCCCTTCGCTGTGTGAAGGGGGCGCAAGCCGACAGAGCGAGGCAGTGAGGAACGAGCCGGAGCCACCGATACGCTCAATCCGTAGAGCTCCGAACAGGAAAAGGAGACAATCCGATGGTCACCGCTCCTGACCGATCCGTTTCCGCGAACACGAGCACGATTACCACCCAGGACGGCACCCGGATCTTCTACAAGGACTGGGGATCGGGGCAGCCGGTCGTTTTCAGCCACGGCTGGCCGCTCAACGCCGACGCCTGGGACGACCAGCTGGTCTTCGTTGCCTCCCAAGGCTACCGCGCGATCGCCCACGACCGGCGCGGCCACGGGCGGTCGAGCCAGCCCTGGAATGGCAACGATCTGGACACCTATGCCGACGATTTGGCGACACTGATCGAAACGCTCGATCTACGGGACG
>JAXDKI010000155.1:0-3973 GCA_034667245.1 Thermomicrobiales bacterium | reverse complement strand
TGATGGACGACATGGTGCCTTCCCTCCCCTACGCCGCCGTCGACCGGCCGAAGCCGAAGATGCGTCCCTGGACGAGCGTAACGACGATGATGAGCGCGGTCAGGATGAAGGCGCCGGCCGAGGCCAGCCCGTAATTCTGGTTGGAGATCCCGATCTGGTAGAGATAGACGAGCGGCGGCCGGGCCAGCGAAAGATTGCCCGACGAGGCGCCGGTGCTGCCGAAGATGTTGAAGAACTCGTCGAAGGCCTGAAAAGCAGCGATGAAGTTGAGCAGCAACACGGCGATCGAGGTGTTGCGCAGCATCGGCAGGGTAATGTCGCGGAAGGTCCGCCAGCCAGAGCGTGCCCCATCGACGTAGGCCGCCTCGTAGAGATCGCGCGGGATCTCCTGCAACCCTGCGATGAAGATGATCATGTAGAAACCGACCTGAAGCCAGAGACGCACGGTAACCAGAACCAGCCAGTACCATGGCGGATCGCCCGCCGGTGGCGAGATCCAGGAGATCAGCTTTTCGTAGCCGAAGATCTCGTAGAGCGCCATGTTGGCGACGCCGAAGAAGGTGCCGTTGAAGATGGCCATCCGCCAAACGAGGGACGCGATGACGTAGGAGATGGCGGTCGGAATGAAGAACACCGTGCGGAAGAAGGGTCGACCGAAACCGACCCCGTTGACCAGCATCGCCAGGGCAAGGGAGACGACGAAGGTCAACGGCACGATGAACGCCGTGAAGATGACGATCGTCCGAAGCGACTTGCGAAATGCGTCGTCTCTGAGAATGTCTCCGTAGTTGTTCAGACCGACGAAGTCACTGATGCTCACCGTGTTGCGGGCGTTTGAGAGACTGATCAGGAATCCCCAGACGATCGGCGTGAAGGTAAAAATCGCCAACCCGATCAGCATGGGAGACATGAACGCCCAGAAGGCGATCGTCGACTCCCATTTGCGCTGCTTCCAGAAGGGGACCGAGCGCGTGCTCGTCGCCCGTGCTGTCTCGGCGCTCACGGAAGGTCCCCCCTTCCTGCCACTACCAGGCGTTAGGCGTTAGGCGCTAGGCGTTAGAGGCACGACCCGGTTCTCCTAACGCCTAGCGCCTATTGCCCGACGCCCACCGACTCAGGCGGCCAACGATTTGTCGAGTTCTGCCTGGCACTCCTGGGCAGCGGCGGTGACTTCGGCGGCCGCGTCCGCGCCGTTCTTGACGATGTTGGAGATGTGGGTAATGAGGATCGTGTCCATCGCCGCCGTCCACTGAGGCGGCATCACCTTACCGTACTCATTCAGGAACGTGACCGCCTCGGCGGCAGGTCCGGACTTGAGCGGCTCGGCGCTCGCGGCAGCGCTTTTCCGCGGCGGAACATGGAAGCCGTAGGAGAGGGCCCAATCCTGCTGCAGATCGGTCCGCTCGATCCAGAGCCAGCGAACGAAGTCCTTGGCGGCCTGGATTTGCTTGTGCTCACCCTTGGGGTTGACGAACTCGGACCAGCCGGCCCAGAAGGTGGCCGGTTTGCCGCTGGCGTCGAGGGCCGGCCAGGGCACGACGCCGAAATCGTCGCCGAGTGCCTTGATAATCCCAGGCATCGCCCAGAGACCGGTCCACTGCATCGCGGCGAGTCCCTGATTGAGGGCCGATGGGTCCCACCAGTCGGTCGGCGCCCCGATCAGGAGAGCACCGGAGTCATTCAGTTCCTTCACCTTCTGGTAGGCGAGGACGGTCCGCTCGTTGTCGAAGGTCATCTTGTTGGTGGCGGGGTCGACGAAGTCGCTGCCGGCCGACCATGGACCGATGGTGTGCAAGGCATCGATGCCGCCGTCGTTTCCGAGGAAGAGCCCCTTAACGCGCCCGCTGTCGAGGGCCTTCGCCGCCGCGATCACCTCGTCCATCGTCGTCGGCGGGTTAACGCCCTTCTCGGCGAGCATGCTCTTGCGGTAGTAGAGCAGCCCCATGTCGTCGATCATCTTGACGCCATAGAGTTTGCCGTCGACGGTATTGGCCGCCAGACCAACCGGATTGAAGTCGGCCTTGACCTCCTCGGTGTAGAGGTCGTCGAGGGGCTCGACCTGACCGGCCCGCACCAACGCGACCGAAAGATGACTCTCGTAGACGTCCGGTCCCTTGTCCGTCAGCAGCGCGTTCGGCAGGACACCGGCCTCGTAGTTGGCCGGCTGCCAAACCACCTCGACCACCACGTTCGGGAACTGCTTGGTGTACTCCTCGGCGTAGCGCTTGACGGCTTGCTCGGTGCCTTCCTCGCCGTACTGGTGGTACCACTGGCTGATCTTGATCTGATCCTGGGCGACGACATAGGTCGATGGGCCGTAACCGGCGAAGACGATGGCACCGCCAGCGAAGGTCATGGTCTTGACGAGATCCCGCCGATTCAGGCGATGGGACAGCACGTCGCCCTCGCTCCCGGTCTCCGTCCGATTCTTGCGCTTCTTGGCCACGGTCGTGTCTCCTCATCGAGATAAGGGGCGTGTCACCCTACTACCGACCCTACGTCGAGCCGAGAAAGGTCGCCCGTGCGCGCTCCATCGACCTCCTCAGCTCTCCCGGTGACCGGGCGATTGTAGTAACCTCCCGGTTGACTAGCAAGGACGTCCATCTCGTCCCCATTGCGATAGAAGCTGGTGTCTCTTGCCGTTTCGGAGTAGCTGCCTTCATCGGAATGGCTGGAACTGGGGATCTTCCCCAACCTACAGCAGGCGACAGAGGATCGATCCATGCCGGAAGCAGAAGCGCTTTCGCCCCGGTTGTACCAGCCCCTCTGTGCGGATGACGTCGATCAAGGCGATCCCTATGCCCTCTACGTTCCGCCGGAAGCCGGGGCGCGTTTTCGCTACTACGTTTACGTCACGGGCGAGGAACCGACCGACGGCATGGCGTTTCCGGTCTACGGGTCGGACGACCTCGTGACGTGGCAGCGGCTTGGACAGGCGCTCGAAGTCGGACGGGAGAGCTCCCACTGGGCGCCGTGCGTGCGCTACGTGCCCGCGTTGGATCGACCCTACGTGATGCTCTATTCCCGCGCGGTCGGCGTCGGCGAGCAAGGGCACGTCGGCCATGTCATCCGCCGGGCGGACGCAACGCGGCCGGAAGGCCCGTTCATTGATTCCGGCCACGCCCTGGCGCCTGACCTCGACTTCGCGATCGACCCCGACGTCTACCGACTTCCCGACGGCTCGCTCAAAATCGCCTTCGCGATGGACTTCGTCGAGGACGAGCCCTTCGGGACGGGGATCGTCGAAGCGGACATCGACGAGGCATTGACGGAGCTGCGGAGCGCACCGCGTCTGCTGGCGCGTCCCCAATTCGACTGGCACGTCTACGAAGCGGCCCGCGTTATGCCCTGGAAAACGATCCCCGGTGTCGACTGGTCGAGTCAAACGGTCCGCTGGCACACGATCGAGGCGCCCGTCGGCGGTCTCGTCTCGCCGCAGGGGAGGAACGTCTACCTCTACAGTGGCGGCTGCTTCTACAACTTCTACGCGGTCGGCGCGCTGGTCGAGGACGAGCGGGGACAGCCGCGGGACGTCACCGATGGCGTCCGAAACTTCGTGATCCAACCGCAGCCGGAGCAAGGCTTCTTCGGTCCCGGTCACTGCAGCTGGCTGCGCACCCCCGACGGCCAGGACTACCTGTTGCTCCATGCCCGCTTCGGTTCGCCGGAGGCGAGACGTCAGATGTGCCTGGCGCCGCTCAAGTGGACCGCCGACGGCTTACCCACGAGTGATTCCACCCCGTAGCAAGGCTCCTCTGCCCTTGCCGAATGGCGGCGGCGAATGCGGACGATCGTGCTACGCGTTTCCCTTAGCGTACCAGTGGGCGGTGGCAAGATAAGACCGCTTTGAGTGGGTGTCCCCAGCTTGGGGACCAGGGGAGGGATCGATGTCGCGAAAGTCGCTCTATGCCGTCGTGCTGATCGCGTTGCTTGCCGTCGGGTTCGGTGTCTCTGGCACCATCTCGCGTGCCCA
>JAXDKI010000154.1:0-3545 GCA_034667245.1 Thermomicrobiales bacterium | reverse complement strand
AGCGAGCAGGAGGCGGAGACCATCAACCGCTCGCTCGGCACCTGTGCCTGAACGCGGTCGAGGAGATCGAGCGAGGCTGCGAGGTCGTTGACCCAGACGTTGCGACCGTCCACGACCCCCGCCGCGAGCCACTTATCGGCCGGGAAGCCGTGCCGCTCAATCAGGTCGAGGTTCTCCGGACCGCGGACAAAGTCAAATCCGATCCCGTCGATCGGCAGCCCAATCAGCGTTTGGTAGGCCTCGCCAACGTGCCCGTAGGCCGTTTGCACGAGCAGCTTAGCGGTGCCCTTGACCTCAGCCAGTGCGGCGTAGGCGCGTTCGACCGCCGCCAATTCGGCGGGGGTGCGGTCGAGGACAAGTGCTGGTTCGTCGAGTTGGATCCATTCGGCCCCGCCCTCGGCCAACCGCTGGATCACCTCGGCGTAGACCGGCAGCAGCGCGTCGAGGAGCGAGAGCGGCTCGACGCCATCCTCGGCGCCCTTACCGAGGAGCAAGAAGGTGATCGGCCCGAGGAGGGTCGGTTTGGCCGGGACGCCGGCGTCCCGTGCCTCGGCGAGCTCGGCAAACGGCTTGTCGGTGGCGAGGCGGAAGCGTTGCCCCGGCAGGAACTCGGGGACAAGGTAGTGGTAGTTGGTGTCGAACCACTTCGTCATGTCCATCGCCCGCGCCGGTCGCGCGCCGGTTCGACCCCGTGCCATGGCGAAGAAGGTATCGAGATCGACGGTCTCGTCCGTCCAGCCGTAGCGGTAGGGGACGGCGCCGACGAGGGCTGCGGTGTCGAGGACGTGGTCGTAGAGGGAGAAGTCGTTGATCGGGACGAGGTCGAGTCCGGCCGCGATCTGCGCCGACCAATTCGCCTGCCGCACCTCGTGCGCAGTCTGCTCAAGATCGGCGGCGGTGCGCTTGCCGGCCCAATAGCCTTCGAGTGCCCACTTCAGCTCGCGGTTGGCGCCGATGCGCGGGTAGCCGGGAATGGTCGCGATCGCCATGGTCGTCGTCTCCTCCGCGTCGCTGCTATGATGACTGCCCCACCGAGTGAGCATTCTGCGGCGCCCCTTCTATATAACAGTTGTTGATCAATATGGTCAAGATTTGGTGCAGCCGGCGTATTCTTGCCCGGGCACCGCGGAAATGTTGGCACGGATGCTGCACAACCCATTGCAAGCGGCCGGGCCGGGCGAACATCGGTCGCGACGGCGGAAATGCACCAACTCAGACGCAAGTAAACGACGTCGACTCGATCGAAAAGTACACAACGGCATCGACAGACGAACCGCAGGGGGAGCGCCGCCCGGCCCGCTCCCCCTTCTCCATGCTCGGTGCCTTGGTCCTACGCGGGAGTGCCCGCCCGAACGAAGATCCGCTCGCCCTCGACGCGCACGTCGAACACGGTGACCGGCGCCGTCGCCGGTCCGTGCAGCAGTTTGCCGTCGCTCAGACAGAAGACCGATCCGTGCCAGGGGCAAGTCACGGTATCGTCGTCGATCGCCCCTTTATCGAGTGGTCCACTGAGGTGGGGGCACGTCGCGGCGATGGCGTTGATCTGCCGGCCCCGCTTCAGCAGCATGACCGGGTAGCCCTTGGCCCGTACCCGCTTCGGCACGCCCTCCACCAGAGAGCCTTCGTCCAGCACGTCGACCCAGTCGGTTGGCGGCTGCTGGAAGGCCGTGTGATCGACGCCGATGGCGCGGTCATAGGCGAGGTCTCCTCCCACCCAGGCAGACGCGTTGGCGATCGCGTAGCCGGCGGCTGCGAGCGCCATCCCCGAGGTGCGATTGCCTCTGCGTCGCTGGAGCAATGACGCGCCGTAGAGGACGGTCGCGACCCCGTTCAACGAGGCGTGAAGCGCGCCCAATCGGCGCGGGGCCTCGTTGGTGGTTGCGTCCTGCCATTGCGCCATGCCGGTTAGCACCGCCCCAGGTGTGCTGGCGAGACCGAGGGCGAGGGTGAGATCGGCGGCTTTCGCCTGACCGGCGAGGTCGAGCGCCAATGATGAAGTCCAGAAGCCGATCGGGAACTGGACCACCGCCGGGTGAAGCGGGTGACCAAGCCAGGTGCCGACGAGCGCGTCTTTGAGCGGCCGTGGCGCCTCCTGCCCGACGATCGGCTCGCCCGCCGCCTTGAGTCCGGCGGCGATTCCGTCCAGCCAGGGCATCCTCGCCACCAATCGGTCCGCGATCTTCGTCCTCATCCGGTCGCCTCCTCCGAGCTTCGAGCTCCAAGCTTCGAGCTTCGAGCTTGAGATGGACGCCCACATCGTCGGGCTTCCTCGCACACTTGGCGTAAGCAACCATCGTGCCGACGTATGCGATCGGCGGTAAGCTGCCGTCTCTTGAGCTGGAAGTTCGAAGCTCGTCATGGGGAGGGATCGGTGGCGGACGTGGTTGGGGCGATCGAGCGGGAGTTGGCGGCGTTTGCCGGAACGGGCGGGGTCGCGGCGAAGCACCTGGGGACGGGCGAGGAGATCCGGGTCAACGCCGATGAGGAGACGGGGACGGCGAGCACGATCAAGGTCCCGATCCTGATCGAGCTCTTCCGGCAAGTCGAGGCGGGGCAGATCGACCTCGAAACCAAGCTCGCGGATTCGCTGGCGACACGAGCGCCGGGCTCGGGCATCCTCCGCGATCTCTCCGTCGGGAATCCGCTCAGCATTCGGGATGTGGCAATCCTGATGATCGTCGTCAGCGATAACACGGCCACGAACATGCTGATCGACCTCGTCGGGCTCGACCGGGTCAACGCGACGATGACCGAGTTCGGCTTCCCACGCACCCAGCTCCGCAATCGCCTCGACTTCCCGAAGATCGGTGACGAGGTGCGGAACCTGGCGGTGACGACGCCGGGAGAACTGGCCGGGATCATGGAGGCGCTGGCGGCCGGGCGCATCCTGAACGACGCCAGCCGGGCGGAGATCCTGCGGATCATGGGGATGCAGCACTACCTCGACCTCGTTCCCCGGTATCTCCCATACACGCCGTACGCCGAGGAGCTCGACCGTCCCGACAACGGCTTGCGGATCGCCAACAAGACGGGCGGCTGGACCGGGTTCCGCGCCGACATGGCGCTGGTCGAGTGGCCCGGCACGCGCTACGTCATCGGGATCGCGACGGAAGGCGATCCGGACACCCGCTTCTGGGCGGAGAACGCCGGCAGTCAAGTGATCGGCCGCATCTCCCGGTTGATTTTTGACCATTGGGGCGGTGAGGCGTTGGCGCCGGTGTCATGAGAAGCATGGGCATTGGCGCCACGAATCGGAGAGAGATTCCTCGACAGGCTCGGAATGACGGTGTTTTTTGGGGCGGCGCGGCCAAAACCACGTGTCATTCCGAGCGAAGACGAGGAATCTCTCTCCGACCCGAGGAAATACGCCAACCATGTGAGACGCGCTGACAGCCAGCCGAGTCGGAGGGGGATGGGATGAAATCGCAACACCGGCCGATGAAGATCGGGCTGTTCGTGCCGCACTTCGAGGAACCGTGGAACGGGCGGACGCTCCGCTGGCACGACATCGCGGAGCTGGCGCGGCGGGCGGAGGCAGTCGGGTT
>JAXDKI010000153.1:0-2525 GCA_034667245.1 Thermomicrobiales bacterium | reverse complement strand
GCGGCCTTCCCGGCCGCGACCGTCGCTAAGACCGTCGACGAACTTTCACCTGGCCGAGGCCGGCATCGCGGGCTTCGGTGCCTCCCCCTCCGCGATGGTGTACTTCCGCAGATAGAACCGCGGTGCCCACGACGCTTTCGACGCCCGCAAGCCCTCGTCTCCGAGGTCCTGCTCACCGTTCAGGTAGCGGCATCCGCGCGCCTGCAGATACTGCGCGATCCGCTGCCGCATGAGCGCGCTCACGCCGGGGCGGGCCGGATCGGTTTTCTCGAAGTGCCCGATTGCGTACCCGCGGTCGAGCACCTCCGCGGTGCAGAAGCCGAATGGTTCGCCCACCTCGTCGAAGAGCGCGAGGGCGATCAAGTCGTCGGAAGCCAGCCCGGCCAACGTGAACAGCCGCTGCAGTGCCTGCCGCTCGTTCGCCGTCTCGGGCAGATCGGCAACCCGCTTACCGGTCGCCCAGCGGTCGAAGATGTCGAGCATCAGCGCCTGCGCGTACGGTTCCTGTACGTCGATCCGCCGCAGCTCCGCCGCGGTTCCGTGCTGCAATCGCCTGATCGCGGTTCGCTTCTCCCCGTAGTCCGCGCCCCGCAACGCTGCCATCTCGGCAATCCCGAATACGTAGTCGTACTCCTCGGGCGCCACCATCACAGCAAACCGCTCCCGCAAGCCGACGGCGTGACGCACGACCGCCTCGGGGATCCGCCGTAACGCGGGATCGAGGTCCGGCTGGCTACGCGCGTAGCGGAGCAACTGCCGCACCGTCTTGACGACCTCACGCGTCCCGATGAAGGTGAGGAAGAAGCCGTTGCCGTCGTACTGACGCAGCTTCAACACCAGGTTGCCGTTGACGATTGCCAGTTCGCCGTCCTCGCCCGTGTTCCAGCTGGGCAGCCCGAGCGGATGATGGTCCGAGTAGGGCGGGAACGGTACGGTCATCCGCCGGATCAGCCCGGCATCGCTCAAACCGAACCGCCTGAACGCCGGGAATCCTGCAACCATCACTGACTCCTTTCTTTCGGGCAGCCACCGCCCGCTACCACCGCTCCGCTCCATAAACCGCCAGCACCACGACCGCGGCCGGCTCCTCTCCAACCTCCGCCGATGTCAACCGCCAGCCGACCCGCAGACCGTCGAAATCGACGCGCCGCGTCTCGCAGAGATCCCGGAGCGACGCGTAGATCTGGTCGAGCACCTCCGCTTCGACCTCCACCGTCGATGCTCCCTCCGCCTCGTGCTCGACAAACACCCCCCGGCCACCCTGCCACTGGTACCAGCCGATCCCCGCCGCGATCGCCCGCCCCGGCTTCGCTGACCGTTGCTCGGCCATGACGACGAAGAGGCGGTCGCCGTGCTCGTGCTGCGGCGCGCAGGCACGATCGAGCTCGAAAACCGTCGTCCCCGGTGGGATCACCGAGCTCAGCCGGATCAGGTTGTAATTGAGCACTCCGCAGTCGCTGAGCGCGGCGTCGAACGCCGAAAGCGCGGTCCTTCCCCTCCCCTTCCCTGCCACCACAGGAATCTGCATGGCTCCTCCTCGGCACCGCCGACCGGCAAAAGTCCAACGGACCCGACCCGATCGTCGGAGTGATCGGCGGAGAGCCCACCGGCCCATCCGGTGTGGCCATTCATCGGCCCACACCACTCCTATTCCGTCGATTCACCGAGATTCGGGACATTTGTACTTGCGAGTTGGGAAACAGACGCGTCGTCCGAGTCGCTCGCCTCGCGTGAGCGACTCGGCGACAATGGCAGCCGGCCCCGATAGCGGGACCGATCAGGAGGAACCGGGAGGAACCATGCGCGATTGGGACGATTACAACCGCGGGCTGGTCGAGGAATTCCGCACTACCGAGGGCAACGTGACCGGCCGGTTTGCCAACCGCCCCTTACTTCTGCTGACCACCACCGGCGCCAAAAGCGGTCAGCCCCGCACCGTCCCCCTGGTCTACACGAGGGACGGCGACCGCATCGTCGTCATCGCCTCCAAAGGCGGGGAGCCGACCAACCCCGACTGGTACCACAACATCGTCGCCAACCCCATCGTTACGGTCGAGCTGCCCGGAAACACCTTCCAGGCCAGGGCATCGGTTGCCCAGGGCGACGAGCGCCGACGCCTCTTCGACCAGCAGGCCGCCGAGATGCCCTTCTTCGCCGAATACGAGCGCACAACCCCCCGCAAGATCCCCGTTGTCGTGCTCGAACGCATCGATTAGCCCGAATATCGACTGTCCCAACCGCGCTCGTACCGATCCATCTCGACCACCGGCCCACTCAGCCGCGCCTTTTCGGCGTCGTCCATGAGCATGCGCCATCCGGTAGGATAGGCTCGACAAACGCGGCAAGGTTGAAAGAAGGAGCCAGGAGGAGCGGAGCATGAGCCGGCTTGGCGTGATTGGTTACGGCAGGCGGATGCAGCACATCCTGAAAACCATCGATCGCTTCAGCTCCGGCGCTGAGGTGGTTGCCGTGCTCGACCCCCGAGAGGAGGAGCTGCGTGCGACCTTTTCCGACGCATTGGCGGG
>JAXDKI010000152.1:0-18051 GCA_034667245.1 Thermomicrobiales bacterium | reverse complement strand
TTCTGCAACCACTGGATCGCCGTCTGCCACTCGCCGGCTTCGCGGGCGAGATTGCCCAGCGCGAGGTAGGTCGTCACCAGGACCAGCTCGTCCTGTGGGCCGAGTCGCTCCGATGTCGCCCGCTCCTCATATGCCCCGGCGGCTGCCGCGTACGTCGATTGGGCGGCAGCCGGCTGGTCATCGAGAGCGTAGGCGCTGGCGAGATAGAAGTCGAGGAGCCCGGCATCCGTCTCTTCGATTCCCAACTGACGGGCACGTTCGAGGTGGTCGAGCGCCTGACCGATCCGACCAGCCTCGTAGTCCAAAATCCCGGCGCCAGCCTCGGCCAGCGCATCGAGCGACGCCGCGCGCAGGATCGGGACGGCGATCCCTTCCTGGATCCGCGTCGTTGCCGGCGATTGGGCCGGAGTCGAGCCCGTCAGAACCGTCGGCGCGCGAGAGACGAAGGTCCGGCCGAGGTGGGGATCGGTGAAGACCAGGTAGGCGACGTAGGAGGTCGCTCCGGCACTCTCCTCCGAGCGGTAGACGATAACCGCCTCGGCCCCGATCCGCTTGCCGACTTGCCGTGCCGTGCCGATGTTGGCCGCATCATATTGAACCGGGAGTTCGCGAACGACGATGGCTCGTTCGTTCGTCGGGTCGGCGAGGGTCGTTGCCAACCGCTCCTGGAAGGCGCCGGTCTGCGCGTCCCTCGTCACCGCGATCCCGAGCGCGCCGTTGGGGATCGGCAGCTTGGCGCGCCAGAGGTACTGCTGGTAGCCGTAGGACCCGAAGACGGTCAACGTCGCGACGGCGAGGAAGGTCAGCGACCGCAACCGGGAGAGTGGACCGGCGAAGCGGGCGGCGAGTCCCGTTGCCTCTTCGGGATCGACGACCCGGTTGCGCCACCAGAGAACGGCCACGATCGCCGTCACCGCCGCCAACAGCCCCGAGGCGACGAGGAGGAACGACTGCCGGTAATTGGAGAGTTCGATGATCAGCGCCGAAAAGCTCTGGTACAGGGAAACGGGCGAGAGGATGTCGAGCTCGAATGAGTTGGACGACGAGAAACCGAGCCGGAATAGGATCAGTCCGACGATGAAGACGACGATCGAGCTGACGACTCCGGCCAGTGCATCCTGCACCCAGGAGACCGTCTGCTCCATCACCCGCCGGCCGAGGATCGTGCTGATCTGCTGCGGCTCGACGATGGGTGCCGGCAGCGTCCGCGTCAGCAGGACGGGTCCGGCCCAGGCTGCCGGTGGCGCATTCTGGTCCGCTGCCACCGCGCGCCGGGCCGCGACTGTCGCCGCCTCGGTCGTATCGCCCATCGCCAATCGCGAGAGCAACGCGCGGAGCAGGGTAGTCCGATGGCCGACGTCGAGACCCGGCGGAAGGACGAGCACGGCGCGGGCTGGGGACAACGCCCGGCGTCCGGCGGTGAGGTCGCCGGTGATCACCGCAAGTGGTGTTCGCGGCGGAATCGAAGTCTCCGCATCGAGGCCCTCGCTGAGGATGACGACGTGCGCACGCCGCCCCGGCTTTGCTTTCGGCGTGCCGGCCGAAACATCGACCCGGGGGTCCGGCGCCACCGCCTGCGAGGCTGCCAGCACCGATTCGTCGATCGCCGGCGCCAGCATGCGGACTCGGAGGTTGCCGTGCTCCGGCGGGGACGCCTCGGGGACATCCTCGCTCGATCTGGTGAACGGCGTGCCGAGGGAGAGAGCAAGGAAACGCTCAATCTCGGGATCGAAGAGAAGCTCCCACGGCAGCGCGGCGAGATCGTCGTCGCCTATCTCGACGACGACCGTGACCGGCGACTCACCTGCGCGGTGGCGGCTCTCTTCGAGCAGCTCGTCGACCGCCGGTGGAAACGCGAAGGCGAACAGGTCGGCGCCGATCCGGCGCGCCTCGTCCCAATCGCGCGCTGGTGCTCCGCCGTCTTGATTGCTGCCGGAATCTTGAATTGGAAGTAGTGTCGCGACGCCGACCGTCCCGGCCGGACCGGTCGCCGCGATCCGCACCGCGGCCCCCTCGTCGCGAGCGATCGAGAGGACGAAGCGAAGGGCCGTCACAGGCAGTCATCCTCGGGGGATCCTAGTCGGTCCGAGGTTCGCGGAACGCGTGAATGACTGCGTAGCGCGCTCAATCGGCCGTCCGGCCTCCGTCGACGTAGAGCGTCTGGCCGGTGACGAAGCGGGCGGCGTCGGAACAGAGGAAGACGGCTGCGCCGACGAGGTCCTCCGGTGTGCCGAGGCGGCCCATCGGGATGTCGGCGACTAGACGGTCGCGGGTCGCGGGGTCGTCGGCAAAGCCGCGCGTCAGGTTCGTCTCCGTGTAGGTCGGGCCGATCGCGTTGATCGTGACCCCACGCGGCGCCCACTCGGTCGCCAGCGACTTGGTCATGATCGCCAGACCGCCCTTCGACGCCGCATACGGAGCGTGGAAGGGGTGACCCAGCAGACTGGAGACCGAGCCGATACTTAAGATGCGGCCATACCCGCGGGCCAGCATTCCCCGCGCAACCGCTTGCACGACATAAAAGACACCGGTCAAATTCGTGTCGATGATGCGGTGCCAGTCCTCCGGCGTGTACTCGGTCGCGGGTTTGCGGATATTGATCCCGGCGGCGTTGACGAGGACGTCGATCCGGCCGCAACTTTCCTCGATCGACGCCACGGCGTCGGCGACCATCGCGTGGTCGGTCACGTCCAATTCCGTCGCGACCGCCTCGATCCCCGGCCGATCGCAGAACCGCGCCAACCGTGCCGCGGCGTCGAGATCGAGGTCGGCGATCGCCATGCGGGCGCCGAAGTCGGCAAGCGCCGCCGCGATCGTGCCGCCAAGTCCGCCGCTGCCGACGACGAGCGCGACCCGCCCCGTCAGATCGAAGAGCCGGACAAAGCGACCGGGGGTCAGCGGCGCCGATTCCGCCCGGCGCGTGGTCGTGCCACCTGGGTGGACTGGCGCCGGCGACGCATCGCCGCGGACCAGGCGCAAGTGCGGTCGGGAGGAGTCGTCGCTCATCCGCTGGTGCCCTCAGTGGTCGAGAACGATGGGTTCGTCGCGCGGCGCGGGCTGAGCGCGTTGAAGGTCTCGACGACGTCCGGCCCGACGACGACCGCGCCGTGTCGCGCATTCGGCGGGATCACCGCGACCTCACCGGGACCCAGCTCACACCGCGCGCCGTCGATCTCGAACGCGATCCGTCCGCTGACGACGACGGTGATCTGCTCCTCGGGATGGGCGTGCACCGGGAAGACCGAGCCTGGAGCATAGACGTAGCGAACCAGCGTCTGGTTGCCGCCGTCGACCACCTGACGCGTGATCCCGGGCAGCACCTCTTCGGTGGGTAGGTCTGCCCAGGCCGCGTGCATCGGCCCCGGTGCCGCGGGTTCAGCCACGTCTATGGCCGCCACGTCAGAAGACGACCCAACCGGCGAGCAGCGTCAGCGCGAGCAGGAAGAAGATGACGCTCGCGATGCCGAAGCTGAAGACGACGTAGAGCAGCACGCCGAGGAGCAGCAAGACTCCTACCGCGATCAGGTAGTTCCGCTGCGCCGGCGAGAACATACCGGCCGTCTGAGCGGCGTAGCTCGCGGCATAGGTGGGCGAAGCGGGCGGCCGCACGTCACTGCCCGCGATGACCTGACGAGCCTGACGCGCGCGTTGAAGGCGATCCTCGTCTGGAGCGTTTTTCACGGCAGACCTCACAGACCAGCTACGAGCGAGGAGTTCCGAGCTTCGAGTTCAATGCGGCCCCGGCCAGCCATCCCTCACGCAGCACCAGTTCTGCGGCGACAAGCCAAGCTCGAAGCGCGGAGCTCCGAGCTCGAACCTCATCCCGCGTCCTCGGTCGTCTTGACGGGGCCGAGACCGGCGAAGCCGCTCCACAATTTGACGGTGACGATTTTGACGAGACCGGCGATGACGAGCATCAAGCCGGTCAGGGCGAGCGCGCCGCCGAGGTCGAACACGCTCGCCGCGACGGCGAGAGCGACTCCGACGATCGTCATGGCAATGGAGATGAGACGGAGATAGCGCACGCGAAACCCCTCTGACGTCGGTCGTGGCGGGACGTGAAGCTGCGCCGACCGACGTGCAACGAATATGGTGTCATCGTAGCGCCGTCGAGCGTCGGGTGCAAAGGTTCGAATGGACCATGAGGAGCGAAGCTGAGCATCTGGGAGAAACGCTGCCAGCGACGTGGAACGAGGAGAGGTTCCTTTGGCAAGCTCAGGACGACCAAATGGAGGACGCCCCTCTCGCGGTCATCCTGAGCGCCAGCGAAGGACCTCTTTCGTCGCGGACCCATCGCCCTGAAAACAACCGAGCTTAGTGGATCAGCTTCTCCTGTCCCGTCCACTCCCGGTCCCGCAGCACGAACTTCTGGATTTTGCCGGTCGATGTCTTCGGGAGCTCGCCGAACTCGACTTCTTTCGGGCATTTGAACCCGGCGAGGCGTTCCCGGCAGTGGGCGATGACCTCATCCGGGGTCGCGGACGCACCCGGCTTGAGGGTGACGAACGCTTTCGGGACCTCGCCCCAATAGTCGTGGGGGATGGCGATGACCGCGACTTCGAGGACGGCCGGATGGGAGTAGATCGCCTGCTCGACCTCGATGGTCGAGATGTTCTCACCGCCGCTGATAATGATGTCCTTCTTCCGATCGCGGAGCTCCAGATAGCCGTCGGGGTGCATCACCGCCAGGTCGCCAGAGTGGAACCAGCCGCCGCGGAAGGCCGTCGCGGTGGCGTCGGGGTCGGCGTAGTAACCCTTCATCGTGTTGTTGCCGCGCATGACGACCTCGCCAAGGGTTTCGCCGTCCGCAGGGACGTCGTTCATCTCTTCGTCGACCACCCGCGCGTCGTCGGCGATCAGGTACCCGACTCCCTGCCGCGCCTTGAGGCGGCTTCGCTCCTCGATCGGCAATTCGTCCCATTCCCGCTGCCACTCGCAGACGGTGTACGGGCCGTAGACCTCGGTCAGCCCGTAGACGTGGATGATCTCGGCGCCGAGCGCCTCCATCTGGACGATGATCTGCGGCGACGGCGGTGCCGCGGCGGTGCTGACGATCAGCTTGCCCGGCAGCGGTCCTTCCTGTGCGCCCGGATGATTGACGAGCGAGATCAGCACCGTCGGCGCGGCGCAGAAGTGGGTGACGCCGGCCGTGCGGACGAGGTTCCAGACCAGCCCGGGGTCCAGCTTGCGCAGGCAGAGGTGGGTGGCGCCGATCGCCGTCACCGCCCATGGGTAGCACCAACCATTGCAGTGGAACATCGGCAGCGTCCAAAGGTAGACGCTGTCCGAGGTCATCTTCGTCTCGATCAACTCTCCCAACGAGTTCAAGTACGCGCCGCGGTGGGTGTACATCACGCCCTTCGGTCGCCCCGTCGTGCCGCTGGTGTAGTCGATCGCGATGACCTCGTCCTCGTCGGCGATCGGCCAGTCGAGCGATTCCGGCTGTCCGCCGGCGAGAAACGCCTCGTACTCGGGACCGGGGAGATGGACGCCGCCGGGCACGTCGGCCACGCTGACGACCGTCTCAACGCTTCGCAGTTGGTGGAACACCGGCTCGAGGGCCGCGGCCAGCTCGGTGTCGACGATCAGCACCTTCGCGCCGGAGTGGTTGAGGATGTACGCGATCTCGTCGCCCTTCAACCGCGTGTTGATCGCGACCAGAATGCCGCCCGCGAGCGGAACGGCAAAGTGCGCCTCCAGCATCGCCGGGATGTTCGGCAGGAGCGCGGCGACGCGGTCGCCCTTCTCGACGCCGAGGGCGCGGAGAGCCGAGGCGAGACGATTCACCCGATCGGCCACCTCCGGGTAGGTCCAGGAACGGTCGCCGTAGACGATCGCCGGTTTGTTCCGGAAGACGTCGGCGCTTCGCTGCAGAAACCGCAGTGGTGTCAGGTACGAGCGGTAGACCTCGGGTGGGTACATCGTGCTGCCTTCAATACGTCATAGACGACGGCGCGCCGCGAACTGCGCGCCCTGTCGCCGATCCCGGTCCAGAACTCAATCATAGCCCGACAGCTCCCACGCGGAAGGCCCGATCTGCGCCTCGACACAACGGCTTTGCCTGTGGCCGGTATCATTCCCTCGCACGTCCAGATCTCGTGTCGGGAGGGACGATCATGATTGATAAGACAACGTCGATGAGAGAGGCAATTGCGACCGTCGCCGACGGCGCACGTGTCGCGATCGGGGGCAACACGCTTCACCGCGGGCCGTGCGCCGCGGTGCACGAGATCGTCCGCCAGGGGAAGCGCGGGTTGGAGATCGTCAAGACGGCGGGTGCCTACGACGTCGATCTTCTGGCGGGGACCGGCTGCGTGACGAGCGCCTCGGTCGGGTTCGTGGGGTTCGAGACGGTCTTCGGGATGGCTCCTGGCTATCGTCGTGCCGTCGAGCGCGGCGAGCTGGAGGTCAAGGAGCACGCCTGTTACAGCGTGATTGCCGGTCTCCGCGCCGCGATCCAGGGCGTCCCCTTTATGCCGATCGCCGGCATGCAGGGATCGGACGTACCAGAGGCGCGCGGGTTCAAGACGGTCATCGACCCCTACGCCGGTCAGGCGGTCGTCGCGATTCCCGCCCTTGTCCCCGATGTCGCGATCATCCATGTGCAGGAGGCCGACTCCGAGGGGAACGCCCGCATCGTCGGTACCAGATTCGAGGATGTCCTGATGGCGCAGGCGGCCCGGCGGGTGATCGTGACGGCGGAGAGGATCGTCGACGGCGCCGCTTTCGAGGAGACGCCGGAGTTGGTCGCGGTCCCCGGGTTCATGGTCGACGCCGTCGTCGAGGCGCCGCGCGGGGCCTGGCCCTGCTCCTGCGCCGGCTACTACGACTACGACGCCGAGTACCTCGCCGACTACGTTGCGGCGAGCAAGGACGAGGCGGCGTTCCAGCGCTTCGTCGAGACGCGCATCTTGGAGTCCCAACTCGTCGGCGCGCCGTCATGATCGATCGACGAATCGGACAGCAGACGTCCATTGCGACGGCTGAGGCGACAGACCCTCGGGTCATCATGGTCGTCTCGCTGGCGCGGCTCCTGCGCGATGGCGAAACGGTCTTCCATGGCGTCGCCTCGCCACTGCCGATGGTGGCGATCCTGTTGGCGAAGAGGCTGCACGCGCCGAACCTCGTCTATCTCAATATCACCGGGAGCATTGATCCCCGCCCCGAGCATCTCCCTGTCTCGACCGTCGATCCTTCCCTGCTGCGCGGTACGAGGGCATTGGTCACGCTGACCGACCTCTTCGACCTCTCCGCGCGCGGCCGGCTCGACACCGCCTTCTTGAGCGGCGTCCAGATCGACGGTCAGGGCCGAATCAACATGAGCGTGATCGGCGACTTCGCCCGGCCGAAAGTTCGCCTGCCCGGCGGTGCTGGCAGCGCCGTCCTGATGCCGACGGCCCGCCGGACGATCCTCTGGCGCGTGAAGCACGATCCCCGTACCTTCGTCGAGCGTCTCGACTTCGTCACCGCCGCCGGCAAGGTCGATCGCGTGGTGACACCCCTCTGCATCTTCCAGCGCCGCGATGGCAGGTTGGTCGTAGAGTCGATCCATCCAGGTGTGACGCCGGATTCCCTTCGCGCCGCCACCGGTTTCGCGATCGAGGCCGACGAACGAACGCCGGTGACGCCTACACCGACTGCTGAGGAACTTTCCTTGTTGGCCGAGGTCGACCCAACCGGGGTATCAGGCAGCGAGTTTTGAGCGGACGACAGGAAACAGCAACTCGGTCCTCGCTACGCATCTGCTCTCACGCTATGCCTTCGCGAGTGCTCGTACTCGCGTCCACGCCGGGCTGAAGTCCCCGCGCGGACGGCCGGCACGCGATACACGTGGAACTGGCGCGTGTGAGCCCGCACTCAGCTCATGTGGAGGTTTTGACCGTGTTACTCGCCGAGCTTCGCGAGCAGGTGGTGCGGACTGGGATAGAGGCGCTGAACCGGGGGATGATCTACGGCACCGCGGGAAACTTCAGCATCCGAGACGACGACACGAGTCTGATCGCGATTTCACCCAGTGGGATTCCCTATCCAGAGATCGTGGCGATCGATGTTGTCGTCATCGACAACGAAGCGAACCTGCGCGATGGGGAGCGCAAGCCGAGCTCGGAAAGTCCCATGCACGCCATGATCTACCGGGCGCACCCACGGATCAAAGCTATCGTCCACACCCACTCCCACTACTCGACGGTCGTCAGCACGATCCGCTCCTACCTTCCCGCGATCCTGACCGAGGTCTGTCTCGTCGTGGGACCGCGCGTGCCGGTGACCCGCTATGGATTGACTGGCATGGATGACATCGGTCAGAGCGTGCTCGAGGTGATGGACGACGTGACGAAGGCGGTGATTCTCAAGAACCACGGGTTGATCGCCTTTGGTGGCTCGTTCGACGAAGCCTTAACCGTCGCCACGATCGTCGAGGAAGCGGCCAGGGTCTACGTGGACGCACTCGCAGCCAACGGGGGCCGCGAACCCGACCTGGTTCCGGAGGAGTTGGTCCCGAGTATGCGCGAGCGCTTCCTGGCGATGTACGGACAGCGCGAGTAGCCGAACTTCACGACGCGCGGTCGTTCGTACGCCATTGCCATCGGGCTTTAACATCGCTACGATAGTCCCGAATCGGTGCGGCCCTGCGCTCCGTCCTGTGGAGCAGAGGGGGCTGTTTGCGCGCCCGGTTGCGACCCCACGCTTCCGTGCCTAGAGAAAGGAATAGCGACGGACATGCTCGCTCTAATGCCGATCGGTGACTCCGCGCCTCGTCCGAGTCGTGTCATCGCAGAGGCCCTCATCGGGCGATATGGTCCTCGAGAGATCACTGCCCTCACCTCCTCCCTCGGTTTTCCCCGACCGCTCACGCAAGTCATCGTGGCCGCCTGCACCGCCACGGCCTGTGATACGAGTTGGACGCGACGCCGGAGTTCGGTCGTCGCCAGATAAGTCGCGAGTCCCCTTCAAGAAGCCATTCCCAAGAGCGTGACCGACTTGCCGTGTGTCGCGTCGTGCCCAGTTGGGTCCAGCCTGCTCGGCGGGCGTTGACGAGGTTGCGCCGTCGGTGCTATAAACCTTCGGTCTCGCCGCAACCTGCGGCCTGCCTTGGCCTGTCTGCTCGACAGGCCACATGATTGCAGATTGGTCGATCGAAAACAGTCAGACAAAGAGGGAGCACAGTCGCGTGGTCAAACTCCGCCTGCGGCGCATGGGCGCAAAGAAGCGCCCGAGCTATCGCATCGTCGCTACCGAAAGCAACTCGCCGCGGGACGGCCGGTTCATCGAAGCCGTCGGTTTCTACAATCCACTGACCAACCCCGCTACCATCACGCTCAAAGAGGATCGCGTCAAGCACTGGCTCAGCGTCGGTGCCCAGCCGACCGAGACGGTGCGCGACATCTTCGTCCGCCACGGTCTGATGGAGCGGCCGGCGGCGAAGAATCGACCGGCGGCCGAGGCGACGACCTCCGCGTAAAGTGAGCGTCCGAAACGTTGCACCGAGGCGCCGTTCCGTCAATCGGCGTCTCCTTTCATGGTGCGGTTCGGCAGACAGCACGGAGATCGAGAACAAGGCTGATTGAGGTGCGGTCCGATCGAACGTTTCGGTCTTGCGCGATCGCACCTTTGATGAACACCGATCGGGGTGGGGAGAACATGACGGAACCGACCGACGCCGCAGCCCCCGCCGAGGAACTCCGGCAGCTCGTGCACTACCTTGCGACGAACTTGGTCGACGAACCCGACACCATCGAGGTGACGGCGGAGCGGCGCGGGTCGGCCGTCCATCTCAACCTCCGGGTGCCGGAGCAAGAGATGGGCAAAGTGATCGGTCGCCAGGGCCGAATCGCCCGCGCCATCCGCACCGTCGTCATGATCGCCGGTTCGCGTCACAACCTCCGTGCCAGCCTCGACATCGAAGGATAATCCGACGCCGCCCCCGAACCCGCCGCCACGGCGGCGTGGTCGTGCTGCTCGTGCGTCCTCGGACCCACAGGCCGCAGCGACTGCCCCCGCTCAGATCGCGGACGAAGTGACTCCCGACGCTTCTCAGCCTAACCCGTCTGCCGAGGCCGGAGATGTGGTGGCGACCCGGCCGCCCCGCGCGAGTCGGCAGGCACGGCGCGAACGGCGAGAGCGCCCTTCTCGTCCAAGCCGGCTGAGCGAAACGTCAGGGCCCGATCCCGCGACGCCCCTCTCAGAGGTCCGCCTCGTCGTCGGTACGATCATCGGGACGCACGGAATTCGCGACGAGCTCAAAGTCCTGCTGACCACCGACGAACCCGAGCACCTGAAGACGATCCAGCGGGTCTACGTCGGCGAGGAGCAGCACCCCCGACGGGTCTTGGGCATTCGGTTCCATGAGCGATTCGCGCTGATGCGCTTGAAGGGCATTCCGACGCGGGAAGCCGGCGCGGCGTTCAAGGGACAACAAGTCCGGATCGCCGGTACCGATGCCCGGCCCCTCGCCGAGGGGGAGTACTACCTCTACCAGATCATCGGTCTCTCGGCCGTCGACGAGTCCGGTCAACCCCTTGGCACCGTTACCGACATCATGGAGACCGGTGCCAACGATGTCCTCATCGTCACCCCGCCGGAGGGTGGCAAAGACCAGCTCTACCCCAACCACCCCGATGTCGTGCTCGAGATCAACCCAAGGGAAGGCAAACTCGTCATCCGCCCCATGGTCTTCCTGGAATCACCCGGCGTCTGACCTTATCGATTCGCATCGCGTGCGAGCTCTTCGATCGTCTGCACTGCCAATCCCGCCGCTCGCCGCCCGACCTCTGCCGTAGGAAAGTCGGCAAAGGCGGCGATGTCGCTGGCGCGGTGATACTCGCTGTTCGAGATGTCCTTGATCGAGACGAACGGCACGCCGTGGAGCGCGCAAATCTGCGCGACCGAGGCGGCCTCCATGTCCTCGCAAAGCGACGAGTGGCGACCGTGGAGTAGGTCCAGCCGGTCGTGCGACTGTGTCCAGATGTCGGACGAAACCACCGTGCCGCTGTGGATCTTCGGCGGGCGATAGGGAACCGCCTCCGGCCAGAAGAGGTCGCGCGGCCAGGGTTCCGGTTCGTACGAATCCGCGGCGGATCTGGTGACCGCGAGCAGATGCGGATCGGCCGCGATGTCCGCCGCCTCGAAGGGCTCGCCCGAGACTTCGTAGAGGAACCCGACGTAGCGCTCCTCGCCAGTCGGTAGGATCTGCACGCGCGAATAGTTGACGTAATGTTCACCAATGACGATGTCGCCCGGCATGATCTCGCGGTGGTGTGCCCCCGCGCAGCCGTAGTTCAGGACCGCGGTGGGGGAGTGGGCGTCGATCACCCGCTCGGTCGCCGCGGCCGCAACCGCCATGCCCATCCCGCTCCGCACGACGACCACCGGCTGCCCTCCGATCTCAACCCAGCGGTCGTGCCAGATACCGTGATGCGACTCCTTCACGACCGGCACCTGCGCGAAGAAGTGGCGCAGCTCCGCCTCCATCGCGACGATAACGGCAATCGGACCAGGCACGAAGAATCCTCCTCAGTTGCCAGTTGCCAGTTGTCAGTTGTCAGTATTTGCTCGCGGACGATTCTGAGACGAAAGGCAACTGGCCGTTCTGGCAACTCATCGGAACAGCGACAGCGAGATACTGATCGCGAGGACGCCCAGCACGAAGAGCGACAGTACGCCGTACCGTCGGTCGCCGATGCGGAAGAAGCCGAGCGCGACGGTAAGCACGGTGGCGACGGGAGTCGCCATGAGGCAGAGGATCGCCAGATCGACGATGCCGTTCGCCTTGCCGTCGAGCACCGCCGGGAGGATGTCCGGAAAGGCCTTGGCTCTCCGCTCCAGAGCTTCGCCTTTGATCGCCGCGACGACGAGTCCAATGGTCAGGAGCGTGGCGCCGAGGCGAAAGCCCCAGGAGAGCGCCGTAATCGCGGAGCGATAGACGGGCGAGAGATCGCGCGCGCGCTCCCCGTAGTCGCTCGGGGCGGACGTGGCCGGTTTTCCGCTTACTTCTGCCATGGGACATCAACTCCGGCCGACTTGAGCAGCAGCGAACCTCCGAGGTAGAGGAGCACGACCACGAAGAGCCAGACCAAACGCTGGGCGCGGACGCGGCGCGTCAGCCGGGACCCGGCCTGCGAGCCGACGAAGATGCCGATCATTGCCGGCACGACGACGGTCGGATCGATCTTCTCCCGGGAGTAGTAGACGAAGGCGGTTGCCACGGCGGTGATCCCGACCATGAAGGCGCTGGTCCCGGCCGCAGCTTTCACCGGAACGCGCATCAGCAGATTCATCGCCGGCACCTGGATTACGCCGCCGCCGACCCCCAGCATCCCGGAGATCACTCCGGCGAGACCACTGACGCCCATCCCGAGACGCATCCGCATGGGAACGTAGCGGATCGTCTTCTTCGTCGCCGGATCGAAATACTCGGCGCCGAGGTCCCATGGGTCCGCGACCTCTTCCGTGTTCGAGATCACCGCCTGCCGGCGGAGTGCCATCGAGACCGCCGCGTACGCGAGCACCGCCCCGAAGAGCGCATTCAGCAGGCGTTCCGGTGCCGAGGCGCCGATCAGGGCACCGACCGTCGCACCCAGCGCCGTCGGTACCTGCAGGAGCATCGCCAGGCGGAGATTTGTGAAACGACTACGGAGATGGACGGATGAACCGACGACGGAGTTCGTGACTACCGCGACGGCACTGGCACCGATCGCGAGCTTCTGATCGACTCCGAAAAAGAGGGTAAAGAGCGGAACGAGAAACACCCCTCCCCCCAACCCGAGCATCGAGCCGACGATCGCCGCCACCGCCGACACCACCCCCAACTCGATCGACCGCGTGACGTCCACACTCCCTCCCAACCTGCGAGTCCCCGATGTCCAAACCGGGCCGGCGCCTTATACCACTGGCCACGCCCGGCTGTCACCGAAGTGGCGTAGAAGACGGCCACAGTTCAGTCGTGTCCATAACCGGGCAGGGGGAGGAGTCTTGTGGAAACCTCGTCACATCTTGCGCGAGGAGTCGCCGTTCAGGTCTGCTTCTCCGGCGACGACGAAAGGACTGAATAAGTCGGGTGAGCTTATCCACACCCGGGAATCCTCTGCGGCCACTGCATAGCGCCACGGTCTCACCCTCGTCACCCGCAACTCGGTCGACTTCGTCGATATTCAGAGTCTCGCGCTCTCCTGATCCCGCACTCGCTGTCGTTGACGCGGCGATCCCCCGGTGCGACACTGCATGCCTCGGCGGCGTTCCGCCGACACCTTACCAACCGACGAATGCGACGGGGGGTGCCCCTTGTTCGGCGATCACATGCCGGACACGGGTCCACAGGGGAAAGCCGGTGCGAGGCCGGCGCTGTCCCGCAACTGTATCGCCGGATACGTTCTTCGATCCGGCGGAGCCAGGTCGCCCGCCCCCGTTCGCGTCCAACGCCCTTCGCGTGAAAAGGGGAGGACTCCGCGTATCGGATTTCACCACCAACCAAAGACACGAAACCCGACCAAACCGGACCGACCCGCTCGCAGGAGCGGGTCGTTTTGTTGTTGTTGTCGCGTCGCACGCCGCCGGCGTCGCGACGTTGCTTCGCCGAAAGGAGATCGCGTGCCCATCCAACCAAGACGCTCAGCTCGTCTGTCTCACTGGCCGATTCAGGTGCTCCTCGTTGCGCTGCTCGCGTTGCTCGCGCCAGTCGCCGCTCGTGCGCAGGATGCCACGCCGACTGCCGATCCGGTCCTCGCCAACGCCGCCGCATGGCTGCAATCCCAACAGGCCGCCGACGGCGGCTTTCTCGGTTTCTCCGGCACGAGCGATGCCGGCACTACTGCCGATGCCATCCTTGCCCTCGCCGCCGCCCGCAACGCCGGTGCGGACGTCGACCTGGAGAAGGCGGCTGACTTCCTGCAGGAGAACTCACTTGTCTACGCACAGACCGGACCGGGACAGGCGGCCAAACTCGTCCTGGCGATCGTCGCGGCTGGAGGCGATCCGAGGAACGTCGAGCGGGTCAACCCCCTCTCGATCGTCGAGGTGAGCGCCAAAAGCCCGAACGGCATCATCGGCTTCGGCCCGTTCGATCACGCCCTCGGCGTCCTGTCCATGGTCGCCACCGAAACCGAAGTGCCGTCCACAGCCATCGAGGCGTTCCAAAAGACGCAGTTGGACGACGGCTCCTGGTCGTTCGACGGGAGCACAACCGCCGGTTCCGGCGACACCAATACGACGGCCATCGCCATCCAGGCGCTCGTCGCCGCTGGTCAGGGCGACGATCCGATGGTCGGCAAGGCCATCGACTACCTGAAGACCACGCAGACCGAGTCCGGCGGGTTCCCCTACCAGCCGGGTCAGACGCCGAAGGGAGATGCCAACTCTACCGCCGTCGTCATTCAGGCGATCCTTGCCGCTGGCGAAGATCCTGCCTCGGCGGACTGGAAGAACGCCGAGGCCGCCCTCGTGGCGTTCCAGAACCCGAGCGGCGCCTTCCGCTACACCGACGACGAACCGGACGACAACCTCTTCGCGACGGTCCAGGCGATCCCGGCACTTGCCGGTCAGCCCTATCCGATCGCGGCGGTGGGTGCGGCCTCGGACGGCGGCGACGGGACCGACGTCGCGACGCCGGAAGCTGCCTGAGAGACGTGTCTTGCCCGCTCTGGACCGGACCCGCTGTCTCCTCGCCGCCCTTCTCCTCGCGATCCTGGCCGGGGCACCGGTTGCCGGCGAGGAGTTGCACCATGCCGGTCTGGTGGTGCGGCATGGCGACGGGCGGATCGTCTACGCCTACGTCGCCTTTCCGGAGGAGTCGATCAGCGGCGTCGAGCTCTTGCGGCGGAGCGGAATCTCGCTCGTGACCGTCGGATTCGGCGGGCTTGGCGAAGGCGTCTGCACGATCGATGGCGAAGGCTGCCCCGCCGCCGACTGCCGCAAGCGCGTCTGCCAGGGCAGCGGCGACGACGCCCCGTTCTGGCACTACGTCCGCCAGCGTTCGCCTGGCGAATGGGTACTCTTGAGTCTCGGCGCGAGTGCAACCAAAGTACGCGACGGTGACGTCGACGGGTGGTCCTGGACAGGCGGCGATCCCGGGCTGCCGGCGTTGACGCTCGCCGACGTCGCGCATCTCGCCGGTACGTCCGCGACGCCTGAAGCTGCCGCCAGCGGAGAGTCGCCGACGCCCGCCGTGCGGACCATCTACCCGCCCGGGATGGGGCCCATGGACCCTGACGATGGTCAAGGGGCGATCGCCTACCTCGCTGGGGCCGGTGCGATCGTGGTCGTTGGCGGCGCGGCATTCGTCGCGGCACGCCGCCGTGCCCGGCCGGAGCGCGCGGCGTGAGCGGGCGCCCTGGTGCCGGCCTCGATACCCGTGCCTGGCTCGCCTGGGGAGCGGCGGCGAGTCTGCCGCCGCTCCTTGGGCGTAACCCGTTCCCGCTCATCGCCACGTTATTCGTCGTGGTCGGCGTCCGAGCGGCTTGGTCCGGACGAGCGACGCGCGTCTCGTCGTGGGGCGGCATCGTACGCCTCGCCGCCGTCTTTGCCGCCGTCGGCGTGCTCTTCAACGTCCTCACCGTCCGAACCGGCGACCGCGTGCTGGCAGAGGTGCCGGAGAGCGTTCCGATCCTCCCTGGACCGGTCACCCTCAACGCCCTCGTCTTCGGCATCCTGAGCGGGTTGGCGCTGCTGATCCTCGTGCTCGTCGGGACAACCGTCGGCGCTCTTCTCGATTGGCCCGCCGCCTTGCGCCTGCTGCCGGAGCGGCTGACCACTGTCGCCGTGGCCGGCTCCGTCGCTTTCGCGTTCATCCCCCAGACCGCCGTGGCCTTTCGCGAAATCCGGGAAGCCCAGGCCGCCCGAGGCCATCGGTTCCGGGGTGCCCGCGACCTCATACCGCTCCTGGTCCCGCTCCTCACCGGCGGTCTCGAGCGCGCGGTCACCCTCGCCGAAGCGCTCGAATCGCGCGCATTCGGCGCACCGGTCACTACACATCCCACGCACGGGCGGGCCTGGTCCTTGGCGACCGCGGGAGGGCTCGCCGCAATGGCACTCGCCGGCTATCTCCTCGCCGTCGGCCGTGTGACCGGAGCTGGTCTGGCGCTGGCTACTGCCGGGATCGCCCTGCTGGTCGCCACGCGGCGCGGGACTTCGCATGGCCCCAGCAGATCGCGATTTCGCTCGCCAGTGTGGTCTAGGGCCGACACGCTCACTCTAGGGGGAGCGGTCGTCGCCGGGTTGGCGACGCTTGCCGCCGTCGCGCTTGATCCGGCGTCGCTTCGGTATGAACCCTATCCCGATCTGCTCGCGCCTCACGTCAACCTGGCGCTCATCCTGGCGCAAACCGCGTTGCTGGCACCGGCCTTCCTCGTCGACGTCGCAATCGAGGCGGAGCCATGATCGACGCGACAGAAACGTCTGCGGGCTCCGCCAGACTCGACCACGTCTCGTTTCGCTATCCCGATCGCGACGAGGCGGTGCTCCGTGATGTGCAATGGACGGTGCCGGAGGGTGCCTACGTCGTCGTCGCCGGCGTCTCGGGCAGCGGCAAATCGACGCTCCTCCGCTGCCTGAACGGTCTCGTGCCGCACTTTTCGGGCGGTCGGTTCGGTGGCTCCGTCTCGGTGCGCGGGCTCGACACCCGTACCTACGGCCCACGCGCGCTCAGCCGCTCCGTCGGGTTCGTCTTTCAGGACCCCGAGTCCCAGCTCGTCACCAATCGGGTCGAGGATGAGCTCGCCTTCGGCATGGAGCAACTCGGCGTCCCGCCCTTGACGATGCGGAAGCGCGTCGAGGAGGTCCTCGACCTGCTCGGAATCGCCCCCTTGCGATACCGAGATCCGACGACGCTCTCCGGCGGCGAGCGGCAGCGGGTCGCGGTCGCCGCCGCGCTGGCAATCCAACCGCAGATCCTCGTCCTCGACGAACCGACCAGCCAGCTCGATCCCTGGGGCGCCGAAGACGTCCTCACTGCGCTCACACGCTTGAACGAGGATCTCGGCCTGACCGTCGTCCTCGCCGAGCATCGGCTGGAGCGGGTTATCGGTCACGCCGACCGACTCCGTGTCATGGATCGTGGGGAAACCCTCGAAGGCACACCGCGCGAGGTGCTGTCTCTCTGCGACACCGCGCTCGCGCCGCCACTCGTTCGCCTGGGGCGGGCACTCGGCTGGTCTCCACTGCCGCTGACGATCAAGGAAGGTCGAGCGATCGCCGCCGACTCGCGCCGGCCCCGCTCGCCCGACCCGTATCCGACCCGCCCTGGCGGGCCGCCCGTGGTCGAACTGCGTCAGGTCTCCGCCGCCTACGGCAAGCGAGCCGTCTTACGCGAGGTCGATCTCGACGTCCGACCGGGCGAGCTCGTCGCGCTGATGGGGCGGAACGGCTCGGGAAAAACGACGCTGCTCCGCTCAATCATCGGTTTCCATCGCCCGTCCAGCGGACGCATCCTCGTCGCCGGGCGCGACGCGACGCGCGGCGAGCCCGCCGATCTCGCCGCCGACGTCGGCTACTTACCGCAACGCCCCACCTCGCTCCTCTTCCGCGAATCCGTCCACGATGAGCTCGCCTTCACGCTCAAGCACCACCGCCGAGCTGGTCTCGACCCCGACCAACTCCTCGCCGAGCTCGACCTCAATCACCTCGCCGATCGCCATCCACGCGATCTGAGCGCCGGCGAGCAGGAGCGCGTGGCCCTCGCCGCGATCCTCGTCGCCGCCCCCCGCGTCCTCCTGCTCGACGAACCGACCCGCGGGATGGACTACCTCCGCAAGCGCACCCTCGCCACGCTCCTCCACCGACTGCGCAATGGCGGAACGGCCATCATCGTCGCTACCCATGATGTCGAATTCGTCGCCGAGCTTGCGACGCGTGTGGTCCTCCTCGGCGACGGTGAAGTCGTCGCCGACGGCTCGCCCCGCGAGGTCCTTTCCGGCTCCCTCACCTTCGCGACCCAGATCAACAAGCTGTACGGCGACGGGTTTCTGACGGTGGAGGACGCCTTACTCGGCGCCGTCGTTTGATCTTTCGTCGATTGTGGGTTCGAGACGAGTAATCCCGGAAATCCGGCTAAGTCCTCTGTCA
>JAXDKI010000151.1:0-3505 GCA_034667245.1 Thermomicrobiales bacterium | reverse complement strand
GGTGGAAGACCGGCAGGGCGATCGTGAAGTCGCCGAGGTGGCCGGCGCACTGCCAGGGGTCGTTGGTGACCAGGACGTCGCCGGGCTCGAGGGTCTCGGCCGGGTACTTGGCGAGGAAGTGGCGCATCGTGATCGGCAGGATCGCCGAGAACTCGGAGACGCTGCGGCGGGAGTGGGCCAGGCCGTAGCCGCGGGCGTCGTGGGCCTCGACGGTGAAATCCTGGGAGAGCGAGATGATCGTCGAGAAGGACGCCTTGAGCAGCGCCGTCTCCGCCTCCGCCGTCAGCGACATCAACCGGCTGCGCAGGATCTCCAGGCGGATCGGATCGTACGGGGGTGCCGCGTCTGTCATAAGGACGTTCCTTCTCCCCTACCGCACGCGGTTCATGACGAGGGCGAACGTCGGGTGGACGGTCACGTCCCATTTCGGCCCGACTACCACCGTCGATTCGGTTTCCTCCAGGATGGCGGGACCGACGATGACGCTGTCGGGGGGGAGTGCCAGCCGGTTGTAGACCGGGACCTCGGCGAAGCCGTTCGTTTCCGCGAACCAGACCGGGCGCGTCCCCTTGTAGGCCGTTTCCAAGCTGCGCTCGCCGTCCGCGCTGGGAACGAGTTGGAGCGTCCGGGCCGGGCCGACCGCCCGTAGACGCCAGTTGACGATTTCGATCGGCACCTGGCGGTTCGAATGACCGTAGAGGAGCTCGTACTTCTCGAAGAAGGCCGCCGCGAAGGCATCGGTGTTCTTCGTCGTCAACAGGTCGTGGGAGAAGGGGAGGCTGAACTCGAAGAATTGACCCGCGTGACGCACGTCGGCGCTGAGCTCGATTTGGATCTCGTCGCCGGAGAGCTGGACGGTGGCGAGAATCGCGCGCGCCTGCTCCTCCATACTCTCGTAGATCCGGCCGAGCTCCGCCCAGTCGACGCCGTCGAGACGGGTCACGTAGGAGTGGACGAGGTCGAAGCTCATCGGCGCGGCCAGGAGACCGATGGCGGAACCGACGCCGGCGCCGTACGGGAGGATGACGGTGCGCACGTAGAGCGCTTCGGCGAGTTTGTAGGCGTGGACCGGTCCGGCGCCGCCGAAGGCGATCATCGCGAAGAGCTCGGGGTTGCATCCCCGTTCGGCCATGTGGGTGCGGGCGGCGGCGGCCATGTTCTCGTTGACGACCTCGTAGACACCCCACGCGGCCTCGACGGCACCCAGGCCGAGTTTCTCGGCGAGATGGGTGCCGAAGGCTCGCTCCGACTGCTCCGCATCGAGCCGCATCTTACCGCCGAGGAAGAAGTCTGGGTTGAGGTAACCAAGGAGGAGATCGGCGTCCGTCACGGTCGGCTCGGTGCCGCCCTGACCGTAGCAGGCCGGTCCGGGGTCGGCGCCGGCGCTCTCCGGTCCGACCTGGAGGAGACCGAGCTCGTTGAGGCGGGCGATGCTCCCGCCGCCGGCGCCGATCTCGATCATGTCGATCACCGGCACTTTGAGCGGGAGACCGCTGCCGTTCTTGAAGCGATGGACGCGGGCGACCTCGAACTCGCTGACGATGTTCGGCTGGCCGTCGCGGACGATCGCGAACTTGGCCGTGGTGCCACCCAGATCGAAGGAGAGGAGATTGGTCTGGCCGACCTGTGCCCCGAAATAGATGGCGGCCAGGACGCCGGCTGCTGGTCCGGATTCCATCATCCGGACCGGGAAGCGCTTGGCGGTGTCCTGATTGGTGAGGCCGCCGGCGGAGAGCATGATGTAGAAGTCTTGGTCGTAGTCGAAGCCCCGGAAACCTTCGGTCAGTTGCTTCAAATACTCTTCGACCGGTCCCTGGACGTAGGCGTTGGCGACGGTCGTGGAGGAGCGCTCGTATTCACGAATCTCGGGAGAAACTTCTGAGGAGATACTGACATAAGTGTTTGGATACAGCTCGCGGATGATCTCACGCGTCCTGATCTCGTGGCTGTCGTTGCGGAAGGCGTGGAGGAAGACGACGGCGATCGCGTGCACGCCCTGCTCCTCGACCAGGAAGCGGGCGGCTTGGCGGACCTGATCCTCGCAGAGTGGCGTGAGGACCTGACCGCTGGCGCGGATGCGCTCGGCGACCTCGGTCCGCAGGTATCGTGGGACCAGGGGTGCCGGGAGCTCGATGAAGAGGTCGTAGACGTCGTACCGCTGCTCGCGTCGCATCTCGAGGACGTCGCGAAAGCCTTCGGTCGTGATCAGGCCGATCTTGGAACCCTTGCGCTCGATGACGGCATTGGTGACCAGGGTGGTCGCGTGCATGATGGCGGAGAGGCTGGGAGAACCATTCGCGGCGAGCAAGTCGCCGACCCCGTTCAAGCCCCCGGTGGCAGGGGAGGAGGGTGTGGTCAGCGATTTGTGAGTGATGACCTTATTGGTGTCCTGATCGACCGCAACAAAATCGGTAAACGTGCCCCCGATATCGAACGCCAGCTGCACCCGCGACATGAGCGACGGCCTCCACGGTCTGTGACTGAATCGAACGTAACCTACGAACGGACGGAGGCGGGGAACCCGGACGCCGGGTTCCCCGCCCGATCGAATGAACGGTTATCCGGCGGCTTCGGTCAGGTTGACCAACTCCTCCTGGAGGGTGGTGTCGTAGATCAAGCCTTCGACGTTCTTCGCCATCACCATCGCGTCGGGGTTGACGTAGAGCCAGAGGTCCGGCGCGTCGGCAACGACGAGCTGCTGGATCTGGGCGTAGAGCTCCTTGCGCTTCGCCGCGTCGACTTCGTGGCGGGCCTGGCCGAGGAGAACGTCGACCTGCTCGTTGCAGTACGCGCTGTAGGCGAAGGTGCTGCCGCAGGGGAGCATGTAGCCGAGGAAGTAGCCGGGATCGTTGATACCGGTCGTCCGCGCGATCAGGTAGGCCTGCGACTGACCACCGCGCACGAACTCGTAGTACTTGGCGAGGTCGCTCTTGCGGATCTCCATCGTGACGCCGATCTGGCGGAACTGATCCTGGAGGATAACCGCGATGTCGTCGAACTCCTGCGACCCAGACTGAATATCGAGGGTGAAGGTGAAGCCGTCGGGGAGTCCCGCCTCGGCCAGCAACTGCTTCGCTTTCTCGAGGTCGGTCGACTTGTCGAAGAAGCTCGGGTCGTGATCGGCCATCAGCGGCGGGATGATGCTCTTCATCGGCAGCGCGAGACCGCTGGTGACCTGCTCGATGATCGCATCGTACGGAACGGCATAGGAGAGAGCCTGGCGGACGAGCGGATTGTTGAACGGCTCGATCCCGTTATTGAGGCCGACGAAGGTGATCTTGAGACCCGGCTGGCGGACGATCTTCAGATCGTCGTTTTCGGCGAGGCGGAGCTGGTCGCGGAAGGGGATGTTGTAGGTCAGCTGGAGATCGCCGCGCTCGGTCAGGAGGACGCGGTTGGCAGGATCGGTGATGATCTTCCAGATGACGCGATCGAAGTAGGGCTTGCCGCCCCGGTAGGTCTCGTTGGCGCGCATCTGGATCTCTTCGCTCGGCGCGAACTTCTC
>JAXDKI010000150.1:0-11161 GCA_034667245.1 Thermomicrobiales bacterium | reverse complement strand
CCGGAGGAAATGGGGCTCACTTGAATCTACGACAGGCACTCGATGGCGGATGTGAACCGCCATGAACGGATCATAAATTGGTTGGATGTTGTGCTTGAGAAATTCTTCTCGACCGAGGGTGCCGGGAGCGGGATTCGAACCCGCACGGCCTTGCGGCCACCAGCTCCTAAGGCTGGCGCGTCTGCCGATTTCGCCAACCCGGCATGTGGGGAGACCCCTGCAGAAGTGTACGGCGCGGATCGATGGCGAGGCAAAGTGCGGCTGGAGTGGGACTGCAGGTAGGTGAAGGCGGCCGGGGCTCTTCGGGTGGGACCATTTGGCTATCCGGGGATCGTGCGATAGTGCTACCGACTGCCGGTTACGAGCCGGTGGCAATGCCGTAGCCTACCAGAGCGACTGGCACGGCCAGTGCATGTCGTGGTCTATGAAGGAAGGAACGGGCAGCGCAGCGCGCGCGCGAAACTGCATTCCTACCGAACCGCGTCGAGATCAAGAACTTCGCGGACTCCAGAGACGTATATTGAGATGACGGGATCGGCCCGTCGATCATGCGGAGTTGAGGATGTCCCGTTCGTCCAACCAGAGTCTTATCGATCGCGTGCGGGAGGCACTCAGCACGCTGCTGGGTCGACCGGCCAAACCGGCCCCCGCCTACGCCCCCGTTCCGGTCCGCAGCGTCCAGCGCCGGACGAGCCACACCGGTCGCTGGTAGCACCGGTCTCCCTTCTTCGACGTCTCCATTTGCCGGGGCGACCGGCCGTCTTGGCCGCCGGTCGCCCCGGAGGAGCATTCGAGGTGACGCGTCACCTCGCGCATTCTGTGCTCACACTGCACCCGTCTCGTACGACATTGTTGTAAACTTCACGAATCCCTGGCCGGCGGCCAGTGGGCCGCACGTCCGGTCGAACGCCGCACTGTCGCGTCCTCACGCGGAGGTTGCGGTCGTCTGGGCTGCATCGGCCGCGGATCGCGGAATGCATCATTGGGAGGCGTTGCGACACCATGGAACCGAGCGCTTCGAGCGCCCCGAACGCGCCGAACGGGCAAACTGCGCCAGGACCGGCGACTACCACGACGACATCGGCCACACCAGGCGGGAATCGGCCGACGCTGGCAGTGCCAAAGGAGACGGCGGCGAACGAGCGGCGGGTCGCCCTCATTCCCGACGCGGTCAAGAAGTACACCGGGTCGGGGCTAACGGTCCTCGTCCAGGCCGGCGCCGGTGAGGGGTCGTTCTTTTCGGACGATTCCTACACGCAGGCCGGTGCCAAGATCGTCCCCGATGCGGCGACGCTCTACGGCCAGGGCGATCTGATCCTGAAGGTGCAGAAGCCGGAACCGCGCGAGATCGACCAGATGAAGCCGGGGGCGACCCTGATCGCCTTCCTGCAGCCGATGGTCAACCTTGATCTCGTCCGCCAGCTCGTCCAGCGCCGGATCACCGCCTTCAGCATGGACGCCATCCCGCGCACCACCCGCGCCCAGTACATGGACGCCCTCTCCTCGATGGCGACCGTCGCCGGCTACAAGGCCGTCCTCCTCGCCGCCGACCACACCGCCAAATTCTTCCCGCTCCTGACCACCGCCGCCGGCACCATCCCGCCGGCCAAGGTCCTCATCATCGGTGCCGGCGTCGCCGGGCTGATGGCGATCGGTACCGCCCGCCGCCTCGGCGCCGTCGTCGAGGCGTACGACGCCCGCGCGGTCGTCAAGGAGCAGGTCGAGAGTCTCGGCGCCAAGTTCGTCGTCATCGACACCGGCGCGGACCTGGCCGGTGCCGGGGGCTACGCCAAAGAGGCGACCGAGGACATCCTGAGCAAGCAGCAGGCCGGACTCGGCGCCCGCGCCGCGAAGAGCGACATCGTGATCACGACCGCCGCCGTTCCCGGTCGTCCCGCACCGCGGTTGATCCCGGCCTCGACGGTCGAGCAGATGGCGCCTGGTTCGGTGATCGTCGACCTTGCCGCCGAGACCGGCGGCAACTGCGAGCTGACGGTGCCCGGCCAGATCGTCGAACGCCACGGCGTCACGATCATCGGGATCACGAATCTGCCCAGCACGCTGCCGGTCCATGCCAGCCAGATGTACTCGAAGAACATCCAGAACCTGCTGGCCCTGATGATCGGCAAGGACGGCACCTTCAACATCGACATGAACGACGACATCCTGAATCAGACGATCATCACCCAGGACGGTCAGATTCTGCACCAGGGAACCCAGGCACGGCTGAACCCCGCCCCGGTCGCGGCGGCCAGTTAGTCGTCAGTCGTCAGTTGATTGGAGAACGTCAAGTCACAGCCGCACTGTCGCAGGACGCCTCGTCTCTGTTCTGACGACTGACGACTGACGACTGACGACGCTCCGTATGTAGGGGAGCCGATGGACAACGACGTGATGCTAGGAGCGTACATCTTCCTCCTGGCGATCTTTTTGGGAGTGGAGCTGATCGGGCGGGTGCCGGCGACGCTGCACACGCCACTGATGTCCGGGACGAACGCCATCCACGGCATCGTGCTTCTCGGCGCGATGATCGTGCTCGGTCAGGCCGATCCCTGGTGGCTGAAGATCATCGCGTTCCTGGCGGTGATCCTCGGCGCGGGGAACGTCTTCGGCGGGTTCGTGGTGACCGACCGCATGCTTGAAATGTTCAAGAGGAAGCCGACGACAGGAGCGGGGCAGAAGAAATGATCGATAACTGGCGCGACGCCATCGTCGACATCGCCTATCTCGTTACCGCGATCCTCTTCATTGTCGGTCTGAAATTCCTCGGCTCGCCCAATCGCGCCCGCCGCGGCAACCAGATCGCCGCTGTTGGCATGGGGATCGCCATCGTCGCGACGCTGATCAGCCGCGAACTGCGCGTCAGCCATAACGGCGTCACCGAGGCCGATACGACCAACTTCGTCCTGATCATTCTCGGCATCATCATCGGTGCCGCCGTCTCCACCATCGCCTCTCGGCGGGTGAAGATGACGGCGATGCCGCAGATGGTCGCCATCTTCAACGGCATGGGCGGCGCCACCGCCGCGCTCGTCTCCATCGGCGAGTTCATGCACAAGGACGACATCGGTCGTGGCGAGGTCCTCTCGATCGTCCTCGGCACGCTGATCGGCTCGATCTCCTTCACCGGCAGCATGATCGCCTTCGCCAAGCTCCAGGAGCTGATGAGCGGACGGCCGATCACCTTCCCGAACCAGAAGCTCTACAACGCGATCCTCTTCGGCGCCATCGCCGTCCTCGGCATCCTGGTCATCGCGATCGGCGGCGGCGAGGGGAGTGCCAAGGCGCTGCTCTGGCTGCTCTTCCTGGCGGCGCTCGCGCTCGGCGCGCTCGTCGTGCTGCCGATCGGCGGCGCCGACATGCCGGTCGTCATCGCCATCCTCAACTCGCTGACCGGTCTCGCCGCCGCCCTCACCGGTCTCGTCCTCAATAACCAGGCGCTCGTGATCGCCGGTGCCCTCGTCGGTGCCTCCGGTTCCTACCTGACCCTCCTGATGGGCAAGGCGATGAACCGCTCGGTGACGAACGTCCTCTTCGGCGCCTTCGGCGGTGGCCCCGCCCCCGGGGCGGCGAGCGCGGCAGCGAGTGGCGAAGCCCTGCCGATCCGAGAGACCAATCCGGACGACGCCGCCGTCTCCCTCGCCTACGCCGAGCGCGTGATCATCGTTCCCGGCTACGGTCTGGCGGTCGCGCAGGCGCAGCACGCGGTCCGCGAGCTCGCCGACGTCCTCTCGGAGCGCGGCGTCGACGTCCGCTACGCGATCCACCCGGTCGCGGGGCGGATGCCGGGTCACATGAACGTCCTCCTCGCCGAGGCGAACGTCCCCTACGACGACCTCTACGAGATGGAGCAGATCAACGACGACTTCTCCAACACCGACGTCGCCGTCGTGATCGGCGCCAACGACGTCACCAACCCGGCCGCCCGCAACGATCCGAGTTCCCCCATCTTCGGCATGCCGATCCTCAACGTCGACCAGGCGAAGAACATCATCGTCCTCAAACGGAGCATGAAGTCCGGCTTCGCCGGCATCGAGAACATGCTCTTCCACGATCCCAAGACGTCGATGCTCTTCGGCGATGCGAAAGAATCGGTGACCAAACTCGTCAACGCCGTGAAAGCTGCCTGACGCCCTTCTGCGGACCGCGGGAGGTCCCTCGCTCCGCCACCCACTTGGTGCACCAGGGGTGGCGGAGCGAGGGACCTCCTTCCTTTTGGGTCATGCCGACCCTGTGCCGGCATGACCGAGTAGGGATTGAGGGAGCACGGTCATGAGCCGCCGCTCGCGACGCCCGACGACTCGCCGCCGCCGTACCACCACCAGCCTGGGCGGGTTGATCCTCGTCGCCCTCCTGATCCTCATCCTGTCGTGGGGGTCGGATCTCATCGACCGCCTGTCGCCGACGCCGACGCCGACCTCGGTAACCGACGGCAGCGGAGTCGTCGGCATCTTCGTCGAACCCGACGACGGCCGAAAACCGATCCTCGACGAGCTCGCCGCCGCTCGCCGGTCGGTCGACCTCCAGGTCTATCTCCTCAGCGACAACGAGATCATCAACGCGCTCATCGCGGCCGACCGCCGGGGCGTCCGCGTGCGGGTGATGCTGGAAGAGAACCCGTTCGGCGGGCCGGGCAACCAACCGGCGATCTTCGCGCGCCTCGAAGACAATGGGGTGGAGGTTCGCTGGTCCCCGGATCCCTACCGCTTCGCCCACATCAAGACGTTCGTCATCGACGACGCCGTCGCGATCATCATGAACCTCAACCTCACCAAGAGCGCGTTCACCGGCAACCGCGAGTTCGCCGCGATCACCACCCGACCGGCCGAAGTCGCCGTCGCCGAGGCCATCTTCGAAGCGGACTGGGCCGGCAGCGCCGACCCACCCGACGGTGACCTCGTCGTCAGCCCGTCCAGCAGCCGCCGGGAGCTGCTCGATCTGATCGAGGGCGCGCAAACGAGTCTTGACATCTACGCGGAGGTCGTGCGAGACGCCGAGGCGGTCGTGGCACTGGCCGACGCCGCCGAACGCGGCGTCGGCGTCCGCCTGATCGTCCCCAACGAAAAGGACGAAGACCTCCGTGCCGTGCTGTTCCGGCTGATCGACGACGATGTGGCCGTGCGGACGCTCCCCGGTTTGTACGTGCACGCGAAGCTGATCGTCGCCGACGAGCGCATCGCCTTCATTGGGTCGCAGAACTTCACCGCAACCTCGCTCGACAAGAACCGTGAGCTGGGCCTGCTTGTCAACGATCCGGCGCTCCTTCACCGCCTCGACCAGACGTTCGAGTCCGATTTCGCCGCCGGGCGTCCGTTTGCGTAGGTACGGCATTGCCAGCCCACATTGCCCGTTTCATACCGGTGCACCGCGATGCGGTTTGCGGTAAACTCCTCGCCGAACGCAACGGCGATCCCCTCCTCAGCAAAACTCCTCGAAAATTGCCCGCTGTGACCCCTTGACAAACGCGGGGTGTACGTCTATTCTGTCCGTACACACAGTTCCGATGGGCTCGCGGCCCCGGGACGCGGATCAACCGGCTGGCAACAAACGGGCGACGCTGCGGGGCGGCGCACGGGAAGGGCCGAAACGGGGGTCATTCACCAAGACGGCACGCGTTGCGGGGCGACGTGTCGAGGCGGCGGTTGACCAGATTCGCGAGTCGGCGTCGAGGTCTGCCGGAACTGTGTGTTTTTCGTGCCCCTCCTCTTACCTCGTTTTCCTGGATAGCCAATTGAGTTGTCGGTCGTTCGTGGTCAGTAGTCACTGTCTGGTTTCCTGATGTACGGCTCAGAAACCAAGCCCTCACGATCACCGCAACTTCGTCGCTGGCTACTGACTGCTGACCACTCTCCAGGGAGGCCGTGTGCTCGACCGACTATCCTCGCCCAGCATGCTCCTCCGCGCCGAGTCGCTCGTTCTCCTCGCCACGGCCATGGCGGCCTACGCCTGGCACGATGGCTCGTGGTGGCTCTTCGCCCTTCTCTTCTTCGCACCCGACCTCAGCTTCCTCGGCTACCTGGCCGGTCCGCACGTCGGTGCGGTCGTCTACAACCTCGCCCATGCGTTCATTCTCCCCGGTATCCTCCTCGCGTTCGGTGCGACGGGATCGGACCTCGCAATCGACCTCGCCCTGATCTGGGGCGCCCACATCGCCACGGATCGCGCGGTGGGCTACGGTCTGAAGTACCCCGAGGGGTTCAAAGAAACCCATCTGAGTCGACTTGACCGCAAACGAGATTGAGGAGCGGATCGCCTTTTCTGCCCACTTGACCAGCCCCGGGTGGCGCGCGATGATGGCGCCATCGGTTTACGTGGCAAGTGGTCACCGAATGAAGAGGAGGCGCAGCCATGAACGCGTGGTTGCTACTCGGCATCGCCCTCTTGGTCTGGGCGGGTTGGCAGGCCTGGCGCGGCGGTGCCAGCCGGTCCTGGCCGACCGCGCCCGGGCGCATTCTCTCCGTCGAGGTGATGCGCCGGTCGGGACGCCGCGGACCCAAGCGCCGCGTCCACGTCGCATACGAGTACACGGCCGCCGGCGGGACCTACCGCGGCTCGCGCATCCGCTACGGACACCTCAGCAGAGTCTCCCGCCAGAGGGGCGAGGAGCTCCGGCAGTCCTTCCCGCCCGACTCGTCCGTCGCCGTCCACCACCATCCGTCCAACCCCGCAGTGTCTGTGCTGAAGTCCGGGGTCGATCCCCTGAATCTACTGGTTGCGGTAGGCTGCGGCGTCGCGGCCCTTGCGTACGGCATCATGCGATCTCTCTGAAAGCGGCACATGGCTTCGATGCAGAAGCATTGGTTCAAGGGTAAGACGCGTACCGCGAGGGCTGAGAGATCGGTCGCGATCAGCGATCTCGACCCGCGCCTCGTCCGGCGCGCGATCGTCGTCGGGGTCACCGGTCTGGTCGTGCTGATCGTCCTGACGGTAGGACTGATCCTTTGGGGACCCGGATCACGAGATCAGCTCTTCGTCAAACTCCTTCTTCTCGTCATGGGTGCCGCCTTCGCCGGTATCGGCGGCTTCGCCGCCACCATCGTGGCGCCGGCCGTGGGCAGTACGGCAGACCTGATGGCCGCTACCCCGACGACGACGGCAACCAACGTCCTGAGCGGAGGCGCTACGGGCGTTGTCGAGCTCAAGGGCACGGCGGCGGACGGCGGCGACCATCAAGCCGAGCCGGCGCTGGTGGCGCCACTGAGCAACACGCCCTGCCTGCACTTCGGCGTGAGCGTGGTCCAGGTCACCGAAGAGCGCGACCGGGGGAGAGACGGCTCCGTGACCTTCCACGAGCGGCGGACGACGGTCGCCACGGAGGCGAGCGATCGCCCCTTCTGGCTTCAGGATGCGACCGGTCGGATCCGCATCCTGCCGACGGGGGCCGAGGTGACCGGTCGGGTGACCGTCGAACGCCAGGAGGAGCCGCGCGCGGACGACCGCGTCGAGGGTCTCCTCGCGGGTGAGTTCCAGGTCAGGGGCGTCCGGATCAACTTGCCGTGGCGCAGCGGCGATGGCGAGCGCGTCCTCGACTACGAGATCACGGAGCAGGTGATCGTGCCGGGCGACCCGCTCTACGTTCTCGGTCCGATCGGGACGCACGACGGCGCACCGGCCGTGATGGCGAACTCAACGGGAGAGCGGTTCGTCGTCCGGGTGGGAACGGAGGAGGAGGCAATCGCCTCGGTCCGGTCCGACGAACGCCTCTTTCGCCTCGTCGGCGCCCTCTTTGCCGGCATCGGCGTGGTGCTCATCGTGGTCGGGTTAGCTCTGGCTGTCGCGCTCTGATCTTTGTCGCTTGCGTGCGGAGCGGCACGTCGTCATGGACGTCGCTTTACACGCGGATGGGTGCAAGGTCACCATGACCCACGCCCGGCACCCGCACTGCGAGGACTTCGTGCGCCGCATCGGTGACCGCGCGCAAGCCTCGATACGATTGCGAAAACACGCGAATCGTCAATACGGTTATCACCTTCATTATGATGACCTGCATGACTGTGCCTGACCCTTCGTCGGAATCTTCTCGGCGGTGACGCGCACTACATTCGAGAGGTGATTTAGCGCGTGATGACCCATTCCCGCAACGCTCGCCCCTGCCTTTTTGCCAACCGATGGCCTATCATGTCCTCAGATACTCAGTTGCGGATCGACGTACCCGGTCACGATCGGGGGAATGCACGCGGCCGGCGGACGTGTCCGACGCGGACAACGGCCGGGAGGAATAACACCATGGGCACGACGCGACGGACAAGGCTCAGGACCAGGACGGGGCTCCTCCTCCTCCTCCTGGGTCTCCTGATCCTCGGCCCATACGCGTCCGCTCGCGTGCTCGCCCAAGACGAGCAGGCGACACCGGCCGACGCCGCGGAGACGACCGACGAGAAGGCAGCGGAGCCGACGCCCGACAGGGAGCGCCCGGTCATCGCCCCCGCCCCAGACATCGTCGTCGAGGCAGCCGACGCCGCGGGGGCCGTGGTTGCCTACCTCCTTCCGGCCGCAACCGACGAAACGGACGGCCCCGTGGCCGTAGTCTGCGACCCTGCCCCCGAGACGGTGTTCCCGATCGGCAGGACCCTCGTCACCTGCCGGGCGCAGGACGCCGCCGGCAATGCGGCGCGACGAGTCACCTTCACGGTGACCGTCTCTCCGCTCCCGGAGCCCACCCCGACCGAAACGCCGAAACCGACCGAGGAACCGGCACCGACCGAGGAATCGGCACCGACCGAAGAACCAGCCCCCACCGACGAGCCCGAATCGACCGAGACGCCGGCGCCCACCAACACCACAGCTCCCGCAGAAACGCCAGCCGTGACGACGACGCCGACCGAGACGCTGACTCCGTCCGAGACCACGACTCCAGCCGACGATGATGGCACCGCCACCCCGACTTCGACCCCGAAGCCGACGAAGACGCCGCAGCCGAGCGCGACGCCGACCGTGCCCGCGACGCCGACGGCCGAGGCCCTCGAGCTGCCATGGCCGCCGCCGGATGCCTTCGTCCTCAACCTCGACGGCGGGCCGGTGGGCCTCCTCGCCGCGATCTGGGGCAACGACGAGTACCCGATTAGTCAGGAGTTCGGCCACACCGCCTTCTCCGTCGCCCATCCCGGCTGGTACGCCTACGGTGCGGACTACGGCCTCGATGGCTACGAGCACACCGGCCTCGACATCGGGATGCTGGCGGGGACCCCGCTCTACTCCCCCGTCGATGGGGTCGTCAAAATCGCCGGCGGCACCCCCTACTTCACCTTCTACGGCAACGGCGCCCTCGGCGTTGGGGAGCTGCTAATCGAGACCGAGGATGGTGACGAGGTGGTCCTGGGGCACATGGGCCGGATCGCCGTGGAGGAGGGAGACCGGGTCAAGATCGGCCAGTTCGTCGGTCTCTCCGGCGGCGAGAACGGCGACCACCTCCACCTGGAAGTGCGCGAACTCCAGCCTGAGGGCGGGCTCAGGATCCTTGACCCCCGCAAGAGTTTCCTGGTCGACGCTCTCGAAGCCGCGGCCAAACGCAAGGCGGCCACACCGGAGGCGACGACGGAGGGTGGAGCCCCGCGAGAACGCCCCATCGACTAGCGCCTGCCGGGCGCCGCTGCCAAGACGCGATCAACCCGCCCGGCCGATGGCCGGGCGGGTTTTTGTTCTTCCGTACACCTTGATGGAGGTCGACCGCGAGGCCCCGTCCTGGCGCCGTTCTCCACGATCACGCGGCGGAACGGGCGGGTAGGATCGCCAGCTGGGCCCGTGGCCGCCGATGACGGTCAGCTGCCGTTGGCGAGGACGAAGCGGAAGTCGTCGATCGTCAGCCCGCCGTTGACCTCGATCCGAGGCAAGTGCCAGCGGTCGAAATCGATCAGCGAGGCAGGGGTGTGCCAGGCGTCGAAGGCGATCAGGTAGCCCGCCTTGGCAACGATGTCGTCGGTTTCCTCGTTGTAGGCGCCAAACGGATAGGCGAAGCAGACCACCTGTCGCCCGATGATGCTCTCCAGCCACAGCTTGTTGCCCGCGATCTCCTGATGCTGCCCCTCGGTCGAGAGCACCGACAGGTCGGCGTGGGTGGCAGTGTGGCCGCAAATCTCCCCCTGGGCGGCGAGCTCGGCGATCTGGTCGGGACTGAGGCGGGAGATGTCGTTGAGGAAGTAGACTCCGCGGAAGCCTTCCTGCTCGACGATCCGCGCGAATTCGATCGTGCTCGGATTGCCGTCGTCGATGGTGAGCATGATCGGTTTCGCCGGCAATGGGAGGCCAAAGAAGAGCGCCCGGTGGAGATCCGTCGGGGTGATCGAGACGTAGCCGCGCTTCTTGAGCCACCGCAATTGCTGCGTCAACTCGCCGGCGCTGACCGTGTAGCGATCGACTTCGTCGCCGATGTGATGGTACATGAGGATCGGCACGGTGGTCGGCGGCTCGTCCGGCACGGGCTGTAGTGCATCGACGATGGCAAACCCGGCGCGGTCGGGGCCACGTAGGTACTGCCAGGTGTAGCCGCCGCGTTTGACGGGCGGGCCATGGACGGCAACACGTGCGCCGAAGCCGAGGGAGTCGACACGATCGCAATCGGTGCCGGGGCCTGCGCGCAGGTTGAGGGCGCCGACGACGACAAGAGCATGTTGAACAGCAGCCGACGACGCGTTGGTCGCGGCGGCAGCACCGGTCCATGACTTGCAGTCGGCGACCGTTGCGGCTACGGCGGAAGGCGAGGCCGTGGGCGAAGCGATGTGGGATGCCGCGGGAGACGCCACCTGTGTGGGTGCGGCTGGCACCGGTACCTGTGCCTCTCCCATGCCACCGCAAGCAGTCAGCACGCCAGCGACGATCGCAACGATCATCAGGCGACCAACGGCGTTGCCGGGCGGGCACGACAAACGTGCAGACGCGCGGGCGAGTGTCAGCATGATCAGATTCTATGCGAAATTGGGCTGTTCCGCGAGGACACAGTTGCTGCACATCAGTATCCAGCCGTGTGTCAGCACTGGCATGCGGGATGGAGAACTTCCGCGTCGCCAGCATCGGCTCCATCAGTCGCATCTCGACAACTCGGTCCCGCGGGACCGGACCAGAGACACCTCTAAGCCGGTGGTCGACCAATGCGCCGGGAGCCGGCGTCCGGACCTGGGGAGTCGGCATGCGGTGACGATGGGAACAACGCGTGGTTCCCGTCGAA
>JAXDKI010000149.1:0-5600 GCA_034667245.1 Thermomicrobiales bacterium | reverse complement strand
CCAAAATCAACACGTTCTCGGCGGCGACGGATCCGAACAGGCGCCCAAAATCGAGTCCTCGAGCGATTGGAGCCGCGTCGGTTGACTCGCCGCCCACCGCCTCCACGGCGCCCGCTTTCGATGCGCGGGACATAAGATCGTCCACGACAACCACACGCCCGCCACCGAAGAATGCCGGCGTTCCCGCCGCGGTTACGACCTCCTCCAGCGAGATCGCTTTACCGTCGAGGCGCGTGGTGTTGAGTCCGGTTGGGTCATGTTTGCGGAGCAGCCTCTCGACCTCGGAACGGGCGGTCGCCGCATCCGGCCCGACGATGAGCGCAATCACGGTCAAAGCCTCTCGACGGGAAAGTTGCGCTGCAGGTCGATGGGAGAATGGGTGACCCCGCCTGTGCCGTGTGCAACGGAGCCTTGAACCTGCTTACGCAGGTGGGTGCCACGCCGCCGCGAGTTGTCTCGTGCGGTTAGCAGCTCCCGACTCTCATTCTGTTGGCTCAAGACCACGTCGATCATCACGTACACCGCAGGGTCATCCCGATAGGAGCGTAACACGGGGTCCTGAGCCCAACAAGCGCCGAGTGTCGGTTGGCGCGAGGTCCCGCGGCGTCGTACGATCAATAGCGAATCTGGCGCCAAAGCGGCGCCTGTAGAGCGGACGGGGCGTCACATGCCGGGTGGTAGCAACAATCGCGAACGGGTCGTCATTACGGGGATGGGAGCCGTCTCACCCCTTGGCGCGACCGTCGAAGAAACCTGGTCGAATGTCGTTGCCGGACGCTCAGGGATAGGTCGCATCACCAGATTTGACCCGACCGGCTACGAAACGAGCTTTGCCGGCGAGGTCAAGGAATTCGACCCTGCGGACATCCTCGGCAAGAAAGAAGCCCGCCGAATGGACCGCTTCACGCAGTTCGCGGTCGCCGCAGGACTGGAAGCCGCGGCTCTGGCCGGTTTGACACCTGGCACCTTCGATCCTGTCCGCGCCGGCGCCCTGATCGGTACTGGCATGGGCGCGATGGAGACCCTTGAGAACGGCGCGGAAACGCTCCTGACTCAGGGGCCAGGACGACTCGGACCCTTTTTCGCGCCGATGGTTCTCCCAAACATGGCAGCGGGCATGGCGGCGATCGCGCTCGGAGCTAAGGGGCCGACCTTCGCCACCGTATCCGCCTGCGCGAGCGCCGGCCACGCCATTGGTGAAGGAACCCGGATGATCCGGGAGGGCCTGGCCGACATCATGTTCTGCGGTGGAGGCGAAGCGCCCGTCACCCGACTCGGTGTCGCCGGGTTCAACGCGATGGGAGCGTTGTCGAAGCGAAACGACGATCCCGCCGGTGCAAGCCGACCGTTCGACGCGGACCGTGACGGATTCGTTCTCGCCGAAGGCGGCGTGGTCCTGGTCCTCGAGTCCTACGAGCACGCCGTCAGTCGCGGGGCGGTGATCCTGGGCGAGGTCAGCGGCTACGGTACGACCGACGACGCAACTCACATCGTGCAACCTGCTCCCGGCGGAGAAGGTGCCGCGCGGGCGATCACGCTCGCCTTGAAAGACGCCAGACTGGCTCCAACCGAGATCGACTACATCAACGCCCATGGCACCTCGACGCAGCTCAACGAGAAGTTGGAAACGCAGGCGATCAAGTCGGCATTCGGCGCCCACGCTGCCAGGGTGGCGATCAGCTCGACCAAGTCGATGACTGGACATCTGCTGGGGGCCGCGGGGGCGCTCGAAGCGGTCATCTGCCTCAAGGCGATCGCGGAAGGCTGCATTCCGCCCACGATCAACTACACCACGCCCGACCCTGACTGCGACCTCGACTACGTTCCAAACTCGGCTCGCCCCGCACAGTTGCGGCATGTCCTGAGCAACTCGATGGGGTTCGGCGGTCACAACGTGGCATTGGTGCTGTCGGCTTACGACGTGTAGGAGCTCGCGGTGCTCCGATTGCCAGCCCAGCAGACACAAAACCGGGCGGCGAGTGTTTCGCCGCCCGGTTTCCATTGGTGTCTGCGTTTACTCAGTCGCTATTCCAGATACCCGCGAAGCTTGCGGCTGTAACTCGGGTGGCGGAGCTTCCGCAACGCTTTCGCTTCAATCTGCCGAATCCGCTCTCGCGTAATCCCGAACTCTCGACCGACTTCTTCGAGCGTCCGGAATCGCCCATCTTCCAAGCCGAACCGCAGCACGATGATCTTGCGCTCGCGATCGGTCAGTTTGTTCAGTGCGTCCGAAATCTGCGACTTCAAGAGTTGCTGGGATGCGAGCTCCAGCGGTTGCGGCATCGATTCATCTTCGATGAAGTCGCCCAGAAATGCATCGCCCTCTTGGCCCACGGGCGCTTCGAGGGAGATCGGGTGCCGCGACACGTCGAGGACCTGCCGGACCTTGTCGTCCGAGATGTCCATCGCTCGCGCGATCTCCTCTTGGGTTGGTTCGCGCTCGAGAATCTGCTGTAGCCGGTGACCGGTCTTTTTGACGCGGTTGATCGTCTCTCCGACGTGAACGGGGAGCCGAATCGTACGGCTCTGATCCGAGATCGCCCGCGTGATCGCCTGCCGAATCCACCAAGTGGCATACGTGCTGAACTTGTAGCCGCGCGTGTAGTCGAACTTATCCGTGGCCTTCATCAATCCGATGTTGCCCTCCTGGATCAGGTCCAGGAAGGAGAGACCGCGGCCGACGTACTTCTTCGCGACCGAGACGACCAATCGAAGATTCGCCTGGATCAGGTGAGCTCGCGCACGGTCGCCGTCCAGCTTGTCCGCTTCCGTCTCGGACAACTCTTCCGACGTTAGGCCGACGAGTGCGAGCCGCTGTTCGGCAAGCTTGCCGCGCTCCATCCGCTTGGAGAGCCAGACCTCTTCTTGCATCGTTAGCAGATCTGTCTCGCCGATCTCCTGCAGATAGAGCCGAACCGAGTCGCTGGCGCCGACCGAGAGCGGCTCGGCCGCCTCCGCCCGCTCGACGGAGAGGATCTCGCGCGGCTTGGGCTCCGGCTTGGGCGGCGCCTGGTCAAGAACTTCGATCCCCTCGGCTAACAGCCACGTATAGAGATCGTCGAGACTCTCGACTTGTTCCTCCGGGTTGGGAAAGAAGGCGATAATGTCGTCCGAGAGAAGATACCCCTGGTCCTTACCCTTGGAGAGGAGGGTCGTCACCATAGATCGTCACACCACCTGGCAATAGCGCGTGACCGCAAGAGCAGTTGACGCGCGCGGGCTGTCAGCGGCAAACAAAATCCCCACGCCGTCCGGCGATGGGGAACCCGTTCCGATGCCGCTCAATTCGGAGGGATGCGGGGATCTCGGGTTGTCATAACCCCTCTCTCGACCAGGTTACGGTGGCTTACTTAGCGTGATTCTAAGCCAACTTTACGCACATTTCAAGTGCCTGTGACTCCTTTTCAGGAAATGCTTCATTACAGGCATCCATGTGGCCCGGTGCTATACTTTGCGAATGTTGGCCGGCGGCCCCTGGAGGAGTTCAAAGCGATGTCCGGACATTCGAAATGGTCCACGATTAAGCGTCAAAAGGGTGCTACTGACGCCAAGCGCGGACAGGTCTTCACCAAGCTCGCGCGCGAGATCACCGTCGCCGCCCGATCGGGAATTCCCGATCCCGAGTCGAATGCGCGCTTGAGAATCGCTGTACAAAAGGCACGCGCCGAGAATATGCCAAAGGACAATATCGACCGCGCGATCGAGCGCGCTGCCGGTGGCGCCGGTGGTGACAACATCGACGAGCTCTTCTACGAGGGATTTGGTCCCGGCGGGATCGCGTTGATGATCCAGGCCATGACCGACAATCGCAATCGGACCGTCGGCGAGGTGCGTGCGGTGCTCACGCGAGCCGGAGGAACCCTCGGCGAGAACGGTAGCGTCTCCTGGATGTTCGATCACGTCGGCCATATCGTCGTTCAACCGGGAAGCCTCGATCCCGACGAGATCGCCCTGATCGCAATCGACGCTGGTGCGGCTGACGTCCAAACCGAGGACGACTCTGTCGACGTTTACACGGAGATGCAGGATCTTCACAGAGTCCAGGAAGCTCTGGCCGCGGCCGGACTCGACGTCATTTCGGCCGAACCGGCGATGCGGCCCAAAGCGCCGATGGCGCCGGAGCCTGATGCGGCGGTCAAGGCAATCCGCTTGATGGAGCGGCTCGAGGACCTCGACGACGTTCAACAGGTCTATTCGAATCTCGAAGTGACGGACGAAGTCTTCGCCCAGGTGACTTAACCAGAATCTGATGCAATGACATGATCACGCTCGGCATCGATCCAGGGACGGCCTTGCTCGGCTTCGGCGTTGTCGAATCCGGCGACGATCCGCAGATGATCGACTACGGTGCGATCGCAACCTCGTCCGACCGGGCGATGCCGGATCGGCTCAACGAACTCTTCGAACGGTTAACGGCATTGCTCGCGCAGTACCGGCCCGACGTGCTGGCTGTCGAGCAACTCTTCTTCGCCCGGAACGTGACGACGGCCATTGCTGTCGGACAGGCCCGCGGGGTTGTCCTCTTGGCTGCGGCGCGGGCCGGGGTGCCGGTCGTCGAGTACAGTCCGTCGGAGGTCAAGCACGCGGTCGTTGGATACGGCAAGGCAGAAAAATCCCAGATGCAGGAGATGGTGAGGATCATCTTGGGTCTCGAACACGTTCCTCATCCCGACGATGCGGCCGACGCGCTCGCGGTCGCCCTCTGTCACGCCCAGCGCGCTTCGTTCGTGGAGCGAACCACCGTGGCGGATGGGTCATGGGAGCGTTGAGTGGTTCGCGTCGCCGCCTGGACGAAGCGGTTGTCGACCGCGGACTGGTCGAGACGCGTTCGAAAGCCCGGGCGCTGATCCTGGCCGGCGACGTGATCGTCAATGGGGTCCCAAACCTTCGCGCGGGCACCGCTGTGCGAGACTCCGATGTCGTCGACCTACGCGCCAAGCCGCGCTTTGTCAGCCGCGGCGGGGAGAAGCTGGCCCACGCGCTAGAGGAGTTCCATCTCGACATCGAGCAGCGTGTCTGTGCCGACCTCGGCGCCAGTACGGGTGGTTTCACCGACTGTCTCCTGCAGAACGGCGCCCTTCGCGTCTATGCCGTCGATGTCGGCTACGGTCAACTTGACAGCCGGCTGCGTGATGACCCGCGTGTGGTCGTCCTCGAGCGCACCAATGCCCGTTACCTTGAGTCGCTGCCGGAGCCTGTGTCGTTAGTCACCATCGACGTGTCATTCATCTCGCTTGATCTCATCCTGCCCGTCGCCGCGCGGCTGCTGAGCGACGGAGGATGGTGCGTGCCGCTGATCAAACCGCAGTTCGAGGCCGGTCGGGAAGAGGTCGGTGATCGAGGGGTCGTTCGCAAGCCGGAAGTGCATCGCAAGGTGCTGACGAAGGTCCTGACGAGCGCGGTCGACAAGGGCTTCACGCTCAAAGGGCTGACCACCTCGCCATTGCGCGGTCCCGAAGGCAATATCGAGTTCTTGGCCAGCCTGCAATACAAGGGAAGCGACGGCGACGAGATGGATCCAGCGTCGGTCGAGGAACTGATAAACGGCGTCATGGTGACGGCATGACGGAGAGGCCCTTCGACGCCGTCCGGCGTGCTTT
>JAXDKI010000148.1:0-6642 GCA_034667245.1 Thermomicrobiales bacterium | reverse complement strand
TCCCGTAACCAGCTTCGGATTTATTGTGCCCTCGGGCCGGTGGCGGACGAGTCCGGAAATCCGGATCACGTATTCGTTGCGAAAATTGCCGGCTAGCTCATGAGCCTGAGGCGCGATCTCGGGATTGAACACGACCTGTGTGATGCCGTATCGGTCGCGCAGGTCGATGAAGATGAGACCGCCGAGATCGCGGCGCCGATGCACCCAGCCCGACAAACTCACGCTCTTGCCGGCGTCCGAAGCCCGCAGCGTCCCACAGGTCAACTTGTCGAGTGTTCGTGGATCGATGTCGATAGACGTACTCACGCTCTGTCATGCTCCTCAGGTGATGTCCCACGATGGTCGGAGAAATGTTTCTAAACTAGTGCGACGGTTCGTCGGCGAAAGGCCAATTCGAGTTCACGCTCCGGGTCTAGCCCGGCCCTGACCAACACTTCGACCGCGTCGAGTAACCGGTCTCCGAGATCGTCAGTCGCCTGGGCAGGAGCCTGCATAGCCGACGATTCAAGGAGATGTGCGACGCGGGTCAGGGCCGGCATTGATCGCGGCAAGCGGTCGAAAGGGTGTGATGCAGGATCCGGCTTGCCGTTGCTCCGGCGTTCTTCAGCCTTGATTCCTTGCCAGGTCTGTACCACATCCTCTGCCGTCGCTGCGTCCACATCGGCAAAGACATGCGGATGGCGTCGCACGAGTTTGCGATTGATGTGATCGTACACGTCCTCGATCGTAAACTCGCCCGCCTCTTCGGCGATCTGCGCGTGGAGTGCAACCTGGAGGAGAAGGTCGCCCAGTTCTTCAGCCAGGTGATCGCTGTCCCCCTCGTCGATGGCATCGACGACCTCATGGGCCTCTTCGATCGCCGCCGTCCGGAGTGACTGGTGTGATTGCTTCCGATCCCATGGACAGCCTTCCGGTGACCGTAAGATGGCAGCGATGTGATGCAACGTCGCCGCCGAGCGAGTCGCCTGAAGGAGCGGGAGCGCGGGTACCCAGACACTGGTCAGATGATTCACCGGCAGCCGGTCGAGTTCGTGAAGTGGGCAGGAGACGACCGACTCCTCACCTCCCACACCGGCTGCGATAACCACGCGAATCTGGTGGTCATCGGCATAGATGCGGCTCAGTGCCAGCTTCACCGAGGACGCCACTTCACGCGAGTAGACTTGAGTGACGAGAATGGGTCGGCTCGGCGCGATGTCGAGGAGCCCACCGCCAAACGGTTCCCGCCGCAGCCAGGCGTCGAGTGTCGTCGCGTCGAGGATCTGCACCTCTTCTGCCATAGAATCGACGCTAAGGGCGACGCTGACGGCGTCAAACGCGCTGACCGCCGCACAGACCGTTGTCGGGATTGTTGCGTCGCCACTTCGCTCCAGGAGCAGTGCCACCGTACGCTCCCCGAACAGTGGATGTCCCGGAACGGCGTAGACGACGTGCGCACTTTCGGCGGCGGTCCGCACCCGATCGACAACACCCTGGTAGACATCCTCGAACGACGATTCTTGGTCGTAGAGATCGTCGCACGTCGTCGTCCGACGGTCGGCAACGAGATCGTCGATACCCGGGTGGATCGCCGTGCGCAGGATGATCCGCTCAGCACGGTCGAGCGCCCGTTGGGCGTCGACGGTGCGGAGACCAGGATCGCCCGGACCGAGACCGACGATGGTCAGACTGCCTGGCATTGGCGGCTTAGCTTTTCGGCGTCGACGACTTGTCGCCGAGGCTGAGGACGGCCATGAACGCTTCCTGCGGGATCTCGACGCTGCCGACCATCTTCATCCGCGCCTTCCCCTCCTTCTGTTTCTCGAGGAGCTTGCGCTTGCGTGTGATGTCCCCGCCATAGCACTTCGAGATCACGTTTTTGCGCATTGCGCGGATCGTCTCCCGGGAGATGATCCGGCTGCCGATCGATGCCTGAACCGGTACGTCGAACATCTGCCGCGGGATCAACGACCGCAACGCCTGCACCAACTCGCGTCCGCGCTGATACGCCTCATCGCGATGGGTGATGATCGACAGAGCGTCGACAGCCTCACTGTTGACGAGTACATCAAGCTTCACGAGATCGGCGGCGCGGAGCTCGGCGAAGGTGTAGTCGAGCGAGGCATAACCCTGGGTGCGGCTCTTCAGTTGATCGTAGAAATCGACGATCAGTTCGCCGAGCGGCATGTCGAACTTCAGCTGGACGCGATCCTCGTCGAGGTAGGTCATCTCCTGATAGATGCCCCGCCGGCCCGTGACAAGCTCCATCACCTGTCCTATGTAGCGGGACGGAACGATCACCGTGATGTGCATCCACGGCTCGCGGACCTCTTCGATCTCGCCCGGAGACGGCATTGCCGCCGGGTTGTCGATGACCAACTTCTCGCCCCCGCGCATAAGCACCTCGTACTCGACGCTGGGGGCGGTCGCCAAAAGCTCGAGACCGTATTCACGCTCTAGCCGCTCCTGGATGATCTCCATGTGGAGCAGTCCGAGGAACCCCGCGCGAAATCCGAATCCGAGTGCCATCGAGGACTCGGGTTCGTAGGTGAGGGAGGCGTCGTTGAGCTGCAGCCGCTCCAGTGCGTCCCGCAGCATTGGGTATTCCTCGCCGTCGACGGGATAGAGGCCGGCGAAGACCATCGGCTTCGCCGGTCGGTATCCGGACAGCGGTTCCGTCGCCGGATGGGACGCCAGCGTGATCGTGTCTCCGACCTGTAGATCCTTGACCACCTTCAGACCGGTCGCGACATAACCGACCTCGCCGGTTCCGAGCGTGGCAACCGAGGTCATCGCCGGCGTGAAGTAGCCAAGCTCCAAGAGCTCCGCCTCTTTGCCAGTCGACATCAATCTGATGCGATCTTCCCTGGCAAGCGATCCGTCGACGACTTTGACGTACGCAATCACGCCTTTATAGGGATCGTAGTGCGAGTCGAAGACCAACGCCCGCGTCGGCCCCCCAACTCTCCCCGACGGAGGCGGTACCTTGCGGACAACCGCTTCCAGGATCGCCTCGATACCCGTACCTTGTTTCGCCGAGGCGAGGACGATCTCATCGTCCAGGAGGCCGATGAACTTTCCAACCTCTTCGGCGACGCGCGCGGGCTCCGCGCTCGGCAGGTCGATCTTGTTGATGACGGCGATGATGGCGAGGTCCTGATCGAGGGCGAGGTAGACGTTCGCCATCGTCTGCGCTTCGATTCCCTGGGCGGCGTCGACGACCAGCAGAGCGCCTTCGCACGCGGCGAGACTGCGGCTCACCTCGTATGAAAAGTCGACGTGACCAGGCGTGTCGATCAGGTTGAGCTCGTAGTTCTCTCCGTCGGACGCGGTGTAGCGCATCCTGACGGCGCGCGCTTTGATCGTGATGCCCTTTTCTCGCTCCAGGTCCATGGAGTCGAGCATCTGGTTGACCATATCGCGGGAGTCGACGGTGCCAGTCCGCTCGAGCAAGCGGTCGGCGAGCGTCGACTTGCCGTGGTCGATGTGGGCGATGATGCTGAAGTTCCGAATCTTCTCAAGCGGGACGCCCTGGTGTGTTCGTGTCTTGTGGGTGGTGGCGGTCGTGACTGTCATGCCCGAAGTATAGCGGAGGGTGGGGATTCTCAGCGGCGGAACGGCAGAACTCGCTTCAGCAGTGGGACTCGCGATTCCAACCGTCCGAGCAATAGACCGACCTCGGGGAGGCGGAGATAATACGCGGCGAGTAGATAGGTAAGCGCCACCACGCCGATCGCGTAGCCCAGCAACAGCAACTGGACAATGCGTGGCGCCGCTCCCGACTCCGTAGCCTCTTGCAGGGGACCGCGCATCGCCTCGGCCGCCATCGCCATCGCAGCTGTTGCCAGCATGACCCGGGCGAACCAGGAGCCGAAGGTCGCGTCGAACCCGCCGATCCGGCGGCGCAGGACGACCATCAAGATCGCCGCTTCGATCCCCGTCGAGACACTCAAGCACAAGCCGAGACCGGCATACCCGACGTGGTCGACCAGCACAATACCGAGGACCACGTTGATGACGATGATGGCGACGCCAGCGATCACGGGAGTCTTGGTGTCTTGCATCGCGTAGAAGATGCGTGCTAACACCTCGACGAGCGCATACCACGTCAGTCCGAGGGCGAGAAACGCGAGCGGCGGCGAGACAAGCGACGTCGAATAGGCGTTGAACGCTCCCGATTGGAAGACCGTTTGGATGATCGCGGTGCGGAACTCGAAGAGGCCGATCGACGCAGGAAGAATCAGAAAGAGGAGTGGCGCGAGCGCCTTCATGAAGGTCGCCCGCACTTCGTCGAGGCGGCCGGTCTCGAATTGCCTCGCCATGGTCGGAAACGCCACGGTCGAGATACTGAGCGCCAGGACGCCGTGCGGCAGCATCATCAGCATCCAGGCCTGGTTGAGAGCGGTTGCCTTGCCGCTTCCTTCTCCGTTCGCCAGGTAGTTGACGACGATGAAGTTGATCTGGAACGCGGCTTGCCCGACGACGCGGGGCACGAGGAGCCGAGCAACTTCGCGAAGGCCCGCGACCTGGAGCGACAACGACGGCGAATACCGCATTCCGGCTCTAACGAGGCCCGGAATCTGCACGCCGATGTGGAAGGCGGCGCCGACGACAACGCCGATGGCAACACCGGGAACTCCCATCCGTGGCCCAAGGACGAGCGCGCCTAGGATTGTCGCGACGCTATACATGAGTGGCGCAACCGCCGGCAACGTGAAGAGGTCCTGCGCCTCCAGGATCCCTTTTGCCGCGATGCCGAACCCAAGCAGGATGTTCGAGACGAGGAGCAGGCGCATTGTGCGGATGGCGATCGAGCGGTACTCGCCCGTCAGCTCCGGCGCGACCAGATTCGTCATGATCGGCCCGGCGAAGGCGAACATCACCAGTGCCAGGGCGATCGAGACGAGGCCGGTGAGCGTGATTACCGACGAAGCAAGTCGCCACGCCTTCTCCCGCTCTCCGCGCGCGAGAAAACCACCGAAGATCGGGATGAAGGCGGCGCCGAACGCGCCGGACATCGCGACGAGGAAGAGAAAGTCAGGAATACGGAAAGCGCTTACGTAGGCGTCCGACTCCGGACCAGTCCCGAAGAGATGGGCGAGGACCACTTCGCGCGCCAGACCCAGGACGCGACTCGCCACGAACGCCACCGCCACGATCGACGCACTCCGCCCGAGCGACGGGGTGTTCGATCGATCCTTCGCGGCAGGCGAAGTCGACGTCGTCGGTGGCTCGAGGCGGCCCGACGCACCGGCGCGTGCGCTCACGACATTGAACCTCTGCCGGCATCGATGCTTGTTGTGTGCGGAGCAGTCTGGTACCATCGCCAGGTTGCGGCCAACGGGCTTAAGTTTGGTGTGCCCGTGGCGAAGTGAGTGATCTGAACGAGGTGAGGGACCTTGGCGAATAACAAGTCTGCGGAGAAGCGCATTCGCGTCGCGGAGCGACGGCGGCTGCGGAACCGCCCGTATCGGACTGCGGCGCGCACGTTTGTCAAGAAAGCGGAAGTCGCGATCCGTGCGGGCGACGCCACGATGGCGTCGACTGCTGTCGGCGATGCGATCAGCATGCTCGATCGGGTGGCCGGCAAGGGCATCATCCACAAGAACAACGCGGCGCGACGCAAGTCTCGCTTGATGGCGAAGTTCAATCGGATGGCGACGACAGCGTAGGCGATCTCAGCGGGGACCGGTTTTCGATTCCAACTGAGCGTGGGCATAGGCGGCACTAGATGCCGCCTTGTTCATTGGTGTCATCCGTCGACGGCGCGGCTGCCATGGTGAGCAGGTGATAGACCACGTCGTCGCCGTGTCGTAGCGCGCCTCGTTTCGCTCGGCGGTCTGTCTGCAGGGCGACGCGCAGGAGATGAGCCGGGGTCATCCGGCCGCGCCGGGCCGTCTTTGCCACCCCGATCATCCGGTTCGGGTTGGTTAGACCCAAGTCCTTACCGACTCCCGCCGGGTCGGCCGTGCCGCCGACCGCGGGTAGGACAGCGGCGAGCTCTACCTGTTGGTAGACCTGCGCCACGAGCCGACCAGGATCGTCGCCTGTCGCCTGCAGACTCTCCAACGCCGGCACCGCGTCTTCGAGCCTGCCCGTTACGACTGCCTCGACGAACGGGAACAGTCGATCTTCCGCCGCGCTGGCCACCATCGTCTTGATCTTCTCCGCGTCGATCGGTCCTGGGTACGCGGTCAGTGCAAGTTTTTCGATCTCGTTCTTGAGCAGGTCGAGATCGGGCGGTCGATCGTACGCGGGATTGGACGGTTTGGCCGACCACGTCTGGGGAAATGTCCGCTCCGCAAGCAGCCGGGCCGTCCGATTGTCGATGCTGCTGCCGGCCTCGGTCGCCTTGCGCTGAATCCACTCGAGCAGGATCGCACCCCTCGGAGGTTCTCCTCCGAACACCACTGCTTCGGTAGGAGCCGCCCGCTTGACCGCTGCCGGCACTGAAGAGAGCCCTTGGTCGACCAAAATCAACACGTTCTCGGCGGCGACGGATCCGAACAGGCGCCCAAAATCGAGTCCTCGAGCGGTTGGAGCCGCGTCGGTTGACTCGCCGCCCACCGCCTCCACGGCGCCCGCTTTCGATGCGCGCGACATAAGATCGTCCACGACAACCACACGCCCGCCACCGAAGAATGCCGGCGTTCCCGCCGCGGT
>JAXDKI010000147.1:0-3256 GCA_034667245.1 Thermomicrobiales bacterium | reverse complement strand
GCTATCGCGGCCCTGGCGTCCCCTCTCCCGGCGTTCGGGAGAGGGGACGCATTTACCCTGTGCTGCCAGGCGTGCGCAGGTGATTACGACCGGGCGAACTCCACTTCGAACGTGAGATTGACACCTTCGGAGGCGTTGAAGCCGAGGAAGGTCTGCTTCACCTCCCCTTCGATGCCGGTGTATTCCCCGGTGCCGCCGGTGATCGCGCGCTGGATGACGACCCCGACGTCGGCGAGCTCGTAGCCCTCGCTGACGATCGTCTCGTCGCCGAGACCTTCGCCGAAGTTGTAGAGCTGGGTGGTGATCACCATCGGTCCGGTCTTCGCATGCGCGCCCTCGCCGACGAACCAGCCGCGGCAAGTCCACTCGCCAATGACCTTGTCCGGGAATTCCGGTGACCCGTCCTCCAGCACGCCGTTGCCGCCGCTCAACGTTCCCGCTTCGTAGATGTAGCCCTGGGTGATGAACGGACTGCCATGCTTGGGCATTCCGTCCTCGAACGCAACCGTCTGATCGAAGACGAATCGCGACATGTCCTCAGCCACGTCGAATCTCAACGTCTGCGCCGGCCCGTCCGATGTTCCCTGTCCGGAGGCCGGACCGCCGAGGGCCGCCAAGCCGATCACGACCACAATCGCCAGCAGTGCCAGCAGCATTCCCTTCGTCCGCATCACACTCGCCACCATCATTTCCCATGTTCTCCTTCGCTATTCAACGATCGATCCGACACAAATCCGAACAAACCGCTACCGACCCGGGCGTCGTACGCACCGCCCAGCTTGGAGCCAGATTCTGTTTCGCGGCCGCCACGCAGGCCGCCACGGGTGAGGAGGTCAGGAGCTCGAGTTGCCTATGCGGTCAGACGATAGAAACGGAAGAAGTCGTGCTGGATCGGCAGGACGTCCACCGCGCTAAATCCTGCTGCTTCGGCGTAGCTCCGCATGGTCGATTCCCGAATCACCGTGCCGGTGCCGGCCGACGGTTGGTCGACCATGCCGACCGGCAGGCAGTGAAGGATGCTGAACCCGTACATGTAGCGCTCGACGTCGTCGCCGGGGGCGGTAAAGCCATCGGCGACGCGCTCGTCGACGATAAGCACCGTCCCGCCGGTCCCGACGAGCCGGCGCATCGCGCTGAGCGTCGCCACGGGGTCGGACATGTCGTGGATGCACTCGACCGCGAGCGCGAGATCGTAGCGCCCCGCGAGCTCGGGATCGCCAGCGTCGCGGACGTAGAAGCTGACCCGATCGGCCACCCCCGACGCCTCGGCGTTCGCCCGTGCCGCGTGCACCGAGGCTTCGTCGAGGTCGAACCCGTCGACCCGCACCGTGGGATAGCCGGTAGCGATGGCGATGCTGGACCAACCGAGGCCCATCCCGATGTCGGCGACGCGCGCATCCGGCTTGTGCTGCAGAAGGGCATGGACGTCCGGCATCGCCGGCAGCCACTCCTGGGCCAGGAGGTGCCGGAATTGGGGACGGGTCGTGCCGGCCTGCCCCTCGGCCAGGTCACTGCCGTAGTCCTCGTAGGGGACGCCGCCGCCGGTCCGGAACGCCTCCAGGAGTGCCGGCAACGGCTTGACGCAGCCGGCGAAGATCTGCGCCACCGGCGCCATCGCGGTAAGACTGTCGGGATCGACGAGGACCGTGGCGTAACCGTCCGGCAGCCGGAAGCGGCGCCCCGTTGCGTCGGTGTCCGGATTCTCACACTCCAGGATGCCGGTCACGGCCTGCTGTTCCAGCCACTCGCGGGCGTAGCGCTCGGCCGTGTTCGTCTGTTGCGCCAGCTCGCCGCTGGTGGCCGGACCGCCCTCGGCCAACGCCCGGTAGTAGCCGAGGCGGTCGCCGAGGTAGACCGCGAACAGGTCCATCGCTCCCAGGGCCGACGCGAAGAGGCGCGACACCAAGACATCGGGCGACGCCGCCGTCGGCATCGCGACATCAATCGACACGATCGTGCTCCTTTCTGGTACTTGTCTCCAGCGATTCTGCCAACACCGAGTACCATCACCGGAAACATCACCATTCTCGGTCGAGAGCGCGGCGGACGCCATCCGATAGATGACGGATTTGTGCGTAGAGTGACGCCTCTGACGAATGACGTAGGGCACCGGCACCATCGACGTCTGGACGTCCGGGGCCTGGAAAGGGATTTAGACGAGACCCTGCCGGTGCGCGTAGGTTGCCGCTTCGGTTCGCGTGCGCACGCTCAACTTGCTGAGGATATTGGAGACGTGCGTCCGCACCGTTCCGGGACCGATGTGGAGTGCCTCGGCGATGGCGATGTTCGTCCGCCCGGCTGCCAGCAGTCGCAACACCTCGGCCTCGCGCTCCGTGAGCATCGACGCGGCAGGCGCTCGATCGACGGTGTCGGGCGGACTGGCCGCGTTCGTCAGGACAATTTCAGCCAGGGCGGTGATCTCCGGCAACAAGGATGCGGTACCACCGGCGTGAGCCTCGCGAAAGCGCGCCTCGCCGAGATCGGAACGAGCTTCGGCCAAGGCGGCGTCGTAGCGGGCGCGAGCGGGCAGGGAGAACGACGTTCCCTCTGACTCGCGCAGCGCGTCGGCCGCCGCGAAAAGCCGCGCCGCATCCTCAGGCTTTCCCACCGCGGTGGCCAGCACCGCGATGTCGGCCAGTGTGGTCGCGATCGCCTGCCGGACCCCGCCGGCACGGAGTCGCGCCAGATTCTCCGCGAAGAGCGTCGCGGCGCCCGCGACATCGCGCTCCGCGCAGGCGAGGAGGCCGAGGTAGCGCAGGGGGTCGACGGCGAGCCAGGGATTGCTCGTCCGGTCGTACCGTGCGGCCGCGGCACGGAGCAAGGGACGGGCGGCTGCGGCATCGCCGCGGGCGAAGGCGATCGCGCCGAGGTGGAACTCGGCGTGGGCCATCCACCACGTCTCTTCACCCAACTCTCGCGCCCGCTCGCGATTCACCGCGAAGAGTGGCTCCGCGTCGTCGTACCTCCCCTCGCCGACGAGCGCGCCGCCGAGGCGCGCGCGGGCCCGCGCCGCCTCAAGGGTGAACCTGCCGGTGAAAACCGAAAGCTGACGGAAGAGTGCTCGCTCCGCTTCGGGCAGCAAACCGTGGCTCGGGCGAGGCCGACCTCGCCGCCGCGGATGAGTGTGAGCATGTCGGCGTAGCCGGTCGGGTAGACCTGGCCGTCGCGTTCGATGCCGACGTCGACCGATCGCGCTCGCTCGTAGGTGCAAAGACGCATCGTTGCCTCCCAAGACGGCGCGCCATCCCGCGATTCG
>JAXDKI010000146.1:0-5133 GCA_034667245.1 Thermomicrobiales bacterium | reverse complement strand
TGTCGCCGCGCCGCTTGCCAGCCGGCCTGCCCTCTGCCATCCTGGCGCGGCTCCGCGTTTGGAGCCGTCGACTCAGGAATAGAGAATGAGCGAACTCGGAACCCTTCTCGTCGGTCAGTCGGGCGGTGCGACCACCGTCATCAATGCCAGTCTCGTCGGCGTCATCGAAGGCGCGCTCGCCTCGAGTTGCTTTGGGCGCGTGCTCGGGATGCGCAATGGGATCGACGGGCTCCTCGCGGAGCGCTTCGTCGACCTTCGGACCCAACCGCGTGACGTCCTCGACCGCGTCCGCTGCACGCCGTCCGCCGCACTCGGCACCGGCCGGCGCAAGCTCCGGGAGGACGAACTCGATCTGGCGCTCGACCTCCTGCAACAGCATGGCGTGCGGGCCTTCGTCTACATCGGCGGCAACGATTCGGCCGATACCGCCCACCGGCTGCACCTTCGTGCCGTCGCCGCCGGGTATGAGCTCGCGGTCATCTCCGTCCCCAAGACGATCGACAATGACCTGCCGGAGACGGACTACTGCCCCGGCTATCCGTCCCTTGCCCGCTTCCTCGCCCACGCCGTCCGCGACGCGACCTACGACACCCTCGCCTCGCCCCAGCTCTACCCGGTCAAGTTCGTCGACGTCATGGGCCGCGACGCCGGTTGGGTGCCCGCCGCCTGTGCCCTCGGTTTCTCCGCCGACGAGGGGGACCTCCTGCCGCTCCTCTACCTACCGGAGTGCCCACCCGCCGATGCCGACGCCATCCTCGCCGAGATCGAGGCGCAAGTTCAGACCCGCGGCTGGTCCGTCGCCGTCGTCCCGGAGACCCTGCGCGACGCGTCCGGCCGGCACCTCGGCGGCGACGAACCGGAGTACGTCGACCCCTTCGGTCACCCCTATCACGCGCAACCTGCCGTTGCCCTGACCCGTCTCGTCAACCAGCGCCTCGGTCTGCGCGCCCGCTTCGAGCGCCCGGGGACGGCGGCGCGGATGTCGATCGCCCTCGCCTCCCCAGTCGATCTCGACGGGGCTGAACGCGCCGGCCGCGCCGCCGCCGAACTCGCCGCCCGCGGCGTCTCGGACGTTATGACAACTCTCGTTCGGGCCGGGGATGCGCCCTACCGCTGGGGGATCGGCACGGCACCGCTGGCAAAGATCGCCAACCGCGTCCGCGCCTTCCCCGAACCATTCATCGGCGCCGACGGCCGCTCCGTTACGGCTGCCTTCCGCGACTACGCGCTCCCGCTGCTCGGCCCGGACCCGTTCCCGATCTACGGCCGGCTTCTGGACAAAAGCTGATGGGAGCAACATTCCCGGAGACAGTCGGCCGGGCGATCAGCTGGCGCGCAGCCCTGATTCTCCCACCGGGTCGAGGAATTCGATGAACCTCGCCGTGCCGACCGGTCGGCCGAGGAGGAAGCCCTGGCCCACGTTGCAACCGAGATTCGTCACTGCCCGCAGTTGATCCAGCGACTCGATGCCCTCGGCGACGACGCCGACCCCGACCGCCGTCGCCACCGTCACCACCGCCTGCACGACCGCCGACGCCACCCGATTCGTCGTCAGGCTGCTGACAAAGGAGCGGTCGATCTTGACCTCGTCGACCGGCAGCCGGTGCAGATAGCCAAGCGAGGAGTGGCCGGTCCCAAAGTCGTCGAGGGCGAACCGAACGCCCAGCACACGGAGTCGCTCCAACGCCGCGATCGTTCCATCGAGATCGTCCAGTGCCGTACTCTCGGTCAACTCCAGCGTCAGTTGCCGCGGGTCCAATCCGCTCTCATGCAACGCCCCGATCACCTCACGGACCAACCCCGGATGCCGGAGTTGGACGCTCGAGAGATTCACATTCACCGCCGCCCCGAACCGGCCGCGACTGCCCGGCCACGAGATCGCTTGCCGGCACGCCTCGCGCAGCACCCACCGCCCCAGCGGCAGCACGAGCCCCGCTTCCTCGGCGAGCGGGACGAAGGCGTCGGGCCGTAGCAGCCCACGCGCCGGATGCTGCCAGCGGATCAGCGCCTCTGCCTGCCGGACGCTCCCTGAGGCAAGATGGACCAACGGCTGGAACTCCAGCCGGAACTCGTCGGCCAGGATGCCGCGACGGAGCTCGCCTTCCAGCACGGCGCGGGCGCGCACCTCGCGATCGAGGCGCTCTTCGAAGCACGCCACCCGGCCGCGACCCCGTCGCTTCGCCTCATAAAGTGCCATGTCCGCCGCCGCCAGGATGTCGTCGACGTTGCTCCCCGCCGCCGGCACACAGGCCACCCCGACGCTGGCGCCGGGCACCACCGACTGGCCGAGGATGTCCGCCGGCGCCGACAGTGCCGCCAACACCCGCTCGGCCAGCGAGACCGCCTCCCGTAGGGTGGTCGGTCCGACCAGGAGGCAGGCGAACTCGTCACCGCCGAGTCGGCTGACGATGTCCTCCGTGCGGAGCGCGCCACGCAGGCGTCGGCCAACGTCGGCCAGCAACCGGTCGCCGGCCGCGTGGCCGAAGGCGTCGTTGACCTGCTTGAAGCGGTCGAGGTCGACCATCAGCACCGCAACGGTGCTGCGAGCGGCCGTCGCCTCCTCCAACGCCCGGGCGACCAGATCGCAGAAGCGCGTCCGGTTAGGCAGCCGCGTGATCGGGTCGTGATACGCCAGTTGCGCCAGTTTGGCGACCCGGGTCGTCTGCGCCGTCGTGTCGCGGAGATGGACGACGACGCCCTGAACGGAGGCGTCGTCGGTGCGGTCGTCCAGCACTGCTTCGACGATCCGCTCACCGCCGCCGGGCAGCGGGATCCGGATCGTCGGCGGGAAGGGCAGAGCGCCCCCACGCTTGGCGGCCGCCGGCAGCGCTTGCCAGGCGCCGCGAACCGCGGTTGGCACCAGATCGTCGAACTGGCGTCCAATCAGCGATTCGCCGTCGCCGCCGACCAACTGTCTGGCCGACCGATTCGCGAACGCAACCGCTCCGTCGCCGCCGACCACGAGCAAGCCGTCCTGCCCATTGACCACCAGCGAGCGGGCCGTGTCAGCCGGAAGGAGCGCCCGCGCAGGCCGTGTCCTCGACCCGACGCGTGTCGGTCGAACGGGCGACGGGCGGATTCGTCGGGGCGTCATAGTCTTCTCAACAGCGTGCGGTCGCGAGAGACGAGCGGTGTCGGTCAATGACCTTATCGGCCCCCATCGTATGCAGGACCGACCATCACTCGAATCCCCCGGAGTACCCAGGCTGCCGGGAGGACCAAAGTCCCGCCTCCGCCGATGTCGCCCAAATCTTGTTAAATCTAGGAATCAACCTGCCCGGGCACGCGCCATTGAGCGCTCGGCCCCACCGCTACACATAAGGATCTCCGAGAGCGGCGAAGGACGTTCCATGCCGGTAAGAGGTGCCGGGACTACACCGACGTGTGTTCGCCCACTACCGACCGATCTGCCGCAGCTCCTCGATGCTTGTGGCGTAGTCATTCTGTGTGACGGCGCGGACATCCCAGCTCATCAGGTCCATATAGGGTTGGAGAAAGGCGGTCAACTCCCGCGGATCGTCGTACTCGACGATGAGAAACCCCGCCCCACCGCCGACGAGGTTGTACCACCCCTCGATCCGCTCGGGATGGTTCAGCCCCGCGTCGTGCTGCTGCACCACACGCTGGGCCACTTCCTCCCTCGTCGTACCCGGAAACCAGGTGAACTCGCAATAGAAGAGCATCGTCGCCTCCTTCTCCTGCGCGACCCACCGATGGGTTCGCCCGCGAAGGCGTCGCAGAGCGCATGCCATCCGCCGCCTCACCTCATCCCCACTCAGGTGACATCCCTTCGGCGCAAGATCCAGGCCGACAACCCGACGAACGCCACCAGATAGACACCGAGTACGAGCGCGGCCTGTTCGCCACCGACGTACGGGCCGGAGAACGAGCCGGGACCGTTGTCGCGCGTCGCCTCGGCGGAGACACCGAGCGGGGCGACCAGTGAGTAGGCGTTAGCCCGCAGAAATGCTTCGATCAGCGGACGGAGGAGGTCGGAGCGATTGAAGAAGGCGCTGAACAGTCCCTCGATCGCCAACCCATAGAGGATGCCGATGCCGATCCCGAGTGCCGTTCCCCGCATCAGGACCCCAAGCAGGACACCCAGCGTGGCCCAGACCGCGAGGATGAACCAGGCGGCGGCCAGCGCCCGCACCAGCAACCAGACGCTCGGCCAGTCTGCCGGCGCGTTCTCCCGCATCGCGATCAACCCACTGCACACGAATGCGGCGGCGAAGTCTGCGAGCACGAACGCCCAGAGAACGACGCCGACCGCTGCGAGTTTGGCCCCGAGGACCTGCAATCGACTCGGGCGCTGCGTAAACAGGGTCTTCAGCGTTCCCAAGCCGTAGTCGCTGCCGAGCGTCAGCACGCCGAGGATCAGGACGATCGCTCCGCCGAAGAACGGGAACCCGCCGAGCGTCGTCCCAACCAACCGGCCGGGGAGCAAATCGTCCAGCGGTTGCCCGGCTCTCGGAGCGCCGCTGTCGGCCTCGATGAAATAGGGGAACAGGTATCCGAACAACACCGCAAGCGTCACGAACAGCCCCACCAGGACCCAGGTGCTCGACCGTTTGCGGATGACGAGCAGTTCGGCGGTGATCGCGCCAATCATGAGCCCACCTCGCTTTCCTGCGTCAGGTCGAGGAAGACGTCTTCCAGTGAAGCTCGCTCGACGCAGACCTCGCTGACGACCAAACCGGCTTCGACCAGGGCACGGTTGATCGCCGCGGAACGGGCAGGATCGGTGGCGATGCGCAACTGCCCATCCCGCACCGCGACCTCGCCGACGCCGTGCATGGCGGCGAGCACCCGGCGGGCCTCGTCCAGCGGTTCGGCGCGAATCCGCAGCGCGTCCTCTGCCCGCAGCTCCGCGACCGTTCCCTCGGCGACGAGCCGCCCCTTGCGGACGATCCCGACGCGATCGCAGATCTGCTCCACCTCGGTCATCAGGTGACTGGAGAGGAGTACCGTCCGCCCACCCTGTCCGAGCCCGCGGATCAGCGTCCGCATCTCGGCCATACCGGCGGGGTCGAGCCCATTGGTCGGCTCGTCGAGGATCAACAACTCCGGCTCCTTCAACAGCGCCGCGGCGACGCCGAGCCGCTGCTTCATCCCCTGCGAGTAGCTCCCGAA
>JAXDKI010000145.1:0-9727 GCA_034667245.1 Thermomicrobiales bacterium | reverse complement strand
CGCGCGGAAACGGAAGAATGGGCTCGCCGATGCGATCGATCACCTCGAACGGGCACTGATCGCACAACCCGACGACATTTGGCTGACCCTGCAGTTCGCAGTCTTGATTGCGGAGCAGGACGGAAGCCTGGATCGAGCTGAGCCGTTTCTTCAGGAGCTTGCGCGAACGCACCCCGAACATGGGGGCGTACAATACATCTACGGTTTTCTCTTGGCAACCTTCTCTGACCGACGAGACGAGGCGGCGCAATACATCAAGGCGGCCATGTCCCTTTCACCACGGGATCTTGGTATTGCACGCTTCGCGGGAGGATTCTTTCTTCACACGTTTCCGGAGCCCCAAGCGGCCGAGTCCTGCCTTCGAATTGCCACCGAGATCAACGCCGCGGATGACAAGAGCCTCTTTCTCCTTGCGGAGTTGCAGCGCGTCTTTAGACGCGACATGGATGCGGCTGAGACGCTTTATCAAAGAGCAATCAATGTGTCGTCCGAGCCAAGATATGTGGAGGCGCTTGCGTCGTTTCTTTGCGTCATTCGCAACCAACCTGGTGAGGCGGAAAGGACGTACCGTCTCGCGGTCGAACTCGCGATACAGCCACAGTGGATTCGACCGAGCCTTGCGTACTTTCTCCATCGAGTACGGGGTGACTCCGGGAGTGCCCGCGCGCAACTCGAACTCGCCGTCGAGGAGTCGTCAAGGCATCCGAGCTTCGTCTTCGCTCTGGCTTCGTTTCTCGGATTCGAGCTGTCGGAACATGCAACGGCAGCGGAACTGTTTCGCGAGGTGGCCGGCGGAAATGACTTGAGTGCAGTTCAGCTTTCTGTCTACGCTGCGTTTGTCGCCGGTTGTCTGAAGGATGTCCCGAAAGCCGAACCCCTGTTCCGGCGCGCCTTCGAAATGAAGAGGGATGATCCCTACGTGCTCCTCAACCTTGGGACCTTTCTCGCCGAGCATGGCCGCGCGGATGAAGGCTTGGCGCACCTCGACTCGGTGCTCGACCGGCTTGTGGGACCAATGTACGAGGACTGGGGGCTCGTGGCCCTCTTGCTCTGCCTTATATACGGCCCGGTCAGCCGGCATCCGGCACTGGTGAAACGGTTGAAGGCCGCCCTGGCTGTCGGGGAGCGGTCCCCGATGTCGCATCTGATGCACAGCGTCAAACACATCGAGAGCGGACATGGCGCCCTTGCCATCTGGTTGGGTCCCCTCGTCGACGTGGTGACAATGCGGTCGCCAGTGAGTGCCTTGGGCGACTGGCCAGACTGGCGAGACGCGTGATCCCTTGCGCGCTCCTGGCTGCCCTGTCACTATCCGGCAAAACAGCCGAGTTTTGGGATATCAGGCCCGGCGCCGGAGGGTAGCAGTTTGGATCGTTCTGCGACTATGCAGCAGGTTTCGAGCAAGCGGTACGACGCGATCGTGGTCGGGTCTGGGCACAACGGGTTGATCGCGGCGGGGTATCTGGCGAAGGCCGGGAAGCGGGTATTGGTGTTGGAGCGCCGGGAGATCATCGGTGGGGCGACGGTGACGGAAGAGCCGTTTCCGGGGTACCGGCTTTCGACGTGCTCGTATGTTTGCAATTTGCTGCTGCCGGAGGTGATTCGGGATCTGGAGCTGGCCCGACACGGATATCGGGTGCGGCCGTTCGATCCGACGTATTTCTGCCCGTTTCCGGACGGGCGCTATTACATGGCCTTCCTCGACGGAAAGAAGACGCGGGAGCAGATCGCGAAGTTCTCGACGAAGGACGTCGCCGCGTACGACGCGTACTGGGCGATGTGGGACCGGATCATCGCGCGGATGCGCCCCCTCCTCCTCAAGCCGGCGCCGAGCTGGGCGGAGATCGAGCAGGCATTCGACGGACCGCAGGGGATGGACGACTGGCGGACGCTGACGCGGACGAGCATCGCCGAGTTACTGGATCGGTACTTCGAGTCGGAGGAGTTGAAGGCGCCGATGTCGACCGGCGGGGTGATCGGGGTCAATGCCGGGCCGCTGACGCCGGGGACGGCTTATGTCAAATATCACCACTTGATCGGGAGTCTAGACGGCCATCAGGGCGCCTGGGGGTTTGTCACGGGTGGGATGGGGACGGTGGCGGGATCGATCGCGGCGTTCGGGAAGGAGCACGGGGTCGAGATCGCCACGGATGCCGAGGTGGCGGAGATCGAGATTCGGGACGGGAAGGCGCGCGGGGTTCGGCTGCTGGACGGGAGACGGTTCGAGGCGGAGGTGGTCCTCTCGAATGCCGATCCGCACCGGACATACCTGGGGATGGTCGGCGAGAAGCACCTGCCGGCTGAGTTGGTTGAGGGTGTCAAGCGGTTTAAGGTCAAGGGGTCGGTTGTCAAGGTGTTGCTGGGTCTCGGCGAGCTGCCGAACTTCACGGCCTATCCGGGGACGGAGATCGGGCCGCAGCACACGGGTGGGATCACAATCAATCCGTCCGTGGACTACCTGGAGCGGGCCTGGGACGACTGCAAGCGGGGCCAGCCGTCGAAGCGGCCGTTCATGGACTGCTACATCCAGACGGCGACGGAGGATGGGTTGGCCCCGAAGGGGAAGCACACGCTGAGCATGTTCGTCCAGTACGCTCCTTACGACCTGGCCGAGGGGACGTGGGACGAGCGGCGCGACGAGATCGGCAAGAACATCGTCGATACGTTTGCCGAGTACGCGCCGAATCTGCCGAATGCGATCGAGCACATGCAGGTGCTGGGACCGCCGGACATCGAGCGGATCATGGGGATCACCGGCGGCAACATCTTCCATGGGGAGCTGCTGCCGGACCAGCAGTTCGGGTACCGACCGGTGCCCGGCTTCGCCGACTACCGGACCCCGGTCGAGGGACTCTATCTGTGCGGGTCAGGAGCGTGGCCGGGCGGGGGGGTGTTCGGAGCGCCAGGGCGGAACTGTGCGCTGGAGGTGTTGGGCGACCTCGGCGAAGACCCAGTCGCATAGTTGCTCGATTCGTCCGATTGCGGTTTGCAGAGCTCGGTTGCGGGGACATCGTGATACGGTGCACCACAGACCTGTTCGGCAAAATGCAAACGAACATACAGCGTGTTGCCTCACTCCCAGCGGCTTCGTTCATCACTGACCGGGAGTACGATCGCTCGGCGTCGTTCGTGCACTACGAGGGAGGAGCGAACCTGCCATTGTCACGACCGACGCATTCGAGATCAGCATTCTCTACGGCTCGGTCGAAGTGCGAATGGCGCCATCCTCAGCTGAGTTAGTGGACGCGCGCTGAGCGTCCGAGCGTACTCCGTTTGGGTTTTGCCCCCGCGACACTCGCCGATCACAACAGGCAGGGCCGTAGCCGACCGATTGACGAGGTCGCCGGTCGGCTCAATGACCTCTTCGAATGACGCTTACGCCGATTCCCGCAGTCCGGCCGCCCGCCAGAGTGCGTCCATTGACGCGGCGGCTTCGCGTGCCGCCGCGAGCGGATCGTTGGCGCCGAGTTGGTCGAGGCGCTGGCTGAAGGGTTCCGGCATGACCGGGCCGTCGTAGCCGATCCGCTGCAGGGCGTGCATGAAGGCGACGAGGTCGATGACGCCGGTCTCCAGGGGGAGAGCGCGGACGTTGTCGATCTGCTCGTCGACCGGGATGCCGGCGGGGGCGTCGTTGACATGGACGGCGACGACGTCGGCCGCGGTGAGGCCGTCAATATCGGCGATGGCGCCGCCGGAGGTGTAGAGGTGCCAGGCGTCGAGGAGGAGACCGACGTTACCGGTGTCGATGGCGGCAGAGAGGTCCATCGTTTGGGGGAGCGAGTAAAGGAACTCGTGGCGGAAAGGTGCGCGGAAGGTCTTGGGGCCGATGAATTCGATGCCGAGCTGACAACCGGCGTCGGCGAGGATTTGGGCGGCTGGACGGAGGCGCTCGACGGTCCAGGCGAAGTTTTCGTCGTAGGCGCGTTCGTCGGAGCCGGGGGTGACGCCGGTGGTGAAGCGCGTACAGCCGAGGTCGCGGGCGAGGGCGGCACGCTTGGAGAGCGGTTGGAGGTCGGCGGGCGACTGGTCGTCGTTGCGCCAGGCGACGGGGAGGCCGCAGTAGCCGGGGCGGACACCGGCGCGAGCGAAGAGATCGCGCACCGCGTCGACGCCGTCCGTCTCGGCCAGGCGCTCTGCCTCACGGATGTCGAAGACGACGGAGTCGAAGCCGGAGGCGGCGGCGAGGTCGATCGTTTCTGCCAGGGTTAGTCCGCGGACGCCGATTGCGCTTGGTGCGAGCGTTTTTTGCATGGATGCTCCTCGCTGATGCTTGCAAAAGGTTTGTTTCTGGTCGGCGCCGCCCATGCGCGGGCCTAAAGACCCGCGCTCAACCTACGAAGCCGGCTGAAGCCGGCTGAGACGAGATTCATCTGCGGCGATCTATGAGCTGCGGACAGTCCTTCATACATCCAATCACGCGATTGCGGACACCTCGCGGGCGGATTCTGTGCCGATGAGCACACCGGGTTCGAGGGGGTTTTCGGGGAGGGCGACGGAGCGGTGTTCGGCGGCGGAGAGGTAGGCGGCTTTGGTGAGCTGGAGGACGCGGGCACCCTGGGCGAAGGTGGCGGGGGTGTCGGCGCCCTGCTGGACGACGTCGAGGAAGTGTGTGACCTCGGCGGTGAAGGTGTGGACGGATTCGTTGCTGCGCTCTGCGGGTGCGGGCCAGCCGTGGAGTTGATGGAGGAGTTGGGTCGGGCCGCCGGCAAGACTGCCGTACTCGGCCATGACTTCGAAATGCCAATTGCCGACCGGGGCAAACGCCCAGCTGGTGATGATCTGACCGATGGCGCCGCTCGCGAAGCGGATAGTAAGAAGGCCGGTGTCCTCGGCTGGCAGGCCGGGGATGAGGAAGCGGTCGGTCATGGCGGTGACCTCGACGGGACGGTCGTTGTTGGCGAGGGCGAGGAGGCGATAGCTCGAATGCCAACCGGTGTCGAGGACTTCGCCGCCGCCCATACGGGTGAGGTCGGATCGCCAGGCCCAGGGGCTCTCGCCGGGGCCGAGCTGGTGTCCGGTCTGGCCGAGGAGGGCGCCGCGGTGCTGGAACGCCTCGATGGAGCGAATGACGAACGGGCGGCCAAGAGTACCGGCGGCGAGCATCTGCCGCGCTTCGATCAGGCTGGGCTGGAAGAGCTGGTTGTGCGCCATGACGAACGTGACGCCTGTCTCGCGGAGCGCGGCGTCGATGGCCGCCGCGTCGTCGAGCGAGGTGCAAAGGGGTTTTTCGCAGAAGATGGCTTTGCCGGCACGGGCGGCGGCGATGATCGCACTCGTGTGCAGATCGTGGGGCAGGCAGATGTCGACGGCGTCGACGTTGGGATCTGCGAGGAGCGCGGCGAAGCCGTCGTAGATCTTGGCGGACGGAGCGGCGTAGTTATCGACGAGGTATTGCGCGCGCGAGGGCTCGACGTCGGCGACGGCGACGATCTCTCCCCTCGGGGCGTTTCTCTGCCAGGCGATCCCGTGTTGTCGGGCGATACCGCCCGCGCCGACGATGCCGACCTTCAACGTCTCCACGCTGCCCTCCCGGGTTCAATGCGAAGCGGCTTCCGTGCCGACAGCACCGCACGCATTTGCCCCGTTACCCACGATCGCTTCGCCAAAGCGAAGGAGTGGGCCGCGGGCAAAAGCGGGCACGGGATGCCGGCCGATCAACGGGGTGCATTGTACCTGCCACCGATCGACTGCACGTGCGGTGTGTCGAGAGGCGATAATGCCAATCTTGAATCGACCCTCACGTGGAGATGAGCCAATGAGGAGGGGCGAGAGGCGTCACGCGCAGCGGGGAGAGCGTTCAGAGATGGTGCTGGATCTGCGACCACACACGTCACATTGGGGCGCGTTCGACGCGGTTGTCGAGAACGGGGAGGTCGTCGGTGTCCGGCCGTTCGCGCGGGACGCCGATCCGTCGCCGATTCTCGAGAACATTCCGGGTAGCCTCCGGCACCAGACGCGCATCGCGCAACCGATGATTCGGGCCGGTTGGCTGGATCGAGGTCCGGGGCCGGACGAGCGCCGCGGCGCGGAGCCGTTCGTCCCGGTGAGCTGGGAGACGGCGATCGACCTGTTGAGCGGCGAACTCCGGCGCGTCTACGACACGTATGGTAGCGCTGGGGTCTACGGCGGGTCTTACGGATGGGCGAGCGCGGGGCGGTTCCATCATGCCCAAAGTCAGTTGCACCGGTTCCTGAACTGCCTCGGTGGGTACGTGCGCTCTGTCAACACCTACAGTCACGCGGCGGGCGAGGTCATCCTGCCAAGGATCGTCGGGACGTTTCGCGGGTTGTTAACGCACGCCACGGCCTGGTCGGTGATCGCGGAGCATGCCAACCTGATCGTCGCGTTCGGCGGTATTCCCTTGAAGAACACGGCCGTCAGTCCGGGAGGAATCTCCCGTCATACCGCGCGGGATCGGATCCGTGCCGCCAAGGAGCGGGGGGTCGAGTTCGTGCTCTTCAGCCCGCTACGGGACGATTTGCCGGAGTTCACCGACGCCGAGTGGCATGCGCTGCGGCCGGGGACGGACGTGGCGGTCATGCTCGGGCTTGCGTACACCCTGCTCACGGAGGGTCTGCACGACAAGGAGTTTCTCGCTCGGTACTGTGTCGGGTTTGACCGGTTCGAGCGGTATCTGCTGGGCGACGAGGACGGGCAGGCGAAGACGGCGGAATGGGCCGAGGCGATCTCGGGGATTCCGACGGAGGCGATTCGGGCGCTCGCGCGGCGAATGGCGTCGGGGCGAACCCTGATCAACGTGAACTGGTCGCTGCAGCGAACAGACCACGGGGAACAGGCTCCTTGGATGGGGTTGGTGCTGGCGGCGATGCTGGGACAGGTCGGGCTGCCCGGCGGCGGGTTCGGGTTCGGGTACGGCTCGATGGGGTACATGGGCGAGGCGCCGCTCCGGGCCGGTGTTCCGTCGCTGCCGCAGCGGAAGAATCTCGAGCCGGCGTACATTCCGGTTTCGCACGTCTCGGACATGCTGCTCCGTCCCGGAGAGTCGTTCGACTACGACGGGGAACAACTTCGGTATCCCGACGTCAAGCTGGTCTACTGGTGCGGCGGCAATCCCTTCCATCACCATCAGGACCTCGGCCGGCTGCGGCGGGCGCTGGCGCGGCCGGAGACGATCGTGGTCCACGACCCGTTCTGGACGGGAATGGCACGGCACGCCGACATCGTGATTCCGGCGACGATGTCACTGGAGCGGAACGACCTGGCGGGGGCGACGAACGACCACTACCTGGTGGCAATGCACCAGGCGGTGGAGCCGAATCAGCAGGCGCGCAACGACTACGACACGTTCTCGGATTTGGCCGAGAAACTCGGGGTGAGTCAGCGGTTCACCGAGGGCCGGTCGGAGATGGAGTGGCTGCGGCATCTCTACGAGTGCTGGCGGTCGCCGCTGGAGGAGATGGGTCAGACGCTGCCGCCGTTTGAGGAGTTCTGGCAGATGGGGTACCTGGAGCTGGAGTTCACAGAGGACGACATCGTCTGCCTGGAGGCGTTTCGACAGGATCCCGAGGGGGCGCCGTTGCGGACGCCGAGCGGGAAGATCGAGATCTTCTCTGAGGCGATCGACTCCTTCGGCTACGACGATTGCCCCGGGCACCCGGCGTGGCTGGAGCCGGTCGAGTGGCTCGGCTCGGCAAAGGCGGAGACGTTCCCATTGCAACTGATCGCGAACAATCCGCGGACACGGTTGCACAGTCAGCTCGATGTGGGTGCGTTCAGTCAGTCATCGAAGATCCAAGGCAGGGAGCCAATCCGGATCCATCCCGACGACGCGGCGATGCGCGGAATCGCAGATGGCGACGTGGTGCGGGTTTTCAATGATCGAGGGAGTTGTCTGGCAGGCGCGTTACTGAGTCGGGATGTGCGGGCAGGGGTCGTGCAGCTCTCGACGGGCGCGTGGTACGACCCGCTCGACCCGGCGGACCCGGGTTCGATGTGCGTGCACGGTAACCCGAATGTGCTGACGCTCGACAAAGGGACGTCGAGGCTCGGGCAGGGGAACATCGGGCAGCACGCGCTGGTACAGGTTGAGCGGTGGGAGGGGGAGTTGCCGCCGGTGACGGTGGGGGAGCCGCCGAGTTTTGAGGTGCGGGCGAGGGTGTAGGGGCTTGTGGACCTCCTGTTTGCCAAGTCGACGCCCATCCGGCACTGGAAGTGCCAGGCTCAGCGACATAAGCCGGCTGAAGCCGGCTGAACTCAGGCGGCACCGAGATGGTTCGATGAACGAGGCTGGGTGAGGAATGGCGTTATTTTCACCATGATCGGGTTCTAGGCACCGATCAGCCGGTCAGCTGTTGATTGCTCTCACTCAGGGACGCGACGGCCGCCAGTAGGTATGGGTCGTCGGCAAATAGGTATTGGGTCCAGTCGGCGTCGACGGGGAGGTCGGGGAGGACGCCGGTGCCTTCGAGGTTGAGGCCGCCGGCGAGGATGGTGCGGGTTCGGGCAAGCCACAGGATGCTGCCGTCGTCCATGATGTAGGTGTAGACGCTCTCGACGTTGCCGGCGGTAGGTGTGCCGAGGACGAACGCGGCGCGTTGCTGTTGGAGAACAGCGGCGAGGACCTCGGCATTGCTATTGGTGCCGGGGTCGACGAGGACGGCGAGCGGGACGTCGCGGAGTTGATCGCCAAGTGGGCTGGTGTCGACGACGATGGGGTTGCGTCTGGGTCGGCCCTCGAAGGTGTCTTCGGCGTAGCCGACCTGACCGTCGACGAAATGGCCGAGGATCGTCTGGACGCCGAGGTTGCGGCCGCCGACGTTGAGCCGGAGGTCCAGGATGAGCCCATCGAGGGGACCTTCGGCGAGCAGCGAGGCGAGCGTCGATTCGACCTGTGCGGCCATGTCGTCTCGGCTGAGAGTCGGGATGCGCAAATAGGCAATGCCTGGATGATCGGGCAGCCGAAAGCCTTCGGGGGAGATGGTGGTCTCGATTTCGTCCCGAACGAGACGGAGGGTGCGCCGGGCTCCGTCGGGTGAAACGACGGTGACGCGGACCGTGGTACCGGCCGGACCCGACAGCCCGAAGGGGTCGGCAAGGTTCTCGAAGGGCCGGCCGTCGAGCGCGAATCGGGGAGAGGCCGCGAGGTAGTCGAGCGCGATCTGACCGACGGGGTTGCCGTCGACGGCGATGATGCGGTCGCGGGCGGTGATACCGGCACGCGCGGCCGGGCTCCCGGCGAAGACGTAGCCGACCAATAGGTCGCCGATTTGGACGACAGTGATGAGGCCGATGCCCTCGTAGGAGCCATTACCGGCTAGCGCGACCTCAGTCGCGACCTGCCAGGGCGGGGCGTAGCGCGTGTGCTGGTCGCCGAGCCGGGCGACCATTTGGACGATGAGCGCGTAGAACTCCTCTACGGTCTGTGCCCCGCGCACCCGGGCCTCTAAGTCGTTTCTCAGGGAGCGCCAGTCGACTCCGGCGAAGGTGCGGTCGAGATAGTAGGCGTCGACGGTGTTCCAGACTTGATGCAGCAGTTCGACCCGTTCGTCCTCGCTGGGGAACGGCGGTGGGGCGAGCTGGTCTCCGAGGTCGATCGATGCCCCGTTTGTTCTGCCGACCGACGAGGCGACGGTGAGCGGTTCGTTCAGCGGCAAGGCACGGCCGGCCAGCGCCGCGGGCAGTCTGAGCGGGGTCGGCATCGAACATGGCGATGGCTCGGCGGCTGCCTCGATCCAGTCGGTCAAGGCAGGGGTCGTCGTCATCGGAT
>JAXDKI010000144.1:0-10952 GCA_034667245.1 Thermomicrobiales bacterium | reverse complement strand
TACGGCCTTGCAATGCGAACGGACGGCTTTCTCATCATTGACATAATGTCAATGGCGTCGTGACATGGAACTCCCCATCATCTAAACCCCGAGACCAGCAAGCCCGCCCTTAAGCCGTATGAATCGGTCGTGTTTCGGGCGGTGAACCGATGGGTGCACTGGGAGCGACCTAACCGGGTGTAAAGCGACGGTGCCGGGTGCTAGGATGCGCCTCGCCGACGCGTGCCGAACAGACCGACCTGTGTTGAACGGATGAGGGAGAGAGCGTGGCAGGGACGAGAGTGCTGGACGGGAAGATTGCGCTGGTTACCGGAGCAGGCACCGGCCTTGGGAAGGCGAGCGCCTTGGCGCTTGCCGCTGAGGGGGCGGGAGTGGTCGTGACGGAGCTGCCGGATCGCTTGGATCGAGCGGAGGCAACGATCGCCGAGGTCCGCGCCGCGGGCGGGGACGGCGTAGCGCTGCCACTGAACGTGCTTGACCTCGCGCAGATCGGTCGCTGTGTCGAGGATGCGGCGGCCTTTGGAGGGCGGATCGACATCCTGGTCAACAACGCCGGGCTCAACGTGCCGAAGCGCGCCTTCGAAGTGACCGAGGCCGACTGGGACGCCGTGCTCGACGTCAACCTGAAGGGCGTCTTCTTCGTCGCTCAGGCGGTTGGCCGGGTCATGCGCGACCAGTCGCCGCAGGGCGGCTGCGTCATCAACATGGCGAGTCAAATGGGACTCGTTGGGTACTACGATCGCGCGGCCTACTGCTCCAGCAAGGCCGGCGTCGTCAACCTCACCCGGGTGCTGGCGATCGAGTGGGCGGAATTCGGCATCCGCGCGAATGCCGTCTGTCCGACCTTCGTCGAGACGCCGCTGACGCGTCCGATGTTCGAGAAGAGCGAGGCATTCCGGGAAGACGTCCTCAACCGCATCCTGCTCCACCGATTGGCGACACCCGAGGAGATCGCGGCGGCCGTCGTCTTCCTCGCCAGCCCCGGTGCGGCGATGGTCAACGGCCATCCTCTCCCCGTCGACGGTGGCTGGACGGCGATCTGACGGGGCGGACGGAAGGAGAGACGGAGAGAACGGGGAGACGGAGAGGCGGAGAGACGGACAGACGGAGAGACGGAATGAAAAAGCTACTGTCCGTCTCTCCGCCTACCGTTGGTAGTCGTAGTGAGGCAGGAACCCGATGCGATCGAGTGGCCAGTTGGCAAACCAGGCCTTGCCGATGATGTCGTCGATCCTGACGAAGCCGAAGCTGCGGGAATCGGCGCTGTTGTCCCGATTGTCGCCGAGGACGAAGACGTATCCTGCCGGGACGGGGCCGGCACGACATCCGTCGGCGAGGTTGCAGTCAGTGATCGCACCACCAATGTACGGCTCGTCGAGTCGCTTGCCGTCTATGTACACGTAGCCGTTACGAAACGAGACCGTTTCGCCCGCCAGACCAATCACGCGCTTGATGTAGGGCTGGGTCTGATGATTAACGGGTGGGTTGAGGACGACGATGTCACCCCGTTGCGGGGGATGGAATGGATAGATCACGCGCTCATCGCTGATGTCGACGCCGGGCAAGAGATTCAGAACCCCATTGACGTCGAAGTGGTAGTAGACGCTGCGGTTGACCAGCACCCGTTCATGGTCGCGTAGACTGGGGGTCATGCTCGCCCCCTCCACCTCATACGGCAGTACGAACATCCGGGCGCCCACGAAGACGAGCGCTGCCAGAAGGACGGTACGCGCAAATTCGGACATCCCCCGGCGGATCGCCGCAGGGCGTGCCGGTGGCGGGGGTGAGAAAGCATGCTCCATCGTTTGCTCAGGTCTTGAGATCAACCGGCCGTCCGCGGCGTCCGTCGCCACAGGCCAACCGGCATCCCCTTCCTCTACGATCTCCCATGGGAATTTGGATTCGTCACGCACCTGCTACGCCCATCACGAATGCCCCGAACGCGGACAACACCATGCTGTGGCACATCGCTCGACCGACGCAAACGAGCGGGGAGAGATCGTCAATCCGCCCCGCACGTCGCGCTGCTTCGATCATTGTCATAAGGTGTACCGCAGGTTGCCGCGCGACGCAAGTGCATGTGCAGGAAACGATCTCCCTTCCTGCAGCTCGCGGCAACAACCATCGCCCGCCGGCGGACCAAACGGTGACTGACGGCTCGCTCACGCCGCCGAGAACATCGATGACGTTTCTTGGGGCGGAGGCACCGGGAGCTGCGCGCCGAGGTCGATCATGCCGGTGCGGACGGCCGAAACGACGGCCTCTGTCCGGTCGCCCGCGCTCAGTTTCCGCAGCAGTGAGGTCATATGGTTCTTGACGGTCTGCTCGACCACGAACAGACCGGCGGCAATCTCCCGGTTGGACATGCCGCGAACCACTCCGTCGAGGATCGCGATCTCGCGTCCAGAGAGAGCGCTCGAGCGAATTGGTGCCTCACCGGTTGCCACTGCCCTCGCCTCGTCGAACACCCGCGCCGCGATCTCCGGACGACTCAAGACGAGTTCCTCAAGCGAGCGCTCGCCCGCACAGAGGCGGCCGAGCGCGGCGATGAGCTCCGATCCATCGATCGCGGCCGGGAGGAGCGCGTCGACGCCATGGACCACGGCCGCAACGATTCGCTCCTCGTCGATCTCGTCGGTCAGGACGACGACGCGCGTCTGGTGAGAGACCTCATGCACTGCCCGCCCGGCGACCACCCCTGAAACCCCACGCAAAGCGTCCTGGATGATGGCCAGCGTCGGTTCGTGCGACGCCGCGAGGGCGGTCGCCTGGAGACCATTCTCTGCCTCGGCGATGATGCAGTAGTCCTTCCTCGCCTCCAGCACGGCTTGGATACCGATCCGTAGCACGGGGGACTGTGCGACCAGTAACACCCGCTCTTCCATCACGTGAACCTCCCTCGCCGCCACGGCGCAAGCCACGCGCGACGTCTGTCGATCGGGCACCTGAGCGACCGTGGCCGTAAGTTCAGCCACATCGAAGGCGAGGGGAACCTCCAGGTACCCGCGGGGATGCAACAAAGGTAACCAATGGCGGTACCCATTGGTATGAGTCGATTGGGAGGGGGTGGAGGGGAAATTGATCCTACGACGGGAGCGGTCTAAAAGTCCTACGTGTCTCGCGGTCAACCACACATAGAGGTAACTATGTACGTCGAGAGCCTGGGAAGCGAACCCCGGTTCTGGCCCAGGATGGGCTCCGTCCCAGAATTGCCGGTAGTCGACGACTGACGATTCCCCAGTTCGCGACCCGTTCCCCGCGGTGGTTGGTGGATGCGGCGCCGACCGCGATCGCGCGTCAGTTTGCCAGCCCCAGCGTGGGCACAAGGGTACTGGTAGGAGTGGACCAGCGGATCGCAAAAGGATGGCCGTCCGTGCGGGCCGGTCGCTCAATCTCATGCAACGGTGCGTCGGACTCCAGCTGCTGGGGAGCGGCAACAGGGGGAAGCATGTCGGCAAGCGCGGCACGAAGTTTGTGGAGACCGAGGCGCATGCGTCCCTTCACGGTGCCGAGGGCGGCACCGGTGCGGTCGGCGATCTCCTGATGGGTCAACCCGCCGAAGTAGGCCATCTCGATCGCCTCGCGCTGCTCGCTCGGCAGGAGGGCCAGGGCGTCGCGCACGCGCGACGCCTCGACCGCGGCCGCGACGGCCGCGAATGTCTCCTCGTCGTCAGTCGCCAGGCGGAAGGCGACATCGTCGAGGGGGGCGTCCTGGAGGACACGTGCGTGGCGACCACGGCGGCGGTCGACAGCGGCGTTCCGGACGATCGTCAACAGCCAGCCCCGAGCGGAGCCGCGGCTCGCGTCGAACGAGGCGGCGCGTCGCCAGACCGAGAGGAAGGCGTCCTGAACCGTATCTTCCGCCGCGGTGTGGTCGCCGAGCACTCGATAGGCAACGGTATTGGCCAGCCGATTGTAGCGATCGTAGAGCAGGCCGAGCGCGTTCGGATCGCCGGCTCCGATGGCTGCCAACAGCGTCTCGTCGGTGCACTCGCAAAATGCCGGCGTACCCTCGGAACGGCGAGTCGTGGATTCCAGCACGGTCGTCGCGAGCGTCACGGTGGACCTCCCGGGATGCGCGTGGACAATCGGCTCGTCCGCATCGATGGCGGCGTGCCGGACATTCGTTGTCGTCTCTTGCTTACAGAGGATAGGGGAGAGCGTTGGTGGTTGCGCCGGGAGTGGTCCTGGGTTGCAACCTGGGAGAATTACCAGGTTCCCATCACCCAACCGCCGCAGATGACAGGATGCGTCCTCTTTCGCGGCAGGAGGTCTTGTACAAGCAAGGCGGGTAAGAATTACCGCGAGACGCTACTCCCCAGGGGTAGGGGATGGCACGGGGCGCTCCCGTGGCCGGGCATGACGTGAGTGCGCAAATTAAGCGGCGCGACCATTGGGCGCGGGAGCGCACGGGGCGCTCCCCTACCACAGGATTTCGTCGGGTTCTCTTGTCTTAGCGCGTCGTCTCGGTCCAGTCCCGCGAGCGGGTCAGCTCAGCCCTTCGCTCCGTTGCTCCGTTCGCGCCTCCGCAAATCGATCGCGCAGGTGGCTCGCCGCGCGGAGGACGACCGCGCCGATCGTGCTGGTCGGGTTCACCGCGCCGCCGGTTGGCAGAAGCGAGCCGTCCATCAGGTAGAGGTTCGGCACGTCCCAGGTCTGCCCCCACTGGTTGGTGACGGAGTCGGCGGGGTCGGAACCCATGCGGCAGGTGCCGAGGAGGTGCCAGGCGGGTGGGGCATAGCCGCGGCCGGGGATGGTCCAGCGGTTCACCTTGACGTCGAAGGCATTCACCGCCGCGGCGAGGTCTTTCGCACGCTCGACCGCGAAGTCCATCATCAGCTCGTCGTTCGGGTGGAGGTGATAGCTGATCTTCGGTGCCGGAAGACCGTCGGCGTCGGTGAGCGTCTCGGAGAGGGTGACGCGATTGCCCGGGAGCGGCAGGTCGTCGCCGACGAGGAGGATGCCGAAGCCATGGCCGAAATGGCGTCGGAACCAGGCGTGGTGGTCCTTGCCCCACGGCGGAACGTTGCCCGAGTGCGAACCGAGCGCCTGATACCCCGCGCCGTTTAGTCGGACGATGTGCAGGGTGAACCCGTTGATGAACCCGCGGCTGACGTCGGTCTCGGCGAACTCCTCACCGATCAGGACGGCCGAGATGTTTCCCTTGTGCGAGTCGAGGCGCTCTTCCGTCCAGGCTTCGACGATTGCCAGTCCATGATGCATGAGGTGCCGGCCAACCATGTCGCTCGAATTCGCCAGTCCCCGCGGAAACCGTCCGTTCTCGGAGAGCAGCAGGAGGCGCGGTGTGCCGACGCCATTGCAGGCGACGATCACCACATCCGCTGGTTGGAAGTGGCGCGTCTTCGTCATGCGGTCGACGTAGACTGCGCCCGTCGCCCGTCCGGTATGGTCCGTCTCAATCCGCTCGACGCGGGCGTGGGTGCGGAGCTCGGCGCCGGCGGCGATCGCCTTCGGCCAGTGGGTGATCGACATGTCGTTGAGCGAACCGCGCGGGCAACCGGACTGACAGGCACCGCAGTTGTTGCAGGCGAGGCGCCCGTCGTAGTCCTCGGAGATGATCGCGTTTGGCATTGGCCACCAGTGCCAACCGAGTTTCTCAAACCCCTTCGCGACGACGGGACCGAGCGGACCGGGCGGCAAGGGGCGGGTCTGGAACGGCATCCGTGACGGGATGGCGTGGTCGCCGAGGAGACCGGACACGCCACAGTTGCGGTCGTTCTGGTCGTACCAACCCTCGAGGTTCTCGTAGGTGAAGGGCCAGTCCGGCTGGCAACCGTGCTCGGTCCCCTTGCGGAAGTCGGACGGGCGGTAGCGCGGCCAGGTCGCCGTGTACACAGTCGTCGAACCACCGACGCCGTTCCACATCAGTGTCGTCTCGTCGTGGGTATCGACGGGGTAGTCTTGATCGAGCCGCCGCACGTTCGGCGCCGTGTTCCAGTTGGTTACCCGCTGCCACTCCCAGTCGGGCGAGGCGTGCGGGTGGTCCTGCGGTCGCGTCCACGGGCCTTGCTCGAGGCAGACGACCTTCAGCCCGGCCTCGGCGAGGACGCGCGTGGCGACCGCACCGCCCATTCCCGAGCCGATGACGAGGACGTCAACCGAATCGTGCCCGCGCCGCCCAGCGGATGCCACGTCAGTTCCCCTTTACCGGCAGGTTGAGGTGGGCCAGCCCGGAGATATCGACCGGTTCGAGCCAATCCGTCCACTTGAATGTCCCGCGCGGATTCATCGGGACGTTGATCCCCGGCGTGAAGTCGAAGCGCGGCATCTCGTAGCCCTCCGGCTGCGGTGCGTCCTTGTAGTCGTGACCGAGCCCGCGGATCGCGGCGATCACGGCCGGACTCTGGTAATAGGCGAAGCAGGTCGCCGAGTAGAGGAACGCGAAGAGGGCCGGTTCATCGCCTTCGAGCCGGGCGACCGCCTCCGCAAGCTCCTCGCCTTTCGTCAGTCGCGTCACAATCTCGGCGACACCGTCGCCACCGAAACGCTGGCGGATCCGCTCGGCCAGCATTGCTTGGATCCCGACCGTGGAAGCAGGCGGGAAGAGATCGTCGCCTGGGAGGAGCAGGTCGACAAAGGCCGCCAGGGTTGCCGCGGTTGCCGCCGGTGTCACGGTCGCGCCTGCTCAGTTGTCGGGTGCTGGTCGGCCGAAGACCCCTCGAAGACCTCATACGGCGAGGCGGTCGGCCACTGAGGCCAGAGCGGGACGAGCATGATCCCGGCGACGACGACCAGTTGGACCGTTTCGGTGCCGGTGTTGTAGACGCGGTGGATCGTCCCCGGTCGATTGAAGACGGCACAGCCGGGCGAGATCGGGTGGCGGACGCCGTCAGACTCCACCTCGCCCGTCCCCTTCACCACGTAATAGACCTCCTCGCACCGATGCCGGTGGAGGGGAGAGTGATGACCAGGATCGATCTCGACGAGACCGAGGCAGAGACTCATCGCATCGAATCCCGTCTCGGGATAGATCAGCTTGAGGTCGCGGACCGAGCGGTCATCCTGCTGCATCGGCGACCCATCGAGAAACTGCTCCGGTTTGATGACGACGCGTTGGTCCATGCGCTCTGTTGCCTCCCCAATGACTCCAGACGTAGGATCGCGGTCGATCGACCGCTACTTTACCGCTCCGTGGGTGAGCCCGCGGATCAGCCAGCGTTGAAAGAAGAGGGCGACCAGATAGACCGGCGCCATCCCGGTCAGCGAAGCAGCCGCCATCTGCCCGTAATTGACGAGACGGTCCCCCTGGAAGAGTGAGATCCCGACCGGGAGGGTCTGGGTCTCCGGCCGGTAGGTGAGGACGACCGCGAAGAGGAACTCGTTGTACGACAGGATGAGGCAGATGATCCCCGCCGCGACGATCCCCGGCGCGATCAGCGGCACGACCATCCGCACGAGCGCCCCAACTACGCCGGCACCGTCGACCCACGCCGCTTCCTCGATGTCTCGCGGCACCTGCCGGAAGAAGCTGTCGAGCAGCCAGACGGCGACGGGCACGTTCGCCACGGCGTGGACCAGCGCCAGGCCCCAGAGCGAATCGATCCCATGGAGCCGCCGCAACAGGTAGAAGAGTGGCAGCAGCGCCACGATCGGGGGTGCCACGTACGAGGAGAGGATGAAGCTGTAGAGCGGCCGACCGCCGACGCCGAAGCGGACCATCGAGTAGGTTGCCGGCACCGCGATCAGGAGCGTGACCAGCGCACTCAAACTGGCGACGATCGCCGAATTCCGCACGAAGAGCGAGACCGTCGTCGCCTCGTAGGCAGCCGGCCAGTTGTGCCACGCCAGGTCATTGGGCAGGATCGTGCCGCTCAGAATCTCGGCCTGCGGTGTCAGCGAGACCGAAACGAGATAGACGATCGGCAGCACGAAGAAGGCGAGCACAATCGCCAGACCGAGTCGTCGGAGGACGAGACCGACAACCCCGCGACGCCGCTTCTCGACCGCGACGGTACCCCGCCGGTCGAAGGAGACGGTGCCAGCATCGGCGAAACGGACGTCGTTCATGACCAGTTCTTCACCGCCCAGTCGCGGATCAGCACGAAGGGCAAGGTCACCAGACCGACCAAGAGACCGAAGAGAATCGTTTGGGCCGCGGCGTACCCCACGTTGAACTGTTGGAGTGCGACGCGGTAGATCTCGAAGGTGCCAATCGTCGTGTCGAAGCCGGGACCGCCGCCAGTCATCACGTAGACAAGGTCGAAGACCTTGAACGCCATGATCATCCGGATCAGGAGGATCGCGGCCAGCCCCGGCAGGATCAGCGGTAGGGTGACGGTCCAGAACACGGTCCAACTCGTCGCGCCATCGACCAGTGCCGCCTCGCGGATGTCCTCCGGCTGGGTGAGGAGCGCGGCGAAGGCGAGAAGGACGACGAACGGCGTCCACTGCCACGTGTCGGCCAACCCGATCGCCGGGAACGCCCAACGCGACGAACCGAGAATCGAGATGGGTTTGTCGATCAGTCCGAGACCATCCAGGACAGTGTTGAGCAGCCCACCGGTCGGATTCAGGATCAGGCGCCAGGCGATGGCGACCATTATCGGCGGGGTCATCAGCGGCAGCAGGATCAGCGTTCGGATCAAGTGACCGCCCCGGATGCTGCCGTAGAGCAGCAACGCGATCCCGAGGCCGAGGACGATTTGGATCAGCGAGATCGGGATCGCGAAGATCACCGAGCGGACGAGCGCGTTCGTAAAGACCTCATCATTGAGGGCATTCCGATAGTTGTCGAACCCCACCCACTCCTGGAACGTCTTGCCAAGCAGCGACTTCGACGCCGAAAGAAAAAGCAGGTAGACAAACGGATAGATCGCAAACGCCAGCAACCCAACAACAGCCGGCAGCACGAGCAGCCGGGGGGCAATCCCCCGGCTGCTCCACACACGTCTTCGCGGAACTGCGAACGACGACTGCATGCGGTGTGCCCTAGCCCTTACGAGCCTTCAGGAAGCCCGCGTCTCGTACGACCGCCGTTCCCCCTCTCCTGCGAAGCGGGAGAGGGGGCCAGGGGTGAGGGTCGTTCCCAAAACCTAACCAAGAATCTGCACCCAACTCTCTTGCGCGGCCTTGAGCGCATCCTCCGGGCTCTTGCTGCCTTGGAGGACGAGGGCGATCTCGTCGGTCAGCTTCGTCATCAGGTCGGGCGACTGCGGAATGGTCGGCCAGGCGAGAACGCTGTTCAGTGCGGCGCCCGCGGCCACCTGTACCTTCGGCGCGAACGCCTTGTAGGCCTCCGAATTGAGCCCAGAGACGCGCATCGGGTCAATCCCACTGCCGACGGTCGTCAGCGTCTTGACGTGGAACGCCTTGCTCGTCGCAAACTTGACGAACCAGCGCGCCACTTCCTTCTCCTTGGCGCCGGTCGAGACGCCGAAGGCGAAACCGGCGTTGAGAGGAGCGACGTGATTGGTGTTGCTGCCGCCGTAGGGATTCTGGACGACATCCCACTTGTCCGCAACCAGTGTCCCCTCGGAGCTCTGCGCGTAGACGCCGAGGTCGGTCCAGAACTCCTGCTGCGCCGTCTTGCCGCCGGAGAAGGCGGGTAGCGCCTGCTCGAATGCCGTCTCCAGCGGAGTCGGCAGCGCGTACGGAGCTGCATCGACGAGTGCCTGCGCCGCCGCAATCGCCTCCGGCGTATCGAGCGTCGGCTTGCCATCCGCGCTGAGGAGGGACCCACCGTAACCCGCGAGGCGGTTGACGTAGCTGCAGCCGAGGATGATCGGGAACTTTGCGCCCATGATGCCGGCGCCGTAGATTCCGTCCTTGCCCTCGGCCTCGGTTACGGTCTTGGCGTTGGTGAGGTAGTCCTCCCACGACTGCGGCGCGGTGAGGTTGTGCCGGGCGAAGATCTCCGTGTTGTAGAAGAGGACGTGGGTGTCGCCGTCGTACGGCAGACCCCAGCGCTTGCCGTCGTAGAGGGTGTAGGTGTCGTAGATGCTCGGGATGAAGTCCGCCGGGTCGATGTCGGGGTCGTTCGCGATGAAATCGGTCAGGTCTTCGAGGATCCCCTGGCTCGCCAGCGCGCCGACCGTCGTATACCAATAGTCGATCACGTCGAGCTCGTTGGCGCCTGACTGGACGTCGAGCGTCGCCTTGGCCTGGACCTGATCGTACGGCACGACCGTCACGTTGACCTTGGCGCCCGTCGCCGCCTCGAAGTCGGCCTTGAGGAGCTCGCCGGTCACCGCGTGCGGCTGGATGATCAGAAAGTTTAGCGTCTTGCCGGTGAAATCGGGGAGCTGGATCGCTGCCGGCGTCGCGTCCTGGTATCGCGAGAGGAACGACCCCTTCGGCGGGAGCGGTGCGGCCTTCAGACTCCGGTTGACGAACGGCAGCGCGATCCCCGCTGCAGCCGCGCCCCGGACGAGTGAGCGACGCGACAGTCGTGAACTGCCCGCGCTCTTGATTCCGTTGTCGATCGAGTCGGTCATCGTCTCCGTCTCCTCCCGTATGTTGCCGTCATCTCGTGTGACGATCGCTCGCCGGTGCACACCGGCGATCAGACGATCCGATAGCGTTGGAGCGTGGCTTCGTCCAACTCGACGCCGAGTCCGGGACCATCGGGGAGCCACGCTCGTCCTCCCTCGATCCGCAACGGCTCGGTCAGGATCTCGTGGCGCAACGGCCATGGGCTCGTGTCGCGTAACACGTGGAGATATCCCGGCTCGGCCGCGCAGAGATGCAAGCAGGTGACGAACCCGACCTCCGAGGCGTACTGGTGTGGGCTATAGGGAAGGCACTTCTCGCGCGCCGCCGCGATCATTGCCCGCGCGTTGCCGAGGCCGCCACAGCGAGCCACATCGGGCATCACCACGTCCGCGGCCTCCGCCTCGATCAGGCGCAGAGCCTCGCTCCGGCCGTAGGCGTTCTCACCAGCCGCGATCGGCACCGACGAGAGTTCGCGCAGCGCGGCCAGCCCCTCGATGTCG
>JAXDKI010000143.1:0-4310 GCA_034667245.1 Thermomicrobiales bacterium | reverse complement strand
CAGGCCAATCAGTTGTGGCAGGCGGTGCTCGGCGACATGCAAGTCCGACTGAGCCGCAACGCGTTCGACAACTGGCTGCGACCGACGACGATCGTTGGGTTCGAGGACGACGTCGCCACCGTCGCCGCCGCCAACACTTTCGGCGCGTCGACGCTCCAGGCGCGGTACGCCGGCGACATCGAGCGCGTAATGTCGGACATCGTCGGACGGCCGATCCGGGTGGAGTTTACGGTCCTCCGGGGTGAGGATCGTCCCCAGGGAAGCGACACCGTCGACGCGGTTGGAGATGACGCACGTCCCGCTCCCGATGCCCGTGATGGGGCGTCTATGGGGGCGGCGACCGGACGATCGTTGCCGGGGGGAATACCGGCGGCAGGGAGGGAGCGACCGGCGCGTCGATTACCGGAGGCGCCCCGGCGGGCCAATCCGGCGACCGTCGCAGCGACGCCGAAGCGACCGGCGGCCCCGTCGCAGCAACTGGCGTTGGCGCCGACGCCGTCGCACGGACTGAATCCGCGTTATGTCTACGAACACTACGTGGTCGGGTCGTCGAACCGGTTCGCCCACGCGGCTTCGCTGGCCGTCGCGGACCGGCCGGGCGGTCAATACAATCCCTTCTTCATCCACGGTGGGGTTGGGCTTGGTAAGACGCATCTGCTGCACGCGATCGGGCACCGGGCATTGGAACAGCAGCCGGGATTGAGCGTCGTCTACATCTCGTCGGAGAAGTTCACCAACGACTTGATCAACTCCCTGCGGGGGCAGCGGATGGAAGAGTTCCGCTCGCGCTACCGGACAATCGACATCCTGATGATCGACGACATCCAGTTCATCGCCGGGAAGCCGAGTACTCAGGAGGAGTTCTTCCACACCTTCAATGCCCTCTACCAGAGCGGCAAACAGGTCGTGCTCTCCAGCGACCGCCCGCCGAAGGCGATCGCCGAGTTGGAAGACCGCCTCCGCTCCCGTTTCGAGGGCGGATTGATCGCCGACGTGCAGGCGCCCGACTACGAGATGCGGACGGCGATCCTTCGAACGAAGGCGGAGGAACTTAGTGCAGTGCTGCCCGACGAGGTGATCGAGTACGTCGCGCACAAGGACCAGACCAACATCCGCGAGCTAGAAGGGGCGCTGAACAAGATCCTCGCCTACACGCAGATCACGGGGCGACCGGCGACGCTGCAACTGGCGATGGAAGCGATCGCGGACGCCGCGATCGGGCAGCGGCGGGCGAAAATGTCGCGGAGCGACATCGTCGACACCGTGGCCGCGCACTATCACGTGACACCGGTCGATTTGCGCGGGAGGGCGCGGTCCAAGGAGATTGTGGGTCCGCGGCAGGTCGCGATGTACCTGATGCGGGAGGAGACGAGTTCTTCGCTGCTGGAGATCGGTCAAGAACTCGGCGGACGCGACCACACGACGGTGATGCACGGGATCGACAAGATTGAGCAACTGCTGCAGACCGATACGGCGTTGCGTGCGCAACTGATGGCGCTTCGCGAGGCACTATTCACGAGGACCTGAGACGGAGAGACGGAAAGACGGAAAGACGGACAGGCGAACGACTTCTCTCCGTCTCTCCGTCTTTCCGTCTCGTCATCCGTCCATTTTAGTCGCGTCTTCCCCCGTCTGGACCGTTGACAGGCGGGTACCTGGCGGTACACTTTGTATTCTCAGGGTGCTGCGGCGGCGGTGAGGCTGGCTCCGTCCCGTGATGGCGGAAGCCCTGGGTGGAGCGTTACGGCTGGCATCCGGTCGTCCCACGATCGGGCGCGCCCGACCGACAGGGGCGGGGGGAGAAGAGCACGATGACAGGCCAAGCATCGGCTACGGGTGCGCAGGGTGGGCGCACTGAGGACGAGCCGGGTGGCGGTCGCGGCACGCGGGGAAGGTGGCTTTCCATCAACGATGCCTGCCGCTACCTCGGCGTCGATCAGTCGACGTTGCGGCGCTGGAGCGACGCCGGGAAAGTGCCGGTGTTCCGGACGCCAGGTGGGCACCGACGGTACGCGGAGGAAGATCTCCGGGCCCTCGTCGGCGAAGGACCGCGCCGGCAGGAGCGACCGCGCGTCGGCCGGCAAGAACTGACCGACCGCACTCTCTCCGCGTACGAGGACGAGTACCTTCGCGCGGCGCGCGAGCGGCGCTGGTTCCAAGCGTACGGTCCGGCGACGCAAGAGGAGCACCGACGGCTGGGCCGGCGCCTGGTGGACCTTGCGGTCAGATATGCGGCCGCACCGGCGACGGGAGATCGCTATTCGCTCCTGTCGGAGGGGCAGCAGATCGGAGAACACTACGGGCGGCAGGGAGCGCTCTTCGGTCTGACGTCCGTGGAGATGGTTGAGACCTTTCTGTACTTCCGCTTCCCCGTCATGCGTGCCGTTCTCAGCATGGTCGACGAGGAGGGACTCGCGGCCAAGCGGGTATCCCGGGTATTCATTGAGATCGGACACTTTATGGATCAGGTGCTGGTGGCGACGGTGCGCGCCCACGAGGCGAATGCTCCGGCGGCAGCGCTTGCGATGCAGGCACACACCGGCACGCTCGGCGACGCGGCGATTGGCGGGCATTGAGACGGGACGCAAAGTCACGAGCGTGGTGCGCGACGGGAATGGTCCGAAGGTACCCCAAGGAGTATCCGAACAGTCCGCTCGTTGACTCTCAGGCAAGGTTACCTTTATAGAGGTGCTCGACCGGCTTCCCCCCTTCCCTCGCTGGTCGATGTCATCGACCCCCGCGGAGCCCCCTGCTGCAACAGGGGGCTCGGCATTTCTGCCACCTCACAATTCAGTTCCGCCATCTTGAGCTCTCGCCAGTATTGCTCGCAATCGGTGTCTGGCTGGCAATCGCGTTTGAGCCTCCGTCACCGGCAGTCTCCGTCCTCGGTGCAGCATCGATTTGCGTGCTGCCTCCGATGGAGTGTGGTTCCTCGACAGATCCTTCACAGGCTCAGGAGGAATGACGATGGGTGGGCGGCGCGGCCGTTCGGTGCAGCACAACGTCGGCCGCATGGGCGACTCAGGGGCGACCGTGGGGTGAGGGCTGCGGGGATGAGGGGGTGGCGTTCGGGCGCAGCATCCACTCCGCGCGTTTGAGGTGTTCGCGCCTGGCGCGGACGCGACGGAGACGGAGGTGGAACAGGAACGGTCCAAGCCCAAGCGCACCCGCAACGACGAGCCAAGGCCAGGTTGTTGCCGCGATGAGCGCGGTCGTCTGGTATGAATGGGAGGCCCAGATCACCAGGATGATCGTCGCCAGCTTAGCGAGGTAGATCGTCCAGATCAGTAGCCAGACGCTGGGTGGCGTCTCCTCGTCAGCAGCGGCGGGTAGTCCGGTCGGTGAAGGGGAGCGAGGGAGATCCGTAGACATGGCGCCCTCCTCCGGAAGAGAACGACGAGACGACTTCCCGATCCCACGCATTCAATAGATGCAAGCGACGGCTGATAGGGCGAGCTTACACCTCACCGGGACGGGTCACAAGGCGGCGTGGCCGTCGCGGCGATTGCGCATAGCCGTGTCCGGAGGCCGATGCCGGGACCGCGTCTGGGCCGAGGAGGGTTGGGTGCGCTCGGGCTCTGACGAACAAGGCTCGCGCCAATGGTGTTAGCGCCCATGAGCACGGGAGGGTACAAGGCCCTCCCCTACCCCGTCGCGCGGGCGAGATGGCAACACGGTGGGGATCTATGTGGGAGGGGTGAGGCTGGTATCATCGCCGTAGTGATCGATGTGGCGATTGTTGGAGAGGCGAATGGGGACGCAGGAATATCTGTTGTTGGTCTTGGTGATCGTGGTGCCGCTGGTGATCGCCACGATCGTGACTCTTTGGACGCTCGAACAGGCACGACTCCGGTCGAAGAAGAACCGCAAGCCGTCACGACCGAAGGTTGATGCCGGTACCCCTCCAGCAGATCCGGTCTGATTACACGGCCGTTTCAGCAGGACGGGGCATGTGTCCTGCCCCCGAGCGAAAGCCCGGACTTTGGTGCCATTGGGCTACGGAACTCGTTGAGGCCACTTCCGACGCCTTCCTAGAATGAACTGACGGAGGCACCTCGCCAAAGGCCGGCATCGGCGTCGCCGGTCTTGGTGGCTGTTGCCGTGCCGGAGAGCGCGGCGCGACGGCGTCATGGGATCACGCAGTGACGCCGGGCCTCACCTCTCGCGTCCGCAAGGGGGTCGGTTGTGGAGTTAACGGAGCTCGTCCGCGGCGCCCAAGAGGCGATGGACCGCGGTGATTATCACCTTGCGGCCAGGGCGTGCACGCATGCGCTGGAGACGTTCCCGGCCTGCATGAGTGCCCATCGCAT
>JAXDKI010000142.1:0-18693 GCA_034667245.1 Thermomicrobiales bacterium | reverse complement strand
GCTTGTAGGGGCGTTGCTTGCCGCGCCCGGCTCAACAAGGTGACGTTCGTACCCTTCATGAGGGCGCGGCAAGCAGCGCCCCTACGAGGATTCCCCTTCATGCTGGGGTAGCCGGGGGCTGTTGCCGACTCATCCACAACTCTGTCGATCATGGCTTGTTCGGGTTCCTTTGGACGGGCCCGCAGGCGCGTGTCGGGATGGCCCGAGCGGGCGTGTTTCGTCGGCTGAGCGTGACGCGGGCAGGGGGCGACTAGGCGCCCCGCCCCGCATCGTTTGGCGGGGCTCCCTGCCCCGATTTGGGTCGGACGAGGCGCCAGAAAAGATAGATAGCGATCGCGACGACGACACCGGCGAGGACGGCGAGACCGAACGCTTGCGCGTCGAAGTCCGTCGTTTCGTCGACTGCCGCAGGGACAGCCGTCGCCGTCGGGTCCTCCGAGACTGGTGAAGCGAGGGCAGTGGCTATGCTCGACGTTGGCGTGGCAGCAGTGGACGACGCCGGTGAGGCAATCGGCGATGCCCCGGGTGTGCCGCCTTCGACAAAGAACGAGAAGAAGCCGTCGGCCGTGTCGCCGTCGAGCGCCGAAAGCGTGTGCCACTGGACGACGTAGTTGCCCGGTGCGAGCCCCGGTTTGAGCGAGACCGTGACGTGCCTCCGCTCGGGGTCGAAGAGATCGACGGCCGTATCGCCCTGATCGACGATGGAGCCGTCCGCCGTTCTGACGGTGAGCAGGACGTCCGACGGGTCGACTTCCTCGCTGAACCAGACCTCCAACTTGGCGGGCGCCGTCGCGACTCTGCCATTGATGGGAGGGTTGGTTCGTTCCGGTTCGGCGTGGGCAAGGGCGCTGTTCGGTGGAAGTATGAAGGGGCCGAATGCCACGACGACGAACGTGAGCAGCATAACTTGGAGTATGGACTCGCCCAACAGGCGGAAGCGGGGAGGGCAGTGCCCTCCCCGACCGCGGATTGGACGCCGGCTAATCGCCGACACCGGCCTGCACCCCCGCCGGTGCCAAGACCGGACGCCGAACGGCCGCGCCACGGCGGCGAAGCAGCCAGAGGCCGGCAGCGCCGACCGCCAGGCCGGCGGCAAATCCGCCGAAGATGGTGCCGTTCCCTGTTCCACCGGTGTCACCGCCGGCGATTGTCCCGGCGACGGTGCCGGCTCGGGCGGTTTGCTGGGGGAACTGGATCGAGGCGGCGTCCTCGACCGAGCTGAAGCCCTCCGGCGAAGAGGTGAAGTTCTCGTCGATCGCTTCGCCGTTGATGGTGCCGAAGATGTGGAAGGTATAGTCGCCGGCCGCCGTCGGGATCACCCAGGCGTTGTAGGCGCCGGGGGTGCGGAAGCGAGGCGCCAGCGGCAGGGTCTTCTTCTGGTCGCCGTAGATGATTTCGACTTGCAAGGTCGACTCGAGCCCTTCGACGCCGTTGGTCGCGGTTTCGCCGGCGGCAGGAGTCGGCAGGGCATTGTCGGAGACGCGGAGATCGAGACTGTTCTTGAACCCGGTGTAGGCCGGCTCGTCGAGGAACCCGACGACGAAATGGTACTTGCCGCCGGCAACGTCACGGGTCTCGTGGGCCGACACGACGGCCGGTGCGACCGCGACGACGGCCAGTACCGCCAAAGCGACTGCCAACAGGCGCACGATGCGCTGCATGCTGTATTCCTCCAAGCCACTCATCAGGCGAGAGTGGCGCGACGTGTTCTGGTCCAACCGCTCGTTCAGCTTGGGGCAGGGACGAGGCGCGGCGGCGGTCTCTCTGGCGACGGCGTCAACCCGGCGCGTAAGCCCCGGACGACGAAGAGGCCGGCTGCGGCGGCGAGCAGCAGGACGAACCAGCTGCTCAGGACACCGCCAATGGCGGCGCTGATCTCGGCGGTCGGAGTCACCGGCGAAATCGTCGGCGTGTCGGCACGTCGGACCGGGGTTGTTGACTGTCGCTCGGCGGGTGACTGGGGCTGTGGCGCGGCGTGGTCATGGTTGTGGCGGTCGTCCTCTCCGTGGTGATGGTCGGCGGAGAGGTGGCCGCCCGGGATCCAAAACTGGAAGATCGCGTGCGGGTGTGACAGCGAGGCGCCGCCCTTGTAGCTCTGGGGCATCAGGAGGAGACAGAGCGCCGCGAGCAACAGCAGGGAACTGCTTGGTTGCTCGCGGGGGGAGATTGCGCGCGCTGCGTGGGGCCGGGTTGTCATTCACTCCCGCCGATCGTCGCCGGTGCCACGCACTGCGGCGAGTCACCGGCGTCCTGGCGAACCATGGTACCACGGCGTCAACGCCCCCCTGCTGCCCCTCCCCAGGCAGCGATGCCGGACGGTCACGGTGGCGGCAACGCAGCCCAAATGGACAACGAAGAGACGTGCCCATCTGGACTCATGGTTGCCGACTCAAAACGCGTCGCGGCCCCGGATCGATCCGGGGCCGCGTCGCACACTTACTTGACGACTGACGACTGACGACTCGGTTAGTAGTGGATCTCGACGCGGGTACCGTAGTCGGCCCAGAAGTAGAGCCACTCCGCAAAGTCCATCGGAAGGTTGACGCAGCCATGGCTCATCACCGCGCCGAAGTTGGCGTGCCAATAGGTGCCGTGGATGGCGTGGCCGACGTCGGTGAAGTACATCACCCAGGGGACGGCCGGGACGTTGTAGTACTCGCCGCCGAGGACCCCTTCCATGTCGTCCGATTCGAGTTTGGTGTTGATGTAGAAGGTGCCGACCGGCGTGTCGAAGCCGGGGCGACCGGTGCTGACGTACGTCTCGTTGACCGCGACGTCGCCCTCCCAGGCGATCATGTACTGCGCGCTCAGGTTGACTTCGATCCAGTGCTCGCCGTTGCCGGAGCGGGGTTTGGGATCGGGCGGGATAAAGAGCGCCTCGTCGTAGGTCGGGACGTCACCCTGTGCCTGCGGTGCGGTGTCGAGTTTGTAGCGCTTGACCAATTGCTCGCCGAGGGGGACGAACCAGGGATCTTTGCCTTGCTTCCACCCGAGCGCACCGCGCTCGAAGACCTGATAGGTGACGCCACTGAGGATGTACTCCTCGGTCAGCGGGTTACCAAGAAAGTCCGCCTCACCGGTCGATTCCCAGAGGGTCTTGAACCCGAACTGGACGCTGTGCTTGGTCTCTACGACGTAGCGCCAGGTGTCCGTGTTCTTTTGTGAGGCGGTTTTCTTGTCGAGCGGCAGCCAGGCGCGCGCCATCTTCGCCAGCTCGTTGCTGGTGTCGGTTTTGGCCTTATCGGTCGCGACCACCGGTGCCGTCCGGAGGACGACGTGTGGCCGCAATTCCTGGCCGATGGCGCCGAGGTGGACGACGTTACCGTCCGGGTCTTCCGGCCAGTACTCGAAGCGCGCGTACTGGTAGTACTGGACGATGTGGCCCTTCTCTTTCAACTCCGGCGTGATTGGGTAGCCGTAGTTGGTGAGGCCCTCGTTCGCGCGCCAATAGTCGAGGAAGACGCCGTCGATTGTCTGACCGGTCTCGGGGATGTAGACGGTGCTTGGTGGCGCCCAGTTGGCCGCCTGTCCAGTCGGCTGGATCGAACCATCACCGGACTCCTGGGCTGCGACGAGTGCCGGTGCAAGCAGCAGCGCGATCACACCGATCAGTGCCAGTAGCGGGGCAAACGCGTAGACTCGCGGGGATTGCCGAACCCCGTAACGACTGTACATCCCTTCGCCCTTCCCCCCGTGGTTCCCCAGCGCCCGTGGCGCATCGCACATTGGCCGATCGGTCCGCTTCCCGATGGATGAAGGGTCGGCGGAGGGGGCGGCGGCCGTTCCGCACCCACGACGTTGCCCGCAGCTACGACGAGCGACCGCGATGTCCGGTTTCGGGGCAACCGCAACGTCGAACCAGCGCGCTGCCACCGTGTTCTCCATGGCGGGTCTGCGCGGGCGCTGACGTCAAGAATGCCACTGTGTCGAGTATCAATCTTAGCACGGCGACTCCCCCGACGGAACCACTTGAACAGGCCAAATCGACGGCGAAAATGTGCGCTCGGTAGTCTATTTGTCAGGAAAAGTATCTTAGGCGTCACTCGGACGACCCGACCGGCGCGGCCGGGTCGAGCCCGACGGCGACAGCGAGGACGCGCTGGGCCTCGTCCAGCCGGACGCGGTCGTCAGACTGCAGACCGGCCCCCTCGACGTCCCAACTCCGGTCGGCGAGCGTTACCTCGAGGTTGCTGACGTCACCGCCGATCGGAATGTCGGCCGGGTCGATCTCGTCGCGGGTCCGGAGGAAGAAGAAGCCGGCATTGTCCAAGTCTCGGAGAAGTTGTTGCAGGCCGTCGATGCCGAGATCGACGGTGGTGCGGATCGGATCGAGCGTCCGCTGATCGCCCAGATCGTCAGACGCACCGGGAGCGGTGACGACTACCGTCGCCCGGCCGGCGGCGTCGATCGTGATCTCGTAGCCCTCCTGATACTCCGGTGGGAGTGGACCGTTGTTGACGAGGGCGTGGACGACGGTACCGGAGGAGGGGAGCTGATACTCGCCGTTCGTCGTGGCCGGGCTGCAGCGCTCCGACCCGCCGACCTCCGCGACGCAGGTTTGCTCCTCGGACGTGCCTTCCGTGTTACCGGTTCCGACCCCGAAGATCGAGAGGAGGAGCAACAAGAGCAGAGCCAGGATCGTCACGGCAGATCTCTCCTTCACAGGCGCGTCGCGCCGGCAGCGGCACCCATCGTAGCAGCGATCGAATGCTTGCCGCGCCGTAACGTCGTGAGCGGGGTATGCCTACGCCGTGACGAGGAGCGCGGTCAGGTACATGACCGCGATGCCGGCGGTGACGCCGCCGAAGGTTGTCCAGGTCAACGTCGGCTCCTGGTGCCGCTCCTGGCCGCGGGCGATGAGCCGGCCGACTTCGACGATCACCTGGAGGATGGCGCCGACGCCGATCGCCAGGAAGACCGTCGTCCAGAGTGGCGAATAGGTGAAGGCCCCGAGCCAGGTGCCGAGGATCGCCGGACCGCCGGCGACGGCGGCCAGGGCGACGAAGTGGCCGAGCGACGGGCGGTGGCGGACGAGCGGGGCGGCGATGCCGATCCCCTCGGTGACGTTGTGCAGCGTGAAGCCGGCGATCAGGAAGACGCCGAGCGCCGCCTCGCCGAGGGCGAAGGCCGCGCCGATGGCGAGCCCCTCGCCCAGGTTGTGCAGCCCGATCCCGGTCGCGATCTGGTACGAGAGGGCGAGCGGCGAGGCGGTCTCGTGCCGCCCCCGCAGTGAGCGGCCGACGACGACGAGCAGGCCGGCGGTCAGGATCGCCAGGACTGGGACCAGGAGCGAGGCATTCCAGGTCGCCGGAGCGGTCAGCGCGATCTCCTGCGCCTCCTGGAACATGTCGACGACGAGGAAGAGGAGCAGGCCGATGGTGAGGGCGAGAACGAAATGCATCCCCCGCCGCCCGAGTCGCCCCAGGAACGGAAACCAGAGGAGACCGAGGGCGACGGGGACGATGCCGACGTAGAGGCCGACCAGACCGAAGCGGGCGAAGCTCTTGCCGTCAGTGCGCGGACTCTCGATCGCGACCGGGACCTCGGCCTCGAAGACGACGCCCGTTGCCGAGACGATGCCGATCGCGTGCGCCTCGTCCTGGACCCAGGGGTAGGGGATCGAGAGCGTGGTCGACTGGAGTCGATCGAGGGTGCCGGTTGGGTCTTGCGTGAACTGCCAATAGGCGTCGTCGACGAAGACCTGGGCGATGGTGATGGGATCGGGGCCGTCGTTGACGACCGAGACCTCGATCAATCCCGGTTCCGGTAGTCGCACGCGTTGGACCGAGAGTGTCTCGATCGGCGGCGCGGTCCGATCCCCGAGCCCGGCGTCGGTGGCGAAGATCAGTGCCATGACGCCGGCCAGGAGGAGGAGCGGTACCAGCGCCAGGAGAAGTGACCGCGGCGTGATCCCCGGGCGCTCCGCCTCGGCGGCTTTGGTTGGCTTGGTGGGGACGAGGGTGGTTTCGGCGGCCATCGGTTGGTCCTCGTTTCGGGGGAGGCGGTCCTAGCGGACGTCGAAGGCGCTCATCCAGCCGAGCTCGGCGAACTCCGAGACGTGGGCGTGGAACATGTAGAGGCCGGGTTCGAGGTCCGGATCGGTGAAATCGATCTCCAGGATGCCGCGCTGCCCCTGCACCTGCGAGATGGTGTCGACGGTGCGCAGCGTCGGCTCCAGCTGGGTGCCGGTGTCGTAGTAGTCGAAGAAGTTGGCGTGGAGGTGGAAGGAGTTGATCGGGTCGAACTCGGTCATGTTGACCAGATAGACGCGAACCGGACGCGACTTGTCGACCAGGATCGGGTGTTTCATGTAGTGGAAGGCGACCGAATTGATCGCGTAGACCTCGTTGCCGCCGTCGAAGTTGGTGTCGAAGGCGTTCATCACCATCACGAACTCTTGCCAGGCCGCCGACTCGCCGTAGTCGGGGTGGCGCGCCTTGGCCTTCTCGCCGCGCTTCGCCGGGTCGGGGTTGACGATGAAGGTGCCGTAGAGCCCTTTGTGGATGTGGCGCTTCAGCGGCGACGCGTGGCAATGGTAGAGGTGGCAGCCGAAGGGCCGCGCGGGCATGTCGTAGACGAAGGTGTCGCCCGGCACGATCTCGCCGCGGCCGATCCCCGTCACCCCGTCCATCGCGGCGCTGTGCATGCCGTGGAAGTGCATGGTGTGGGGGTGGGAGCCGTTGTTGACGAAGGTGATGCGGAGGCGGTCACCCTCGTTGCAGCGCAGCGTGGGGCCGGGGACCTGGCCGTTGTAGGTCCAGGCGGGGAAGGAGAGGCCCGGGGCGATCTCGATCTCGCGATCGACGGCGACGATCTGCCACTCGCGGACGATGGCGCCGTCGGCCATCGTCGTCGGCTCGCCGTAGTCGAACGTGGTCAGGAACGCCGAGGGGTCGATGCGCATCGCGGAGACGTCGACGTCGCCGACGGTGGAACTGAGGCCGTGGCCCTCGTGGGGGCCGTCGTCCTGGAGGTGGCGCGCGGCGTGACTCGGCGGGGCCGGGCCCTCGCTCGCTCGGCCGCCGGGGGGCACGAGGAGCGGCAGGGCGGCGGCCGCGCCGGCGACGGCGGTGCCGCCGGCGCCCAGGCGCAGGAGGGAGCGGCGATCGAGGTGGCGCAGGAACACGGCGGGCCCTCCAGGCAACAACAAGTTCTCTTGTCAAAGATCATAGTTAGGTGAGAGGACGTTGTCAATGTAGCTTTGGCTAAATCTCGAAGTGGCGACGGATCGGGGACGCCGGCTGGACCACGGGATCAGGACCGCTCGTGGAGGAGCCGCTCCATCTGTTGGATCTCGGCCTCCTGCCCGGTCGCGATCCAGCGGGCCACGTCGCGGACGTGGGGGGTGCCGGCCCGCGTACGGGCGGCCTTCGCCATGTCGACCCCGCCCCGGTGGTGGCGGATCATCAGGCGCAGGAACTGGGCGTCCATCTCCGCCGGCGGCAACTCCTTGAGCGAGGCGACCTCCTCGGCGGTCGCCAGGCCGGGCATCCGGCCGCCCGCCTCGTGGGCCATCCCGCCCGGCATCGCCGCGTCGCCGCCTTTGCCCTCCGGCGCGGCGGCCCCCGCCTCGTCACCCATCCATGCCATCGGCGGGTCGTTCCCGGTCGAGGGCAGGCCCCAGGCGTCGAGCCAGCCCTGCATCATCCCGATCTGCGCCTGCTGGGTCGTCAGGATGTCGAAGGCGAGCGTCTCGATGACCGGATCCTGGGTGCGGCGGTAGACGATGGAGGCCATCTCGACGGCCTGGGCGTGGTGGACCGCCATGTCGCGGGCGAACCCGGCGTCCGCCGACCCGTCTCCGGGTGGCCGGTCGCGAACGAGCGTCGCCACGGCGTAGGCGAGGAGGGCAAGCGCCACCACGGCCAGCGACGCGGCCAGCACCGCCGAGCCGTGGGGCATCGGCAGGCGGACGGCGGTGGCGCCCAGGCGCACGCGTCGGATGACGGCTGGTCTGATTCGCTGCGGCGGTGTCCGCCGCGGAGGACGCTGTCTGGTGTCCCCGTCACGACCCGGACGACTGGTCGCGTCAGTGGCGGTGGCCCAGGTGGGCATGGGTCTTCTCCGTGTTCGCGGTCCCGGGCGGGACGAGCAGGCACGCCTGCCGCCCCTGGGGCGAATCGAGCGAGCAGCCGCGGAATGGCGCCGCCAGTCGGGCGGGCTCCTCCGGCTGCAGCGTGACGTGGACGATCCCGAACCGGTCGGGGGCGTGACCGGCCAGTTCCGCAAGGATACCGTGCCAGTCCCGATCGCCCGTCACCTCGACGTGTCCGCTCAGCGCGACCAGGCCCGACGTGACGGTCCAGATGTGGATGTCGTGCACGTTCGCCACCCCCGCGACGCCGCCGAAGTCCGCACGCACCTCGCCGGTGTCGACGCCCTTCTGGGTGGCTTCGAGGGGTACGTCGACCGACGCGCGCAGCAGCCGCCACGAACTCCAGAGGATCAGCACCCCGATCCCGGCTGAGAGGAGCAGGTCGACCGGGTACCAGTAGGTTGCGAGCATGACGAGGGCGGTCGCGATCGCAGTTGCCGCCCCCAGTAGGTCGCCGAGGTCGTGCGCGTGGCCGCCGACGGCGACGGCGAGCAATGGCGCGCGACTGCCTCCCAGAAGATGTAGGTGGAGACGGAGATCAGGGCGGTGGCGTTAGCGAGGGCGGCCAGGATCTCGGCGCGCAGGTAGCCGAAGGAGCGCGCCGGCATGGCTAGGCCACCCGCTGTCACTCACGAATAATCAGGGTGAGGCCGGTGTGGGGCGAACGTCGGGAGCGGGGTGAAAGCCGAGGGCAGACCTCAGGAGGGCGGGTGAGGGACGACTTGGACCGCGCCTGCGAGGGAGCGGCCGATGATGTGTTCGGCTCCGGCGACCTGGATGCGCAAAGGGCCGTCGAATGGCAGGCGCTCGGCGACGACGATATTGGCGCCGGGATAGAGACCCAGCCCCCCTAGATAGCGGAGTTGCTCCGGGTCGCGATCGGAAACGCGAGAGACGGTGGCAGGTTCGCCCGCGCCGAGATCGACCAGCGAGATGGCGGAGATGGTGTCGATCTGCCCCTCGCGGCTGGGGATCGGGTCGCCGTGAGGATCGCGCGTGGGGTGTCCGAGGACGGAGTCCATGCGCGCCTCGAGTTCGTCGCTGACGTGGTGTTCCAGGCGCTCCGCCTCGGCGTGGACCTCGTCCCAGGCGTAGCCGAGCGTTTCGGCCAGGTAGAGCTCGAGCAAACGATGGTGGCGGAGGACCTCCAGGGCGATCTTCTCGCCGGCGGGCGTCAGCTCGACGCCGTGGTAGCGGGTGTGGCGGAGGAGACGCAGTTCGTGGAGGCGCTTGACCATGTTGGTGACGGACGGACCGGTCACCCCCAGTTCGTCGGCGAGGCGCTGGGTCGTGACCTGGCCGCCCGGCTCGACGACGTCGCGCAAGCGGTAGACGGCCTTCAGGTAGTCCTCCATCGCGTGGGTCACCTGAGGCTGGTCGGTTCGATTGGGGATCGGCTCGTCGATGCGGTCGGGTTGGGTCACGTCATCACTTAAGGGAGCGGCTGGGCGGCTCGAACTACGTCGGTCGGTCGCAATCCAGGATGCCCTCGCCACCGTCGTGACGAGCGGGGAGGAGCGATGTCCGGAATTCCACGGACGAATCGTCGTGGTCGCGCTGGACCGTTGTCAAGGTCGTGGCATTCGGAGGAGCGGGTCTTCTGCCAATCATGCGCGGGCCGAGGCGGCCCATAAGTTCGAACGCCGCCGTCGCGTCCATGTGGACGAGGGCAAATCGGCCGCCGGAGCCGCCGGAGGCGACGGCGGTGTGGAAGGTGGCAAGACCCGCTCGCCGCTGGAGCGGTTGCTGACTGATCGAACGCTCTTGCAGGCGCTGACGGAGCGTGATGGCCGTCAAACGGTCGACACCGCGCATCCGGAGGATGAGGCGTTCGGCTCCCTCGATATTCCAGCCGGTGTCGCGGTGCTGGAGGAGCCCAAACGCAGCCGCGAGTGGGAGCAACGCAAGCGGGGTGATCCCCCACCACCAGGGCGACCACGGCAGTACCCTCGTCAACACCGTCAGGAGTCCGGTGACTCCCAACACGAGCCACACATTCGCCAGCACGTAGCGACGTTTTGCCCGCGGTGGGAGCGGCTGGAGCGGTGGCGGTATCTGGTCGAGCGCGTAGGCGGGACAGGCGCGTTTGAGGAGCACGGGCAGATCGGCGAGCCGGATGAGCGGAGCGAGCACACCCGACTCGCCGCTGGTGCTGCCGTATCCGGCGCTCTCGACGCGAACCGCAGCCAAGCCAAACGGCTGACGGAGCCAGCCTTCGCTCACCGTCACCGCCTGGATCCGGGCGATCGGGATCGTACTGCGGCGTCGTTCGAGGAGTCCGTGGCTGATCAGGAGACGGTCACCCTCGCGGCGAAGCTCGAAGCCCCCGAAGGTGAGAACCGTGCTAACGGTTGCCAATATCCAGGCGCAGAGCATGGCCGCGACCGCGAGGGCAACCAGCACGCCAACGGTCGGGGCCGGTGCGGAGTTTGCAAGCTCCTCCCACCACTCCTCGGGCAGGAGGTCGTCGGCGAACTGGAAGGCGCCGGCCAGGATGGCAAGTGCCGGGCCGACGCGGCTGGAGGTAGCACCGGCGACGAGGAGTGCCCTGAGAGACATGGTGAAGATTGGCTCGCCGTGGGTCGGGAGCAGGGTCGGAGGGAAGGGGGCCTCCATAGCCTCTCCGACTGGTACCGGAGGCTGCTGCACCGAGGCGCGTCCGCGGAGAAGGACGTCGCGAATCTCCGCCGCTTTCTCGCGGGAGACCGCGCCGAGGATGACGTCGGCACCGCCACCACCCGCAGCCGATTCGATGCGGACCTGGGCGACCCGGAAGAGTCGTTCGAGGACGCCTTCGCGGAGATCGACGGACTGGATCCGCTCGAACGGCATGAGCCGGTCCTGCCGCGAGAGAAGGCCCGAGCGGACGCGTAATCCCTGCGGCGTGATTGAGTACGTGAACCGCCACCAGGCGGCGGCGCGGGCCGCGATCGTCCCGACGACGAAGAGACCCGCGATGCCGAAGCCAAGAAGCTCCGGGGTACTGCGGCCCGTGAAGAGAACGACCGCCAGCGGCAGCACCATCGCGCGCAACGTCGCGACGGCGCGCAAGATGATCCATGCCGGGTGGAGTCGCTGCTCGGAGCCGTCAGCCATCAGCCGTCAGCCGACAGCGATTGCGCCACCCACGCAAGGTAGGCTGTCTCAGTGGTCCGTGGTCTGAACAATGGAGCGACCCTCTCGAAGCTGACGGCTGACGGCTGACGGCTCAGACATCGTCGTGCGTGTTGGCAAGTGTGGCGATGCGGTCGCGGACGGTGTCGGCGACGGAGAGGGCGAGACCGGGGATCTCGTTGGCGCCGGCGGCGGTGTAGAGGATGACGGTGGCGAGGCTGAATCGTTGCTCCAGCGGTCCGCGCCGTGTGTCGACGTGCTGAATACGGGACATGGGTACGCTCGTCCGCGTGATCGTCCAGAGCCCCCGCTCCAGATCGACTTCGAGGTCGCCGACTTCGTACCGCCAATGCCGCCATCGGATCGAGGGAATCAGGACGACGGTGGCGACGCCGACGATCAAGGCGATCGCGACCGGGGCGAAGGCGAGGACCGTCGAAAGGTCGGTCGCCAGGTGCAAGATGGCGGTCACGACGGCGGCGAACCCGACGAACATGGCCGCCTGAAGTCCCTCGCTGATACGCCAGAGACGGAGGGCACGGGGATCGAGGTGTTCTCGCGGTGGCGGTGAAGACATACCGGCAGGCTGACCTCCTTACGGTGGCAATGGTTGCATACCGGACGCGGAACAGGCGAGGAGTGGACCGGACAGTTGTGTGCGTGGATCGACGTGCGTAAGCTTCGCCGCGTGATTTCAGTGTCGGACGATCGTTGGAGCGAAACGGAGCGCCCGTCGAATGTCAGATCTTGAGCAGCTGAGCGAAGCCACCGTGTCCTCCTCCGAGACGGAGGGGAGCGAAACCTCGCCCGAACGGAAGAAGGTTGCCGTCATCTTCGCCCACCCCGACGACCCCGACTTCTCCTGCGCCGGCACTGTTGCCAAGTGGACGGATGAGGGGCACGAGGTCGTCTACGTCCTGCTGACGAACGGGGACAAGGGGAGCCACGACCCGGAGATGTCGCCGGAGCGGCTGGTCGAGCTTCGGCAAGAGGAGCAACGGGCGGCGGCGGCGATTCTGGGTGTCAAGGAGGTCATCTTCCTGGGCCGCCCCGACGGCATGCTGGTCGCGGACCTCGAGCTGCGCCGCGACGTCGTCCGTGTCATCCGGCAGTTGAAACCGACGACCGTCGTCTGTGGGGACCCGACCGTCTTCTGGTACGCACCCTGGTACATCAACCACCCCGACCATCGGGCGGCGGCCGAGGTCGTCCTGGCCGCCCTCTATCCCGCCGCGGGTAACCGCAACTACTTCCCGGAGTTGCTGGCGGAGGGGTTCGAGCCGCACAAGATCAAGGAACTCTACATCTCGGGTTCACCCCAGGCCGACACGTTCATCGACATCACGCCCTACATGGATCGGAAGATCACCGCGCTGCGTGCCCATGTCAGCCAGATGGGCGATTGGAACCCGGAGGAGCCGATCCGGGAATGGGCCGCCAGAGATGGCAAGCGTGCGGACCCGCCGCTGGAGTACGCCGAGGACTTCTTGTACTTCACGCCGGAAGGGTAGAACGGTTCACGGTGTGTCCTGGTCACTTATCAGGTCGGCAAGTCGGACTACAAAGGCAACGATGCGTAGGGGCGCTGCTTGGTGCGTCCCTACGTTCTTGAACCTCGCCGGTGCGGTCGCGGAAGAATGGTCGGATCTGCTTGGCCAGTCACTATTCGAGCGAAATCATGACACGATAAGATCGTCCATCGTCTGGTCCTGAAACCCTTTGGTATGCACATGTCGTGTTGCCGCACTTGTTGCTGCATCAACAGGTGTGTCGTGAGCTTCCTCCTTTGGGAGGAGCTTGCCCCCTCCCTCAGATCTCCCCAACGGTCAACCATTGTGACGATCCACTGTAGCAGCGTACGGGGAGAGGCCGCGTGTGAGACTCCCTCGTCCCCGTGCACTCGCTACAACCATCCTATCGATGGCCACCGATCTGCATAACCGCGCATCGAGAGCCGCAACAGGCGGACGACACCGCAGTTTCACCGCGGAGGACAATTCGCATGGCGACACAACAGTTTGGATCTGGGGATGGCTTGGGTGGTGACAGGCGTGCGGCGATCGGCATCTTGACGAGGACCGACAGCTCCCGTCTGGCTGATGCCTGGTACCAGAACGGGTCGCAGAACGCGGGCGTCGAGCGACTGGCGCGCTTCCTTGGGTGGTTCAGCGAGGGACTCGGGTTCGCACAGGTCACGGCACCGCGGACGGTCAACCGTTTGATCGGGGTCCGCGACGACGATGGCAGCCGCGGGGTGATGAGGGCGGCCGGGGTGCGTGAGATGACGCATGGGGTCGGCATCCTCTCCAACTCGAGACCGACGGGATGGGTCTGGACCCGGGTGGGGGGCGACGTGATGGACCTCGCGCTCCTGGCCAGGGCGTTCAGGGCGGACAGTACCAAACGGAACCGGACCATGGTGGCAACGGCTGCCGTGCTCGGAGTGACGGCGCTGGACGTGTATTGCGCGACGCAGCTGCGTAACGGGCATGAGGCGACGGAGACGACCGCGCCGATTAGGCATGACATCACCGACGTGGAGAAGGCGATCACCATCAACCGACCGACCGAGGATGTCTACCGGTTCTGGCGCAACTTCCAAAATCTGCCGGGGTTCATGCAACACCTCGAATCGGTGCAGGTGATCGACGAGAAGCGGTCGCACTGGAAGGCGAAGGCGCCTGCCGGGAAGACAGTCGAATGGGATGCCGAGATCATCGAGGACCGGCCCAACGAGTTGATCGCCTGGCGGTCACTGGAAGGCGCGGACGTACAGAACGCCGGATCGGTGCGCTTCAGCCCTGCGCCGGGCGGGAGGGGCACGGAGGTCAGAGTTTCGATGCGCTACGACCCTCCGGCCGGGGTGATCGGCGCGACGATCGCCAAGCTCTTCGGGGAGGAGCCGAGTCAGCAGGTGGGTGACGAACTGCGCCGACTGAAGCAGGTGCTGGAGACCGGCGAGGTCGTCCTTTCCGAGGCGGTCGTCAACGGCGCGCGCATCAAGCAGCACCCGGCGCAACCTCCCGAGCAGGTGCCCGGCCGGTAAGGAGGAAAGACGGGCGCCTCGAGTGCCGCAACAGAGAGCGGTCCAATCCGCACGATCTCTTGATGGGGGAGGCGATGAAAGCCAATGTCTGGATGGGTAAGAACTCGGTGCAGGTTCAAGAGGTCCCCGACCCGAAGATCCTGAACCAGCGCGATGCGATCGTCAAGATCACGTCGACGGCCATCTGCGGTTCCGATCTGCACCTGTTCCAGGGATTCGTGCCGACGATGGAACCGGGTGATATCCTCGGACACGAGTTCATGGGTGAGGTCGTTGAGGTCGGCCGTGGGGTGGATAATCTCAAGGTCGGCGACCGAGTCGTGGTCCCATTCCCGATTGCCTGCGGCAACTGCTTCGCGTGTCAGAGCCAGGCGTACTCGATCTGCGAGAATTCCAATCCAAACGCCTGGATGGCCGAGAAGCTCTGGGGGCATTCGGCCGCTGGCATCTTCGGCTATTCGCACCTCACCGGCGGTTATGCCGGGGGGCAGGCGGAATACGCGCGGGTACCGTTCGCCGACGTCGGTCCGCTCAAGGTGCCGGACGGTATCCCCGACGAGAAGGTCCTCTTCCTCTCCGACGTCTTCCCGACCGGCTACATGGGCGCGGAGATGTGCGACATCAAGCCGGGCGACGTCATCGCCGTCTGGGGCTGCGGGCCGGTCGGCCAGTTTGCTATCGCCAGCGCCTACCTGCTTGGTGCGGAGCGGGTGATCGCGATCGACCGCTTCCCATATCGGCTCCATATGGCGCGTGAACGGGCCGGCGCGGAGACGATCAACTACGAAGAAGCGGATGTCCTCGATACGCTCAAAGAGATGACCGGCGGTCGCGGTCCCGACGCCTGCATCGACGCGGTTGGGATGGAGGCGCACGGGCACGGCGTCGAATACATGTATGACCGCGCGAAGCAGGCGACGCGGATGGAGACGGACCGGCCGATTGCGCTGCGGCAGGCGATCAAAGCGTGCCGCAACGGTGGGACCGTCTCGGTGATCGGGGCCTACGGCGGGTTCATCGACAAGTTCCCGATCGGCTCCTTCATGAACCGGTCGCTTACGTTGAAAACCGGGCAGGCGCACGTCCAACGCTACATGCGCCCGCTCCTGCAGCGTGTGCTCGACGGGGAAATCGATCCCAGCTTCATCATCACGCACGAGATGAAGCTGGCGGACGCTCCCAAGGGCTACGACATGTTCAAGAATAAAGAGGACAACTGCGAGAAGGTCGTGCTGAGGCCGTAGGGCTGAGGCGGTCTGTCGACCGCGACCGCGCAGCGCATGACGAGCAGGACGGGGAGAGATCCTTCACTTCGTTCAGGATGACCAGGGAGTGGGATGTCCTCCCCCTGGTCATCCTGAGCGCCAGCGAGGGACCTCTCCCCGTTCGGCCTATGCAAACGCAGCGCTCCTCCCTCGTCATTGGGCGGAGCGAGAATCGGTACTTGGGATTTTGGGCGGATTCCATCCGATGTGCTCTCGACCCGGTGCTATACTCGCGGACCAGCGTTCGACGCTCGTCCGTCGACGAGAGGCACCGACGAGCCCCGTGACCACCGCTCCGCAGACCGAACTCGACAGCGACGAATCTGAAGCATCGCCCAAGGTCCGGCTCAACCGGCTTTTGGGCGATTCCCCGCGTCTAACGATCGCTGCGGCCGAGTCGTGCTCGGGCGGGGAGGTCGCGCACCGGATCACCTCGGTTGCTGGCAGCTCGAACTACTTCCTCGGCAGCATCGTCTCGTATTCAAACGAGTCGAAGATCGGTCTGCTCGGGGTGCCGCGCGAGATCATCGAGACGCGCGGTGCCGTCAGCGAAGAGTGCGCCCGTGCGATGGCCGAGGGGGCGCGCCGGGTCTTCGGGGCCGACGTGGCGGTATCAACGACGGGGATCGCCGGTCCCGGTGGGGCGACCGCACGCAAACCGGTCGGACTCGTCTATACCGCTGTGGCAGCCGAGGCTGGCGTCACGTGCGAGGAACACCATTTCTCGGGTGATCGCACGGCCGTGATCGAGGCGGCAGCGTCTGCCGCCTTACGGTCATTGCTTGAGTGTGTGGAACGCGTGCTGGAGATAAGCAATAAGCGGTAAGAGCTAAGCGATGAGGGGTGGGCAAGTGGCATACTGCGTTGTCACCGTCTCCTGCTTATCTCTTACCCCTTATCGCTTACTACCTACGGACAACCTGAAGGAGTAGCCATTGCCCGCTCTGTACCAAAAAACCGTCCTCTCGAACGGCGTCCGGGTCGTGACCGGGCCGATGAGCGGCGTTCGCTCCGCGAGTCTGATCTTCTACTTCGGTGTCGGCTCCCGCTACGAGCAGCCGAAGATCGCCGGCGTCTCGCATTTTCTTGAGCACATGCTCTTCAAAGGGACCGAGCGCCGGCCCGATCCGATGATGGTCTCGCAGGAACTGGAAGGGGTCGGCGGCATCCTCAACGCCGCGACCGGTCGGGAATCGACCAACTACTGGTGCAAGGTCCCGAGCACGCACTTCAAACTGGCCTACGACGTGCTCGCCGACATCCTGCGCAACTCGGTGGTCGATAAGGGGGAGCTCGACAAGGAGCGCTCGGTCATCTTCGAGGAGATTCGTTCGATCGAGGACTCGCCGGAGGACCTCGTCCACGACGTGATCGACGAGGTCGTCTGGGGCGAAGATCCGGTCGGGCGCAACATCGCTGGGACCGAGGAGACCGTCGGCGCGATCTCGCGCGAGGCGATGGTGGACTATTGGCGTCGCAACTACCGACCGGAGCGGTTGGTGGTCGCGGCCGGCGGGGATATCCGGCACGAAGAGGTCGTCGCCCTTACGGAGCAGTACTTCGGCGATCTCCGACCCGACCTGCCCGGCGACGAGTACACCCCGGCGACGATTGCCCAGAACGAGCCGCGGATCCGGATTGTCGAGCGAGAGACGGAACAGGCGCACCTCTGCGTGGCGATGCCGGCCCTGCCGTACAGCACCGAGCGCCGCTACGTGCAGGGGACGATCGAGGCCATCCTCTCCTCCGGGATGAGCTCGCGCCTCTTCCAGGAGATCCGTGAGAAGCGAGGTCTTGTCTACTCGGTCTACGGCTACTTCCGACCGTATGAGGATGTCGGGCAGGGCGTTATCTACGCCGGAACGGATCTGGAGCGGGTCGAGGAGACGATCGGCGCGATCGTCGAAGAGTTGCGCAAGCTGCGCGACGACGGGGTGCCGGAAGAGGAGTTGCGGCGCACGAAGGATCTGCGCCAGGGCCGGTTGCTGATGGGATTGGAGGACAGCAAGTCGGTTGCCTCCTGGGTCGGTAGCCAGGAACTCACCTACGGCGAGATTCGTACTCCCGAGGAGGTCATGGCAAAGATCGAGGCCGTCACCGCCGCCGACGTCAAACAGCTGGCCGAGGAACTCTTCCAGACCGAGCGCATGAACCTGGCCGTGATCGGTCCCTACGGCGACGAGAAGCCTTTCGCCGATCTGCTGAAACTCTGAGACGAACGTGACCGACGCTCGTACCGCCGACCCCGCCGCTGTTTCGATCACACTCCTCGATCCCGAGCGCGACGAGGCCGCGGCCGCGGTCCTCGCCCCGGCAACGGGTCGGGGAACGGTCGATCGCGGGCGGGCGATCATCGCCGAGGCACGAAACGATCCAGAAGCGACTATTTACGGTCTTACCGTGGGCGGTGAGCTCGCGGCCGTCTACATCCTGCGCAAGGTCACGCTGATGAACGAGATCGCCTGTCTCGCCGTTGCGGTGGGGCACCGGCGGCGAGGGCACGGTCGGGCCTGCCTGTATGACGCGTTGTTGCGATCGGGACGGCGCCCGCTCGTCGTCGAGACGGACGACGATGTGCTTGGGTTCTACAAAGCGTGCGGATTCAAGCTGGTCGGTAAGCGGAAGCGACCAGACGGGACGGTCCGGTACCGCCTCGGCTGGCACGCGCCGCTGCCGAAGGCTGCCGGCACGACTACGGCGTCGAACGACAGAGGAGCATGTTCGTGACGGACGTCGGACGAACCGGCTGGGAGGCGATCGTCGAACTGGCGCTGGCGGAGGACATCGGCACCGGCGACGTCACGACGCTGGCGACGGTCCCCGCCGACGCTCAAGCAAAGGCGACGATGCTGGCGAAGTCCGAGGGCGTGATCTCGGGACTTGGTGTCGCCGGGTTTGTTTTTCGGCGCGTTGATCCGGCGGTCTCCTTCACCCCAACCATCGCGGATGGGACGCATGTGGACAAGCGAACGGTGATCGCCGAGCTGGCAGGGCCGGCGCGGAGTCTGCTCACGGCCGAGCGGGTGGCACTCAATCTGATCCAGCGGCTCTCCGGGGTGGCGACGGCGACGGCGCGATACGTCGAGGCGGTCGCGGGAACGAACGCGCGGATCGTCGACACGCGGAAGACGACGCCGGGGTTGCGGCAACTGGAGAAGCAAGCCGTTCGCGAT
>JAXDKI010000141.1:0-2997 GCA_034667245.1 Thermomicrobiales bacterium | reverse complement strand
GCCTAGCTGACGGTTGTGAAGGCTGATGTCCCATGGCGACGGTCGACATCCATCGCTTCGCGACCGAAGCGAGCCAAGCTGAGGACGATCGGCGCAAGGCGGACGAGCAAAGCACCGTCTGGGTCTTCATCTGGACGCTCTTCGTCTTCAAGATCGTCACCGTCGGCGCTATCTTCTGGGCGGCCGGAGGGTCGGCCGAGGCGGGAGCCTTGCTGAGTGCGACGACCTGGCCGTGGCTCATCATTCCCGCGTTCGCGATCGTCGGCCCGTCGCTCTATTTCTTCCGCGTGCGACGGGTACGGGCGCGCCGCGAGCAACTGCGGCGCGCGGAATGGATGATCGAGTAGAGAAACCGACGACGCGGCGCTTGCCGACGGCACAGGTGTGGCCGTAGGATGCGCGAAGTGGGTTAGGGCGAAAGGGAGACCGAGCAGTGAGCGCACACTTCGAACGTAGCTTCATTCGGCCGTTGGTGGTACCGATCGGCATCCTCATCATCGCCGCGGCGATCATCATCGCTATCGGCGAAACGCTCCTCGGCCTGTTCGAGCACGGCCGGTCCGAGCTGTCGCGGCCCGAACTCTACTTCGCGACCGGGTTGTCGCTGCTCATCCTCCTCGTCTGCGCGTTCCTCGCGACCCGACCGGAAGGCTCCCTCGGCCCGCTCGATCGGGAGATCGCAATCGGCAGCAAGCCAATGTTTGAGCCCGTGCTGCGCCCCGTCGATGAAGGCGCTCGAAATGGCCCCGCCGGAACCGTCGCCGATCTCGGGCCGGGCTACGTGCTCTACGCGCGAAGCGGCGCCCTGGCACAGGTCATCGACGTCCTACGCGGCGTTGAGGAGCACGGCCGGGTCCGGAGCGGGCTGATCTACGCTCAGGGGATGCACGGCGCTAGCGACGAGCTCTGGATCCCGGTCGAGGCCGTCTCCGCCGTCTACCCGGAATCCCGCTCCGCCTTCCTCGCCATCAAGGGCGATGAGACCGAAGCCTTCGGCTGGAACCGCCCCCCGAGCAGCTTCAGCCGCCACGCTCGCCCGGAGCCGCAGCGCCTCCATTAGGCCCTTGGGGCATCGACCGGTTCACAACAGCGTAACGCCTAACGAGGAGAGGTCCTTCGCTTCGCTCAGGATGACCATGATGTTGATTGGTCATCCTGAGTGCCAGCGAAGGACCTCTCTCCAAGTCCGTCCACCAAACGGCGTCACACCTCCGGAGCAGAGGTATGCCCGCGCGATACGACATCATCATCGTCGGCGGCGGCTCTGCCGGCTGCGTCCTCGCCAACCGCCTCTCGGCGGACCCCCGGCGACGGATCGCACTCGTCGAGGCCGGGCCGGACACACCGCCTGACCGCACCGACCCCGTCATTTGGGACAGCTACCCCATCGTCGCCTACTTCGATCCGCGCCACCACTGGACCGACCTGCGCGTTCGCCTGCAACCTCCGCCGACCGGTGCCCCGGACGCCCGCCCGCTCCGACGCTACGAGCAGGCCCGCGTTATGGGCGGCGGATCGAGCATCAACGGCATGATGGCGAACCGCGGTCAGCCCTCGGACTATGACGAGTGGGCAGCGCTCGGTGCCGAGGGCTGGGATTGGTCGGGTGTGCTTCCGTATTTCCGACGTCTTGAGCGCGACGTCGACTTTGACGGGCCGATGCATGGTCGGGAGGGACCGCTGCCGATCCGACGCGTCCCGCGCGAAAGCTGGCCGTCCTTCTCCCGCGCTGCCGCCGACGCCCTCTCCAAGGCGGGGTTCGCGTACGTCGAGGATCAGAACCAAGACTTCCAGCCCGGCTATTTCCCGATCACCATCAATAACCTCTACGATCGGCGCGTTTCGACCGCAATCGCCTACCTCGATCCCCGGACACGCCGCCGGTCTAACCTGACCCTCCTCCCGGAGACACGGGTCCGGCGCCTCCTGATCGAGCATGGACGCGCCGTTGGCGTCGAGGTCGCCGATGGGCGGGGCAGCACCCGCCAGCTCCTGGCACAGGAGGTCGTCCTCGCCGCCGGAGCGCTTCACTCGCCCGCATTGCTCCTACGGGCCGGCATCGGACCTGGCGAGCACCTGCGGTCCCTTGGCATCCCGGTCGTGGCCGACCGCCCCGGCGTCGGCGCCAATCTGCACGAGCATCCCCAGATCGCCGTCTCGTCCTACCTGCGACCAGAGGCACGGGTGGCGCCGGGTCAGGGCCGGCACATCTTCGTCGGCTTCCGCTATTCGTCCGGTCTCGACGATTGCTGCGAAACCGACATGTACGCCGTCGTCGTCAATCGCGGCGGCTGGCACCCCCTCGGGCGGCGACTCGGCGGTTTCCTGATCTGGGTCAACAAAGCCTATTCCACCGGCAGCGTTTCTCTCGACTCCCCCAACCCCGACCGCGAGCCGGCGGTCGAGTTGAACCTGCTCGCCGACCCGCGCGATGCCCGCCGTCTGACCGACGGACTCAGACTCCTGGCTGAGCTCTACCGCCACCCCGCGATGCGGCGCGTCGCTTCGCAACCATTCCCGAGCAGCTACAGCGAACGGGCGCGCGACCTCGCCGTCGTCACCCGCGCCAACTGGCTCCGTACCGCCCCACTCGGTCGGCTCCTCGACGGTCCGGCGCCGCTCCGCCGCTACCTGATGCGCCGCCGCGTCACCGGTGGCATTTCCCTCCCCGATATTGTCCAGGACGACGAGCAACTCGAGGCATTCGTCCGCGAGCGCGTCAACGGCACCTGGCACGCCAGCGGAACCTGTCGCCTCGGCCGTCCCGACGACCCCGCCGCCGTCGTCGACTCCGCCGGCCGCGTCATCGGCGTCGCCGGTCTCCGCGTCGCCGACGCCTCGGTGATGCCCACCATCCCCTGCGCCAACACCAACCTCCCCACCATCATGATCGCGGAGAAACTCTCCGACGCCATCCTGGCGGACCTGGCGCAGAATTGAGAGCGTCCAGGCCTATGCATTGGAGGAGCCGGAGACGGATCGCTTGCGAGCGGAACG
>JAXDKI010000140.1:0-12649 GCA_034667245.1 Thermomicrobiales bacterium | reverse complement strand
GCCCGTCGTTATCGGCCACGCCTCTAGCTGGCCTACAGTCCGGATAGACGCCTGACGTCGTGCGTGATTCGTGTCACGGTAGTCTTCGTCGGGAGCGACGAGACCATGCCGTCGACCGGCCCACTCTGCCGGGATAAACGCACCGAGTACTTCGCCATCGGTGAACGGGTGAAGGAGTTTCAGGCCTTCGAGCGGCAGGCAAAAAAGCGCCTGCGCATTCTGCTCGATTCTGTGTCACTGAACGGCTTGATGCTCTTGCTAAGCAACCATTTCGAGGCGTTAGGTGGCGATCGGCGAGGACAGTTCAGCATCCGCATCGACACGCAGTGGCGCATCTGCTTCGAGTGGCCGGACGGAGCACCGAAGCCATTCAACATCGAGATCGTCGATGACCACCGATGGAGTAACCACTGTGAGCGAGAAGCGCCCAATCTACCCCATCCACCCCGGCGAAGTCCTTGCCGGCGAGCTGGAAGAGCTGAACATGACTCCGGCGGAGCTGGCGAGAGAGCTGCACGTGCCCTCCAATCGGCTCTATCAGCTGATCGCCGGCAAGCGGGCGATGACCGCCGACACCGCCCTGCGCCTGGAGCAATGGTTGGGTGTTGAGGCGGCGTTCTAGATGAACCTGCAAAAGAGCTACGAGCTCGACACCGCCGCCGAGCAGATCGGCGAGGAGATCAAACGCACCGTCCGGCGACGCCCGCAAAGCGTGGCACAGGCCAGTGCCGCCGGGACGCCCTAGATTCCCGTCCGAGGAATCCCACCACCTTCTTCCCGTCTTGCTCCAAGGCCTCGGTAGGGTGAGGAGACTCCCGCCCTTCGCCAGCGTGCCTCGCCTGGCTTCAGGCTTGCCGCCTCGACAACTGCCAATAGAGCAACGCGTACGCCACGACACCCCAGACGGCGATCACGAGGAACGAGGTCGCCGTGCCGGAAAAGAGCGATTCGTGGCTGGCGCTGTCGAGCAGCAGTTTCGTCGCGCTGCCGGTCGGGAAGAGACTGGCGAGCCGATCGACCAGGTCCGGAACGGGTAAGCCGACGCTGAAGGCGGGGCCAATGACCGGGAGCAAGATCACCCCGGACCAGGTGTTGAGCTGGTTCGCGTTCTTGAAGAATCCCGCCAGGAGGAGACCGAACCCGATCAACGTCGCACTGAGGGACGCCACCGTCACCGCGAAGAGGAGACCGTCGTCCGGCGTCAGCCGGGTGATGCCGAGGAGCAGCGGCACCATCACCGCAACGTAGACGGCGCCGACGAGCGCCTTGGCAAGGATGACGTCTCCATACGACGCGATCAGCACAAGCGCGTCGATCGTTCGTTTCTCCGTCTCCTCGGCGAGGATGACCGGGACGGCAAGCATGCTGATCATCGCGATCATCATCACGATCGCGGCGAAGACGGCCCAGGTGCGCACACCGAGCTCGTCGATCACCGTCCTCCCTTCGTTCGTCTCCGGCACCGCCGCGACGTCGATCGTCGCCGGCGGCGGCTGACCTGCGAGGATCCGCAACGCCGGCTCGATCGCGGCCACCACGTAGTCGCCGCCGAAGTTGGTTCCCGGCGGTCGCACAATCGTCAGCGTCGGCCGCTCACCACGCGCAACCGCCGCGTCGAACCCCGCCGGGATCACGAGGCCAAGATCGGCCTCGTCCTCGCCGACGATGCGCTCGATCTCCGCCGCCGTCCCCACCGGCCGAAACTCGAGGTCGATCGTGTCCTGGATGACGTCCAAGATCGCCCGCGGGAGTTCCGTCTGGTCGGCCGCCGCAAAGACAACCGTCGCCGTCGGCGTCGCCACTTCATCGTCGAATGTCACGTTGTAGAAGACGCCGATCCCGAACGGAACAAGCACCGCGACCAGCACCCGGGCGTCTCGGATGGCGTCGCGCAGGTCCTTGCGGAAGATGGTGCGGACGTTGCGCCAGTGCATGCGACGGCAAATCCTTTGTGTTGCTTCTTAACCGGCGCCTCGCGGGTTACCGCTCATCGGTCGGAGCCACGCTGCGACCGGGCTCGTAGAAAGCAGTCCGTCGCCGAGCCAGCAGCGCCGTCGTTTCCTGCAGCGAGACCCCCTGCCAGCGGAGGACCCGGCGGACGAACTCCATACCGGCTTCGAATTCGGGCTGGACGACCTCGTCGGCTCCCGTACCGGACAGACTCTCCCCCTCGTCGCCGCTCGGGGCGCGGGCGACGACCCGGATGTCCGGGTTCATCTCTCGCGCGTGCCGGATGGTGGCGCGGGAGGCGACGAGATCCGGCGTCGCGATGGCGATGGTGCGGGCGCGCGGAACCCCGGCGCGGCGGAGCAGCGCCTCCGAACCAGAGTCACCGTAGTAGGCAGGAATACCCTGCGCACGCAACTCGCGCACGATCGCCGGGTTCAGATCGATGACCGTGTACCCGAATCCGCGCCGGCGGAGCGCCTCGCCGAGCTCCCGTCCCACCCGACCGTAGCCGCAGATCACCACATGCCGTCCGGGCTCGTTGTGGGCTGGCTCTGTCCCCACCTGGATGCGCTCTTGGGCCGAGACACCCGGCATGGCCGCGGCGAGGGCCACAAGGGTCGGCGAGGCAGCCAAGAGAGCCGGGACGAGCAAGATCGACCCGAGCGCGGCGGCGAGGATCAGAGCGTACTGATCGTCGTCGATGACGTGGTCCTCCAACCCAACGCTGGCGAGGACGAAGCTGAACTCCCCCATCTGAGCGAGCAGGATCGCAGCCAGGGTCGCGGTCCGGTGATCGACGCCGGCAGCGAGGTATGCGCCACCGGTGATGATCAGTTTGCCAACGACCAACGCGGCGATGAGGAGCACGACCGTTCCCGCGTGGTGGATGACGAAATCGGGATCGAGGAGCATCCCGACGGCGACGAAGAAAAGCGTCGCGAAGAGGTCGCGTAGGGGGATGATCTCGGCCAGGACCTGACTGTCGAACTCCGACTCGGAAACGACGATGCCGGCGAGGAACGCGCCCAGGGCGAACGATAACCCCGCCTCGTGGGCGGCAAGCGCCGTCCCGAGCGCGATCAGGACGATCGTGAGCAGGAAGAGCTCGCGTGATCCCGTGCGCGCGACGATAAAGAGCAGGCGAGGAACGACTCGCACGCCCACGACGAGAACGATCAGTAGGGCAACAGCGGCGGTGATCACCGACCGGACGAGCGCCGGACCGAGGTCGTCGCCCTCGCCCGCCATGACCGGGAGAAAGGCGAGCATCAGCACGAGACTGAGGTCTTGAACGATGCCGAGACCGAGGGCGACGGTCGCGTGCGGGCTCTCCACCTCGCCGCGACCGAGGAGGAGCTTGATCGCGACGATCGAGCTGGAGATCGCGAAGGCGCCGCCGAGGAGGAGCGACGCCGCAAGCGACCAACCGACGAGGAGACCGACACCCGCGCCCAGCGCGATCGTCAACGGCAGCTGAATCGCACCGGCGACAAGGGCAATCCGGCGCACCTGCAGCAGCTCGTTGAGCGAAAACTCGACCCCGAGTGCGAACATGAGAAAGGCAACGCCGAGGTTGGCGAGGAGAAGAATGCGGTCGCGGTCCGCGTCGAGACCGGGGGTATTGGGTCCGATCAGGACACCGGCGAGGATGTAGCCGACCAGGACCGGCAGCCGGAGGCGCAGGGCGATCATCCCGCCGAGAAACGCGGCGCCCAGGGTCAGGACAAGATCGACGATGAGGCGCAGGTCTTCCAGCGTCGCGTCTCCAGAACGTCGGTCGTGACCCGAGCGAATCCCGGACCACAGTGTACGGTGCAGCGGCGGAACGTGCCGCGAAGAACCGCGCATTCCGAGGGCGATTCTGACGTACCATAGTGGCAACCAACCAGCCGTACGGTGTCCCACCGCGGGGTTACCGACGATCCAGCGGAACAGCCGCCGGCCGGTGAGCGAGTCGATCGCAGATCACGGTTCCAGCAAACCCAGGCGGGGCCGCAACGCCCCGGCGGTCTATCACGACGATGACGAGCCCAACCACCACCGAGTACACCGATCCACCGCCGCAGCCAACCGGCTCCGATCGCCAGATCGGCACGGTTCTCACCTTGCCTCGCCCGCTGACCTCGCTGGTCGGGCGGGATCACGAGGTCGCGGCAGCGCGGGCGTTCCTGCTCGAACCGACCTGCCACCTGTTGACCCTCACCGGTCCCGGCGGCGTCGGCAAGACACGACTCGCGTTACGGGTGGCGGCGAGTCTGAGCAACCACTTCCCCGATGGCGTCGTCTTCGTCCCGCTCGCGTCGATCCCCAGTCCGCACCTCGTCCTCCCGACGATCGCCCAGACCTTCGGGCTGCGCGACGTTCCGGATCGCCAGCTCTCGGAGCGACTCGCCGCGGCGCTGCACGATCGCCAACTCCTGCTGGTTCTCGACAATCTGGAGCATCTCGTCGAGGCCGCCTCGGACCTCGCCGCTCTCCTCGCCGCCTGCCCCGCCCTGCATATCATGGCGACGAGCCGGACACGGCTCCGCCTCTCCGGCGAGCAGGAGTACCCCGTCCCTCCCCTCCCACTGCCTCCCGACCAGGCACGGACCGGTCTCGACATCCTGGCGCAAGCTCCGGCGGTCGCGCTCTTCGTCGAGCGTGCCCGCGCCGCCAATCCGGCCTTCGCGCTGACCGATGCTAACGCCGCCGCCATCACCGCCCTCTGCCGGCGCCTCGACGGGTTGCCGCTGGCGATCGAGCTGGCGGCGGCGCGGACGCGCATCCTCTCGCCGGCAGCGCTCGTCACGGGGCTGGAGCGTCGCCTCTCTCTCCTGACCGGCGGCCCGCGCGACCTGCCCACCCGTCTCCAGACGATGCGCAACGCCGTCGCTTGGAGCTACGACCTCCTGACACCCGAGGAGCGGACGCTCTTCCGCCGCCTCTCGGTCTTCGTCGGCGGCTTCACCCTGGACGCGGCCGAATTTATAGGCGGACAGACGGACAGGCGGACAGGCGGACAGAACGACGCCTCTCCTCCCCCCGTCTCTCCGTCTGTCCGCCTGTCCGTCTTCGACGGCATCGCCGCCCTCGTCGACGGCAGCCTGCTCCAGCAGGAAGAGACGGCACAGCAGGCCGGGCTGGGGGGCGTTCGCTTCGGGATGTTGGAGACAATTCGCGAGTTCGGGCTGGAGCGGCTGGCGACGGAGGACGACCCGGTCGCGATTCGGCAGCGTCACGCCGACCATTTTCTCGACCTGGCGGTCGCGGCCGGCGACGCCCTCCGTGGTGGCGAGCAAGGGACCTGGCTGCGGCGGCTGGACGCCGACCACGACAACCTTCGTGCTGCATTGAGTTGGCTACTCGACCAGGGCGCGGCCGAGCCGTCGCTGCGCCTGGCCGGCGCGCTCTGGCGATACTGGGAGATCCGTGGCTACCTGCGCGAAGGGAGCTCCTGGCTCGAACGCGCGCTCGCGGTCGGGACAGATGCACCGCCGGATCAGCGCGCCTCGGCGCTCAATAGTCTCGGCAACCTCGTCAGTTACCTCGGCGACCTGGCGCGCACGCAGACCGCCTACGAGGAGAGTCTTGCCCTCCGCCGCGACCTGGACGACCGGCACGGCATCGCCGACAGCCTCAACAACCTCGGCATCCTCGCGACGGACCGCGGTGATTACCAGCGGTCCCGAGAGCTTCATGAGGAGAGCCTCGCGCTCCGCCGGGAACTGGGCGATCGCCCGGGGCTGGCACTCTCGCTCAACAACCTCGGCGACCTGGCGCTCGCGGAGGGCGATCTCACCCGCGCCTGGGACCTTCATCAGCAAGCGCTCACCATCCGCCGCGAGCTCCACGACCTCCGGGGCATCGCCTATTCCCACAACAACCTCGGCGCCGTTGCCGCTCGCCGCGGCGATGCCGCCGTCGCCCGCCCGCTCCTCGAAGAGGCCGTGAACCTCTTCCGCGAGCTCGGCGACAAAGCCGGCCTCGGCGAGGCACAGGCCAACCTCGGTCTCGTCGCCCTTGCACAGGCGGATCCGCGCGGGGCGGGATCTGCCCTGGCGACGGCACTCGCGCTTCGCGCCGAGCTCGGCGACCTGCGGGGCGTCGCGGAGTGCCTGGAGGGATTGGCGGCGATCGACGACGCCCGACTCCCGGCGCCGGCGCGAGTCCGCTTGCTCGGTGGGGCGGCGGCACTGCGACAAGTCATCGGCATTCCGATCTATGCCGTCGATCGGCCGCGCCTGGAGCGAACGCTCGATCTTCTGCGCCGTCGTCTCGACCGTGACGCCTTTGCCACCGCATTCGACGGCGGGCGTCTCCTCACGAGCGAGCAGGCCGTGACCGAGGCCGCCGAACTCGTCTCGGCCATCGATCGACTCGCCCAGCCCGACGGGTCCGCCCGCACTCCGGGCACATCCACCGGGTTGTCAGGCAACGCTGCGCTCCTCACACCACGCGAGCGCGACGTGCTCCGGCTCCTGGCGGAAGGTCACTCCGACCGCGAGATCGCGGAGGTCCTGTTCCTCAGCCCGCGCACCGTGTCCAGCCACGTCGGACACATCCTCGACAAGCTCGACGTCCCGTCCCGCGCCGCTGCCATCGCCCAGGCACTGCGTCAGGGATTGGTCTGACCGGCACCCCAGCCACAGCCACAGCCACAGCCACAGCCTCGGTAGAACTACGCACCCCTCGCGTGGGCGAAGTCGGTAATTCATCGGATGCGGGCAGGCCGCTGCCCCTTCAGGATAGAGACGCAACCGCACAACGGTTGCACGTCGGCCGGGCAGGAGCGGTCACCGCGCCTCGACAGCTCGACGAACTCTCCACCCCGGCCGGGACCTCAGCCAGCCCGGCCCATCTCCTCCCTCCACGGCGCCCCGGGTCTGCACCCCCGGGGCGCCACCTCCTCGCGCACCTACCGGCAGGCGAGTGTCATTCCATGACCGCCGGGCACCGCAGTGCGCATACCGGGGGAGCAGATTGAACCACTCCAGGTGTTCGTGATTCCGGCAGAATTTCTAATCCTGGTTCCGCGGCGAACGATGGCGGCTCTCCTGTCCAAATGCGGCAGCCTCTGCTAGTCTGGACCTCAGGAGGATATTTCGATGAGCATCACCGTCACACCCAAACTCGAAGCCTTGATCCAAAACAAGATCGACACTGGACTCTACAGCGATGTTGAGGAAGTACTGAGCGAAGCCCTCCAACTGCTCGATCAGCGCGATCGGCTGGAGCGGCTACGCGCCTCCCTTGCCGAGGCGGACGAGCAAATCGATCGCGGCGAGGGCACTCCCTTCACCGACGAGCGCTTCGACCAGATCAGGCTGAACGCTCGGATGAAGTTCGAAGCCGGCCACCAGCCAAACCCCGATGTCTGCCCGTAAGCAAACTGTCGTCCTTTCTCCGTTTGCCGAAGCGGATTTCGAGGATATCCTCGTCTAGACACGAGGGCGATGGGGCGCCGAACAGGCGGACAGCTATGCCGCGGCGATTCGGGTCGCGCTCGAAGCTCTTGCTACGCACGCCGAGATCGGTCATCTACGAGAAGACCTCCGGTCTGGGCTCCGTTCCTACCTAGTCGAGCAGCATTGTGTTCTTTAGCGCGTCGAAGGAAAGGCAATCCGCGTTTTGCGAATCGTGCATGTGCGAACCGATCCCGCGAACTGGCTCCTGAAGCAGGAGTGACAATCCGGCAAGCGACGCTTCTCCCCCAACACACGCTCCCGATTCTGACCCCGCCGCCTGAGGACACCTGCTGTCCAACCGGAGCGGAGTTTGCTACCCTGGGCGCGAGGAGGAAACACCGATGCCACGCCAGCTCACCCCCCAGCACGAAGCCCTCATAGACCAAATCGTCGCCTCAGGCCAGTACGACGACCCCGACCAAGTCGTCACCGAGGCACTACGTCAGCTGGCAACACGCGAACAGCAAGTACAAGACCTTCGGTCAAAGCTCCGGATCGGCTTAGATGAACTCGATCGTGGCGAAGGTGTTGAGTGGACGCCTGAGCTTATGGAACAACTGAGTCGAGAAGCCGACGAAATGTACCGCCGCGGTGATCAACCCGACCCCGATGTCTGCCCGTAGGCTTCGACTTGAGATTGCCCCACGCGCGCAACGGGACATACGCAACATTCGGCTATACAGCTTGCGGCAATGGGGAGTGCACCAGGCGAATGCCTATCATGCAGCCCTGCGCTCTGGCATTGAAGCACTGCGTGACAACCCTCAGCTGGGTGTTGCCAGAGAAGTCCTTTATCCCGGTCTTCGCTCCCATCCTGTCGAAGTCCACGTCCTCTACTACCGCATCCAGGGCAACGTGATCGAGATCGTCCGCATCCTACATTCTAGACAGGACGCGGATGCTGTCTTTCGGGCAGAACCACCGCCATGACCACGGAGCAGTCCGAGCGCTACGCCCTACCCTATCTCCGACGCGACAACCGATTCGCAGGTTTCGACGGTATTTATGTCACGACACCCACGGCTTGTTCAGCGACCGCCCGGAGTGCGGTCGGACCCACTGTCTCCCCGAGATCGCGGATTTTCTCGCTGTCGACGGGCGATCGTGAGACCAGCCGCTCCTGCGCCCACGACCAGCGCCAAGCGGTCTCGCCACGGTGTTCGCACCGAGTGGACGACCGGCCGGATCACGGCGGGCTCGTCCGCGGCCGTCAGAGTCGCCGACTGCGCGAGTTGAGCTTCCAGCTCGGCGATCCGCTGGTGGGCGGCGTCGAGCTCCGCCTGGAGCAGTTCGACCAGCCGATCGACGAAGCGGTTGTCCGATCCGAACCGGCCGGCAGCCTCGTCGCGGGCACACAGGGCGGCGTCGCGTTCGGCGGCGAGTCGGCCGTTCTCCCGCGCCAGCACCTCGACCCGCTCGGCGAGCGGCCAGAGCACACCGTCCCGGAGTTCCGCGAACATCGCGTCGATCGCGGGATTGGCCGGCGGCTCTTCGAGCGCGAGGTCCGTCTCGGCCTGTCCACCCCACGCCGCCTCGGCGTCCCTTGGGAGGTGGTCGTCGCCATTCGCGTCGGCGAGCGCGAGGACATCGCCGAGGCGGACGAGTTTGCCGCGTTGACCGGCATACGCGGGCAGCTTGCCGTGCACGATCCAGGAGCGGAGCGTTCGCGGGGAAATCCCCGCGATCCGACCTGCCGCCTCGACGCTGAGTTGGTCGTCCTGCGCCTCCATCACAAGGGGCAGGATGGTCCATAATCGGGGCTGGCGCAAGGGGCATGCTGTCGAGAATCCGATGTCGTCCCGATCTCAATGACCATTGGGGGAGAAACGCCGTAGCCCGTCCCGCTTCCTTCCACCTCCCCTCCCGCGTATCATCCCGGTATGCATGTCGCCTTCCGTGCCATCACTCCCGCCGACGTCGAGGCGATCGTGGCCTGGCGCTACCCCGCGCCATACGAGTTTTACAACTGGGACCCCACCGACGACCCGGCGGAGCTACTCGATTCGGTCGTCACCTGTGTTGTCGCAGACGACGACGCGGGGTCACTGGTCGGATTTGTCTGCTTCGGCCTCGCCGGGCAGGTTCCCGGCGGGCACCAGGCCGGCCTGTACGAGGAGCCTCTGCTGGACATCGGTCTCGGCCTACGTCCAGACCTGACCGGTCGTGGACTCGGACTAAGCTTCGTCTGCGCCACCCTCACCCTTGCCAGGGAGGGGCTCCGACCGGCCGGGTTTCGCCTCAGCGTGGCAGCATTCAACGAGCGGGCGATTCGCGTCTACGAGCGGGCCGGGTTCGTGCGCGGCGAGCGATTCCTCAGCCCGGTGCGCGGCGTCGAGACGCCATTTCTCCTGATGCGGCGACAAAACGGACGGTCCTGTGAGTTTGAACAGGTACCGACGACGTAGACTGAGACGAAAGGGTGGAACGGGTGGGGAACGGGAACGACGTGAATGGGGACTCGGAGCGCATGATCTGCCCTGCCTGCGGGGCGGAGCTCCAGACCTTGGAGCGGCAGGGAGTCGAAATCGACCGCTGCCCCTCCTGCCGGGGCGTCTGGCTCGACCGCGGGGAGTTGGAGAAACTCGTCGCGATTGGTGCGCAGCACGAGGGACAGGCGACGTACGAGCGACCAGTCGACGGGGACGACGCCGAGCCCGATCAGTCGGACAGGCTCGCGACGCGGCGCTCCTTCTTCGCCGAGCTCTTCGACGTCGAGTGACCCTGGCCAAAGAGTCCTGGTCGGTTGTATCCCAACCGCCCGAGGTTGTATACCGTACGGGTAGGTAATCCACCGGTCTACCCGCGCTGCCCCGCCGGGCGCGAGTGTCCAGACGGAGCCGGCGGTCGGCGTCCCATCCGGACATCGCTATCAGCCACCAAGAGGAGATGCACCGGATGCACCGCGCACGCTTGTCCCGGCGGATCGGTCTCGTCGCCTCGCTGGCGCTCATCGTCACCCTCTTGGCGGCCCATTCGGCACTGCCGTCCTTTGCTCAAGAGTCGACGCCCGCGCCGGAAGCGTCACCCGAAGCGCCGCCCGAGGCATCACCGGTCGCATCGCCGGTTGCTTCGCCAGTGGTGGCCGCCGGTCCGCTGGAGGCCGCGTTCGTCGCCGGGAACTTCCGGCTCGCGATCGTCGCCGCCAAACGCGGCGAGGAGATCGCCGAGGTCAATCTGAAGCCAAGGGCCGGCAAGGACTGGATCGTCGTCGTGGCCGACGCAACCAATTGGAGCACCAAAACCGCCACCCTATTGCCCAAAGACTTCGCCATCCGCCTGACAGGTAGTGCCAAGCCCGGCGGCTTTGCCAGCCGCTCCACCCAGACCTCGGCGGAAACGCTCGGACTCGAACCGAAGAACATCAACGCCGGGGTCAAGATCGCCAAGGGCAAGACGACCCGGATCGCGCTCGTCTTCCAGATCGACCACGACGGTGCCAACCCCGCCCTCTCCAACGACGGGCAAGCCCTTCCCCTGGCCCCATCACTGGCCGGCGCGTCAGAACTCGCGTCCCTGCCTCCGGTCGCCGATCCTCCGGCGCTGGAGGTCGCCGCGGTCGAGGACGCGCCGGACGGCGCGACGTTGACCCTGGCGAATGGCGGCGGCACGGTCCGCCTGGCCGCGCTCGACCCGCCCCGCCCCGAGGAGTGCTTCGGCGGGCAGTCCGCCTCCCGCCTCAAGAAGCTGGCGGGCGACGAAGTCCTGATCGAGACGACCGCGGACGGAACGGCCTACGTCTGGGCCGAGCAGCGAGGCGGTTCGCGCCTCCTCCTCAACTACGACCTCCTGACCACCGGCTTCGCCGCGCTCCAACCGAATCCTCCCGGCGTCTTCGCCGCCTGGCTGACCGACGGCGAGGCGACCGCACGAACGTCGCTGGCCGGACTCTGGGGGGCCTGCACCAGCGCCCACGGCGTCGCACGGACCGAGGGTCCCGAGCGCGCGGTGCTGAACGTTCGCTCCGGCGACACCAACCGCACCTATAAGCTGTGGGGAATCAGGTCATGGTCGCCGACGCTGGTTGCCACGCCGGACGGCGGCGCCTGGGCCTTCTTCAGCGCCCAGGCAGATGAGGGCCCGGACAAGGACAAGGGCCGGCTCTACGCCTCCCAATACGACCCCTCAACCGGCAGTTGGACGCCGGCAACGCCGATGTCGGGCGGTGACTTCCAGTTCGGCGCCTCCGCCGTCGTCGATGCCCGGGGACTGGTCCACCTCGTCTACTCCGATCAGGCCACCGGCGCCCAGGGCGTCTTCAGCGTCTTGATGTACACCCGCGAGGATGGCAGCGGCGGTTGGACCGAGCCGGCAGAGGTCGCGCCGAGCCCGAACGCCGGTCATCAGATCGCACCGTCGCTCGCGATCGACAAGAACGGAACGCTCCACGTCCTCTGGCAAGACCAGCGCGCCTTTAGCGCCGAGGCACGACGAACATCCACCCTCAACGCCGACGTCTTCGCCAGCGACTTACCTCCGGGCGGCGAGTGGACGGAGCCGATCGCGGTCAACCCGCACTTCCCAACCGCCGTCGGCACCTGGCCTCAGCTCGCCGTCGATGGCGATCGCCTGGTCGCCGTCTGGTCGGTCTACACCTCCGCCACCGGTCCCGACACCGCCGCTCGCATCGACTGGGCAGCGCGGCCACTCGACAATCCGGAGGGTTGGAGCGCGCCGGAAGCGCTGGTCGTCGGACGCGGCGAGCAGTTCGGCGCCCGCTACGTCGACCTCGCGGCCGATCCCAACGGCGGCATCGTCATGGCCTTCACGCGGCAGCTCAACGACGCCTTCCTCTTCGTCCGCCGCCTCCCAGCGGAGTCGACCGAGTGGGGCGGCGACGTCCTGATCACCGCCGGCGATCGCGGCACCTACCCCTCGATCACCATCAACCAGCAGGGGACCGTCTACATCGTCTACAACGTCGGCTTCAGCTCGGTCGTCGACGTCGGCGCCGTCGCCATCTCCTTCCGCTCCATCCAACCCGGCCCCGAACGCCTGCTCACCCAGGACGACCCCAACTCCCAAGGTCTCGCCGTCGTCACAACCGACCAGACCGGCTCCCCCTGGGTCGTCTACTTCAGCCAGACGCCCGCGCAACCCGCCAACAAGGTCTACGTCCTCCGCAACGCCGAAATCCCAGCCGGCCAGCCGGCGACGTAAAGACACGGGCGCCGCAACGAGAAGAGGTCCTTCGCTGGCGCTCAGGATGACCGTGAGTGGGGTGTCCTCCATTTGTCATCCTGAGCGCCGGCGAA
>JAXDKI010000139.1:0-10777 GCA_034667245.1 Thermomicrobiales bacterium | reverse complement strand
TCGGTCTCGCCGAGTCCTTCCGGCTCAACCATTCCGACGGGTCGCTGATGCTCGTCTATCTGCACATCGCGGGCGACCGCTTCCTCGAACTCTTCCCCGGCGGCCCGGAACCGAGCGCAGACCGTCCCCACAGCTTCCAGCACATTTGCCTCCTGACCGACGACCTCCTCGCCGCGGTCGAGCAGCTCCGAGCCAACGGCGTCGCGATCGAGCAAGAACCCAAACAGGGCCTCGATCACAACCTCCAGGCCTGGATCCGCGACCCCGACGGCATTGCCATCGAGCTGATGCAAATCTCCGGGGAATCCCCTCAACGCCGAACGGCCCGCATGGCTTGATGGGAGGCCCCTCCCCCCCTGGTCATCCTGTGCGCAGCGAAGGACTTCTCATCGTCCCGTCATTCGAACCTTACGGAGAGATGACGGCCATTGCTGCCGGCATCCCAAAGCCCAGGCCCATCTGCGACAATCGAAGCACGTTCCAGCTCGCGCCGAAACCAGATCGGCCGTTTCGACTCGTCGCCCGACACCCATAACCTGAGAGTCGACCCATGAAGATCACCGACGTCAAATGCGCTGTCCTCGGCAGCAACCCGGTCGTGCGCATCGTCACCGACGAGGGCCTCGACGGCTACGGCGAAGTCGAGTCCTACAAGCCGTACCTCAAACCCCACGTCCTCGCCCTCAAACTCGCCCTCCTCGGCCAAGACCCCACCAACGTCGAGCGCGTGATGCTCCGCATCCGGCAGCGCGGCGGCTTCAAACCCTGGGGCAGCGCCGTCAGCGCGGTCGAGATGGCCCTCTGGGACGTCGCCGGCAAAGCCGCCGGTCTTCCCGTCTACAAACTCCTCGGCGGCAAAGTCCGCGACCGCGTCCGCGTCTACAACGGCGCCGTCCGCTTCCCGCTGACCGGCTACACCCCCGCCGACTTCGCCGACAACATGGCCGAGATGAAAGCCGCCAAAGAGGGCTTCACCATCATCAAGCAGGGCATCGGCTTCCACAGCGCGATGAAGACCGAGGTCCCCGACTTCTTCTACGGCGAACCCGAAGCGAGCGTCTTCCACGGTCAGCTCGTCCGCGGTCTCCTCACCGAGCGCGGTCTCAAGCACGTCGTCGCCTGCGTCGAGGCGATGAAGGAGGTCTTGGGCGACGAGATCGGTCTCGCCCTCGACTGCGGTCCCGGTTGGACTGTCCCCGACGCCGTCCGACTCGCCAAGGCCTTGGAGCCGCTCCACCTCCTCTGGCTCGAAGACCTGATCACCGGCGACTACATCCCCTGGGTCGCCCCCGACGTCTACCGCGAGGTGACCCGCAGCTCGACGATCCCGATCCACACCGGCGAACAGATCTACCTCCGCCACAACTTCAAGGAGTTGATCGAGGGCCACGCCGTCAACATCATCGGCCCCGACCCCTGCGACGTCGGCGGCATCGCCGAGCTGAAATGGGTTGCCGAGTACGCCGACCTCCACGGCATCCTGATCGCCCCGCACGGCACCGGCAACGGCCTTCTCGGTCTCGCCGCGCTGGTCCAGGTCTGCGCCACCCTCCCCAACAATTACATCGCCTTCGAATACCCCATCGGCAACCCCTCCTGGTGGTACGACATCGTCGACGGCCTCCCCGACCCCATCGTCAAGGACGGCTTCATCGACGTCTGGGACCGCCCCGGCATGGGCGTCGACCTCATCCCCGAAGCCGCCAAGCCCTACCTGACCGAGGACGACAAGGACTTCTTCGACTGAACGATCGGGCTGCGCCCCGCATCAGTTCCGCCCGCTCCTGCGACTCGCTCGAAGAGTATTAGCCAAAAAGACTATTTGTTCTATTCCCTGTCGCAAGCGGTCACCCTGTGGGGTGACGCAACAAGCACCGTCATTCCGATCGAGGCAACCCGTCATCTTAAGGGGTCGGAGCCTCGGGCCTCCGATGCCGGCCGCGCCGCAACTCGCCCCTGCTGGCGCAGCGTCAGGTGGAACTCCCGCATCGCGGGTCCCAGGCGTTCGCCCGCCGCGTCCATCGTCACCAACGTCGTGCCGGCTTTCCCCACGTCTGGCCGCGCCGTCACCTCGCCCGTCACCCGCGGTAACCCGCCCTCGGCGCCGCCCATAACGAACACCTGATTCGGTCGCCCCGTCCGTCCCGCGCGATAACCGCGCTCCTTGAAAAACGCGATCGCCAGATCGAGCACCGCTGCCGGCCCGATCTTACTCACCGCCTTCTTCTGATACGCCGTCCGGCGCAACTCGTCGTTTAAGGCATCCATGTGCGATCAGTCGGCAGAGGGCAGCACCCTTTTCTGCCCTCTGCCGGCTGCCCTCTGTCCTCTACAGTTCGTGCGACTCCCCCGGCTTTAGCGGCAGACACCGGGCGCTCGTCTGCTCCTCGACCATCTGCTTGAACCGCTCCGGGTCCTGCTTGATCGGCGGGAACGTGTTGTAGTGGCACGGAATCACGAGCTTCGGTTCGAGGAAACGAACGGCCCGCACCGCATCAACCGGTCCCATCGTGAAGTGATCGCCAATTGGGAGTACGGCGACATCGAGCCCTTCCTCGCCGATCAACTTCATATCGCCGAAGAGGCAGGTGTCGCCGGCAAAGTAGATCGTCGCGCCGCCGAAGCGGACCACCATCCCGGCCGGGATGCCGGGCGCGACGAAGTTGCCCCCCTCGTTGTAGCTCGAGGTGTGCCAGGCCGGCGTCAGTTTCGTCGTCCCGCCGTCGAAGGCGACCGTCCCCCCGTGATTCGCTCCGTTCGCGTTCACACCCTGGTTCGCCAGCCACGCGCCGAGCTCGAAGGTCGAAATCACCGTCGCCCCGGTCCGCGTCGCGATCTCGACGGTGTCGCCAACGTGATCGTTGTGGGCGTGGGTGAGGAGGATCGTCTGCGGACTGAACTGACTCGCGGGCAACGTCGCCGTCGGGTTACCCGTGATGAACGGATCGACGAGCACGCTCTTGCCGTCCGCTTCGAGATGGAACGCCGAATGGCCGATGTAAGTGAGTCGCGTCACGTTCATTCCTCCGCCGCGTCCGACCTACGCCCGCGCGTAGGCGATCCGCCCCTCCGCAATCGTGTAGTCGATCTGAACGTCCCCGATCTCGTCCGGCGCGGCGCCTTGGAGATCGGTCTCGAACACCGTCACATCACCGAGCATGCCCGGTGCCAGCGTCCCCTTGATCCCCTCCTCGAACGAGGCATAGGCACCGTTGACCGTATATGCCCGCAGCGCCTCGTCGAGTGAGACGGCTTCTTCCGGCCAGACCTCGGCACCGCTCACGTCGCGCCGCGTCATCATCGTCTGCAGACCGATCGTCGCACTCGTCGGCACGACCGGCGCGTCGGTACTCGCCGCCGCGACGACCCCGTGCCGGGCGAAACTCGCCATCCCATACGTGTAACGGAGTCGGTCGTAGCCAAGATTCTGCACGTACGCATCCCGAAAGTGGTAGAGGAACGACGTCCCCGGCACCGGAATCACCCCCAACCGCGCGATCCGCGCGATCGTCGCCTCGTCGACGATCGAGCAGTGCTCGATCCGGTGGCGCGGATCCGGTCGCGGATCGCTTCGCATCGCCTCCTCGTACGCGTCGAGGACGAGATCGATCGCGGCGTCCCCGATCGCGTGGATGCCGACCTGAAAACCGGCACTGTGCGCCCTCCGGACCTTCGCCTTCAGCTCCTCCTCCGGCATCATCCAGAGCCCGACGTTGTCGGTCTCACCCTCGTACGGCCGTCGCATCCGCGCCGTTCGCCCGCCGATGCTACCGTCGCTGAACAGCTTCGCCGGGCCGATCCTTAACCACTCGTCACCCAGACCGGTCTGAACTCCGAGCGCCACTAAGTCGTCGAGCGTCTCGTCGATCAGCATCATCAGATACGAACGCACCGGCAGACGCCCCTCGAGGCGGAGACGCTGATAGGCTCGGAGCTGCTCCGGCCGGCTGATCCCAGCCTCGACCGTACTCGTCACACCGCTGGCAAGGAACGCCCGACCGCCAAGCACCAGCGCCTCGACAATTTGCCCCTCCGTCGGGTCGCCGGTCGCCTGCCGAACCTGCTCGTACGCGGTCTCCCGCAAAACCCCGGTCGGTTCGCCATGCTCGTCCCGGTCGATCGTTCCACCCTCGGGATCCGGCGTCGCGGCACTGATACCGGCAAGGGCAAGTGCACGGCTGTTCGCAACCCCGATGTGGTGACAGGCACGGATCAGCAGTACCGGATGGTCGGGCGCGACCTCGTCGAGGTCATCTCGCGTCGGATGCCGCTGCTCTTCCAACCGCGCTTGATCGTATCCCCGACCCACGATCCAGGTTCCCGGCGGGCGCTCCGTCGTCGTCTCCCGAACGAGAGCCACCAGATCGCGGATCGACCGGTTCGGCGGCGTACTCAGGTTCAGGTCCGCCAGGGCGAACCCGGCGGCCATCGGGTGGGCGTGTGCATCGTTCAGGCCCGGTGTCGCGGTTCTCCCGTTGAGATCGATCGTCTCCGTACCCGGCGCGCAAGCCGCGCGCGCCTCGGCGTCATTCCCCACCGCAACGATTCTGCCGGCGCGAATCGCGATCGCACTCGCCGCGGGCCGATTCCGGTCCATCGTGAGGATGCGACCGTTGATCAGAAGCAGGTCACCGCCCATAAACGGGATGGTCTCCATTCGTACTGCTGGTCAATTGGAGATCGCGAGGGACTCGCTTACTCCGCACTCGCCCCAACCACACCTTGATCGTCGAAGTCTTCGTGGCGTTCGAGCCACCAGCGTGCGATGTGATCGGCCCGCGCGATCCAGACGTCGCCGGCGTCGATGGCATAGTCGATCAGGCGGGCGAGGGCGCGCGATGGTCCCGGTCGGCCGCTGACGAACGGGTGCATCGTCAGACACATCAGCTTGCCCTCGGTCCGCAAGACGTCCAGGTCGTCACGCCAGAACTCGAAGGTCTGCTGCGGCGTCAAGAGGCGATCGACGAAGAACGAGTAGTCGTTGTACAGCCACGACGGGGGGAGTTGCACCAGAGGCGGCCGCAACGGATCGGGCTGCATGAGCTCCGGAAGGTCGCCGGTCGGGATGTCCATCACCCAGTCGAGTCCCAGCTCCTGCGCCAGTCGATGGGTGAACTCGGTAAAGCGCCAGCCGGCCGTCTTGTGACCAGTCGGCGGCGTCTTGGAGATCCTGGACAGCGTCTCGAAGCTGCGGACCATGTCGCTCCGCTGCTCCTCGTCGCTCAGGCGGTTGTAGTAGCGGTGGTCCCACGAATGGAGCGCGATCTCATGCCCCTCGGCAACCGCGCGCTCGACCAGGTCCGGGCGATCCTCGGCCGTCCGCCCGACCCAACAGAACGTCGACGGCACGCCGGTGTCGGCCAGCAGATCGAGGATGCGGGCAGTGCCGGCCGGATCGTAGGCCGTCTGCGACAGCCAGTTCGTCTCGTCGGGCTGACGGGAATTGGCCTCGGCATAGTGGCCGTCGACGTCGAACGTCAGACAGAGCGCCGCCCGATACCCCGCCGGCCAGATTGGCGCCAGCTCTGCGCCGTCGGTCATCGCGCTCCTCCTGATTCACGACCGCCGCCCGCGGAGGGCGAGGCGAACAACTCTTCGACGAAGACCGTCATGCTGGTCTCGTTCAACGCCCTACCGACGGCGGAGTCTTGGCCAAGTCCCCGACCGCCTCGACAAAGGCGTCGACTTCGTCCTCGGTGTTCCACCAGCCCGTCGAGACCCGCACCGACAACGGGCACGGCGGTTGATCGACGTGGCGAACCGTGAACCCACGTTCGCCGAGTGCTCCGGCAAGCTCCTTCGCCGGCCAGCCCTCGACGTTGAAACAGATGATACCGGCCATCCGATCGCCCGGCGTGATCACCGTCACCCCAGGCGCGCTCTGGAGTCCGTTCCAGCAGCGCCCGCCGAGGGACGCGATCCGGGCATAGAGCCAGTCGAGCCCAACCTCGTCGACGAGCCAGCGCAATCCCGCCGCCTGCGCCCGCGTCGCGGGATTGTAGACCTCGCCCATCTCATACCGCTCTGCCCCGGCCCTTGGCAGGATGAACCCGGTTGGATCGAACCCGCCGTAGCGGATGTACGTCGGTCGAATCATCGCCAGACTCTCTCGCCGCACATAGAGGGCCCCGGACCCGCCCGGCCCACCGAGCCACTTTTGACCCGAGAGCGCGTAGGCATCGACCCCAAGATCGTGGACGTCGACCGGCATCTGGCCCGCCGACTGCGCCGCATCGACGATCGTGACGATGCCGCGCCCTCGCGCCTCTGCCGCCAGCTCCTTAAGCGGCATGATCGCGCCCGACGACCACTGAAGATGGGAGATCGCAATCGCGCGCGTTCTTGGTGTGAACGCCGCCGCGAGCTGGCCGACCACATCGCCTTCGCCGTAGCCGATGTTCATCGTCCGCACGACCACACCGTGGCGATGGGCGAGGAGACCAAGGGGTGAGAAGACGCCGCTGTGCTCGAGGTTGGTGGTGATCACCTCGTCGCCGCGGCTCCAGTCGAGACCGAAGAGCGCAACGTTCAGCCCTTCGGTCGTGCTCCGCATCAGGGCGATCTCGTCCGCATCGGCGCCGAAGATCTCGGCGATGAGGGACCTCAGTCGTTTCCAGCCTTCGTTCAGCCCCTCGTAGATGCCCGGTCCGATCCTGCCGCACTCCAGCTCCTCCTGAGCGGCAGTGACTAACGCGTCGTGGGCCACCCTCGGGATTGGCCCGTTCGTCCCCGCATTGAGATAGACCGTCCGCGACACCGCCGGCAGCTGCGCCCGCAGCGCCGCCAGCTTCGTGTTGACCGCGACTGGTGGAGCGATCCCCAACTCTCTACTCCTCGTCTCACGGACAGTTTGATCGAGCCGCTAGCCGACAGTATCCAGCGCCTGGTCCAGGTCGGCGATGATGTCTTCCACGTCCTCGATCCCGACGGAGAGCCGCAGCAACCCGTCGCCGATGCCGATCGCCGCCCGCTCCTCCGGCTCCATCCCGCGGTGCGAAGACATCAGGGGATAGAGCACAAGCGTGAACACGTCACCCAGCGTCGTCGCCGGCACACAGAGTCGGAGCGCCTCCAGAAACCGATGTGCCTCGGCACTCCCTGCCCCCGCGATCTCGAACGACAGCATCCCGCCCCGCAGACAGGAGTTGAATTGCTCACCTGCCGGCCCGAGATCGGCCAGTCCCGGGTAATACACGCGATCGATCCTGGGATGTCTCGCCAGCCAGTTGGCGATCACCGCCGCGTTCTCGGACTGCTTCGTCACGCGCAACGGCAGTGTCTTGATACCGCGCAGTGTGAGCCAGGCCTCGAACGGTCCCGCGATACCGCCCGTCAACTTGGCGAGCTCACGGAGCTCGTAGGCGCGATCGGCATCGGTCGCGATCGCGCCGCCGGTCACGTCGCCGTGGCCACCCAGGTATTTGGTCGTCGAGTGGACGACGACGTGGGCGCCATGCCGGACGGGATTGACGAGCAACGGCGAGGCAAAGGTATTGTCGACGATCACCGTTGCCCGCACCCGCCGCGCGATCTCTGAGAGACCGCGAATATCCGCAACCCGCACCAATGGATTCGAGACCGTTTCGAAGAAGAGCACCCGCGGCCGGATCTCTTCGACCGCCGCAGCCACCGCCGTCAAGTCAAAGACGTCCACGAACGTCGTCTCGACGTCGAGTGAGGAGAAGAGGTTGACCAGCACGGACGACGTCGCGCCGTAGAGTTCCCGGGCGGCGACGATCCGGCTTCCCGCTTTCACCTCGTTGAGGATCGCGGCGTGGATCGCGGCCATACCCGAGGCGAACGCGATGGCGTCCTCGGTCCCCTCGAGTGCCGCGATCGCGGCTTCCAAGGCTCGCGTCGTCGGGTTACCGTATCGCGTGTATACGTAGCCAGGGCGTTCGTTGCCGAAGATGGCTTCGCTCGTCGCCGCGTCGTCGTACGAGAAGGACGTAGAGAGGTAGATCGGCATCGCGGTCGGGGTGAAGTCGGGTTTGGCGGGACGCTCGCCAGCGTGGACGGCTGTGGTGCCGAACCCGCGGCCCGTCTCCTTTCCAGACCCCATCTGCCACTCCCATTGGACGCGCCGGACCGGGTCTAGTAATCGCGAGACCCGCGCGGGGAGTCTATGGGCTGGCGTCTTGACCGTCAAACCTGCAACGAGGCGAACTGCCGCAGGCTGTCCATCCCTGGCATGGCGCAGGGCATGCAATTGACAATCCGCATGCGAGATGTAGGTGCACTCCGGACGCGACGGTTGAGGTGAAGTCAGACATGGCGAGCAGGGGAGCGGATCAGGAGCGGTTTCTCGGAGCACTCCTGGGTATGGCGATCGGCGATGCGCTCGGGATGCCGGTCGCCGGCTGGAGCGCCGAGCGTATCGGCGAGCGCTTCGGTCGGATCGACGACTATCACCACCGAATCTTCCCGGACGGAGCCGAGATCAAAGCCGGCGAGTTTACCGACGAATCGGAGACCGCTCTCTGCATCGTCGAGTCGTTCACCGCCAATCAGGGGAGACTCGATCCCGACAATATCGGCGCCCGCCTCGGCTTCCTCGCCGCCGGCGAGTCGAAGCGGTGGATGGGTGCCGACACCCAGGCGGCCCTCGCTCGCGCCGCTGACTCACTCATCTATCAGGTGCCACTCGACGAGGACGGCCCGGCCACCGGCGACGTCGCGGCACGGGGCATCCCGATCGGTCTGATCCACGCGGTCGGGCCCTTTCATCCCAACGAGCTCCGGGCCGACGCCGAGCTCGTGACCAGATTGACCCACGGCAGCCCACTTGTGATCGCCGCGACGACCGCCGTCGCCTTCGCCGTCCAACTCGCCGCACGCGGCGAGGTTCCGGCGACTGAGTGGGCAACCGCAACCGCCGAATTCGTCGCCGTCGGCGAGGTCGCGGAGCGGTTGCGAACCGCAGCGGCGCTCTTCACCTTAGGGGAGCCCCTAGGCCGCGTGGTCTCTGAGCTTGGCGATGGCATCGAGGCAGCGGCGGTCGTGGCGACGGCGGTCGTCGCCGCGGTGACAGCCGACACCTTCGAGGACGCCGTCTTCTCGGCCGTCAACGCCGGTAGCGCCACGGACGCGCGCGGTGCGATCGCCGGTGCCCTCGCGGGGGCCGCGCGCGGTGCAGGAGGAATTCCGCAACAACTGATCGATGATCTTGAGGGGCGCATCTACGTCTCGTTGGCAGCGCCGTGGTTCTATCGGACGGCGTTGCGCCGCTCCGGGTTGGTCATCGATCTGAGACCGCAGTAGCGCCGGTCTCCGGTATTCCTGCATCCCAGCGGGCATCGAATTCGTGGCGCAGGATCGACATGAGGAGCTGGTCGTGATACGCGCCGTCGAAGAAGAGGTCGTCGCGCAGGCGGCCTTCGACGACGAAGCCGACCTTGAGATAGCACCGGATCGCGCGCTCGTTCCAGGCAATGACGGAGAGGGCCACACGGTGGAGATTGCGCTGATGGAAGAGGTACCGGAGGAGTGCCACCATGGCGTCGGTACCGTAGCCATGGCCGCGACTGTCAGGCGCTCCGATCAGGATCATGGCCTCGGCTGAACGTGCCTGGGGGTCGAGGCGCTCGTACTCGATTCGGCCGATCGGTGTGCCGTTCATCAACTCGACCATGAAGTAGCCGGCATCGTCGAAGCGCCCGAAGCGGCCAGCCAGGTCCTGCTCGAACTGATCCTCTGTTGACAATGGGATCGGCATACCCCAGAGGCGCATCGTCTCGGGATCGTCGAACCAGGCGCTGAGGACCGGAAGATCGTCCCGCCTAATCGATCGTAATCGTACGAACTCGCCCGTGATCATCGCCGTCGAAAAACCTCGTTTGGCGTCTGGCCTCCGGCAACCGCTCGCCGACGAGGCGGCAGGCGGACGGCCGCTCGGTTTATGATCGCGCGGTTTGGCCGCGGGCGAACAGGGGGTTCGCTCGCTCGCGGGCCGTGCGTCGTCGCGGCCGAGATTCGGGAGTACCTCCGTGGGGATTACCGCCTCCATTGCGCTTATGCCCGGCGACGGCGTCGGACCGGAGATCGTCGCCGAGGCCACGAAGGCACTCGACGCGGTCGCAAAGCGGTTCGGTCACCGTTTCGACACCTTCGAGATTCAGATCGGCGGCGCCGCGATTGACGCCTACGGGGTGCCGCTTCGCCCGGAGGATCTTCGACGTTGCCAGGAGGCCGACGCGGTGCTCCTCGGTGCCGTCGGCGGTCCCAAGTGGGACACGATCGAGGTCGGTCTCCGGCCGGAGCGCGGTCTGCTCGCGCTCCGGAAGGGGATGGGGCTCTACGCCAACCTGCGCCCGGTGGCTGTCTACGACGCGCTTGCCGATTCGTCGCCTGTCAAAGCGGAAATCGTCAAGGGCGTCGACGTCATGGTGGTGCGGGAGCTGACCGGCGGAATCTACTTCGGCCGCCCCTCGCGGCAGTGGCGGGAGCGGCGAGGGCGGGCCGCGGTCGACACGATGGTGTACCGCGAGCACGAGATCGAGCGCGTGACGCGCCTTGCCTTCGAGCTCGCCCGTGGGCGGCGGCGGAAGGTCGCCAGTGTGGATAAGGCGAACGTCCTGGCGACGTCGCGACTCTGGCGGGATGTAGTCACCCGGGTCGCCGCCGACTTCCCGGACGTCGAGCTGGAGCACGTGCTGGTCGATGCGATGTCGATGCGACTGATCCGGCAGCCGGCGCGGTTCGACGTGGTCGTGCTGGAGAACATGTTCGGCGACATTCTGACCGACGAAGCGTCGGTCCTCGCCGGGTCGATCGGGCT
>JAXDKI010000138.1:0-7173 GCA_034667245.1 Thermomicrobiales bacterium | reverse complement strand
CTGGGCGTGGTTTTGTGTGAGAGGGGGTTGTGGTTCGGCGGGTGCCGACGGGATCCGTGCGTGCGGTCCCACCGAGGACGACCCTCACCCCCGGCCCCGCTCCCGCGGAGCGGGGTGAGCGCTTTTGGGGGTGGGCGCCTGCTGGCGGCGCCGGGCGGCGGTGGGGACGGACGGAACAATCCGGATGGTGGTGGTCGGTGATCAACCGAGGCAGCGTCGGTGCTGCCCAGGCCCGCACTGCGTACCGAGTGTGCCGCTTGCGAACGAGAATAGAACACGTAGTCCGATTTGTCAATACCCGGTTCGGTATGATTGCGTTGCCGCGGGTTGTAGCGACGAGGATCTGATCTGGGCATACGGTCGGGTACGTTAGCGTGACTGGATGAAATGCGAAGCGACCGCCGAGAACCCTCCCCGCGGTCGCTTCGAAATGAGCGCTTGTCAGCGGAGGTGGGTTATGTGCCGGCCTCGGGCGTGCCCTGCTCTGCCACGTTGATCAGGGCGTCGACCAGCCAGGTGTCGTCCTCTTGCGCGAAGATGACGAAGAGGACATCGCCCTCGCTCTCGAAGACGGCACCGGCACGTCCATCCTCCAGCAGGCGGGCGTCGCGGGCCTCGGAGACGACGGTTGGCTGATCTGACGGCGTCCCACCGTCGTCCGATACCGGAGTTCCCGCCAGCTGTGCCTCGAGGAAGGCGCGAACCTCTTCCGGCGTGTCCTCGTCGGGGTTGCTCTGGTCGGGACCGAACGCGCCGATCGCGTTGTCGGTCGCCAGCGCGAAGGCGCGGGCGTACTGGCCGGCGTCGAAGCAGGCGATGAACTCATGGAAGGTCGTCGTGAGCGCGGCCGCCGTCTCCTCGTCCGCCGGCGAACCCTGTGGGAGCTCCGCCTCGGACTGGACAGACTCCTGCTCCGTCGGCATGGCGGGCGGAGTCCCGCTTTCGCCGAACCACAGCGGGAGCAATTCGTCGATGGAAGCGGGATCGACCGTGCAGAGCATCGTCCCGGTCTGATCGGTGGCAGGTGTCCCGTCCTGGGCGGCAACCCCCGCAATCGAGCCGGTGACCAACGCTCCCCCGATGACGACCCCAATGAGGGGACGCGACCACGTCAATCTGCGCACAAACTCCTCCTCTCCGAACCAATCGTCTCGCGTGAGACATTCCGTACCACATGGCAAGGACTATGCCACATCGGTGACCGTACACTATAGGCGATTCCAGGAAAGGCGCGCGGTTACGGACAGTTTTCACGAGCGAGGATACGTGGGCTCGATCGGATGCGGGGAGGAGTGCCACGGCTCAGCGGCTTCCGCGGATCGCGTCCACAGTACCTGCCGCCGTGTGCTCGCGTGCAGCTCGTCGGCGCTCATGTAGGACGACGCTCGCCGGTCGCGGCGTCCACCGACGATTGCCCAGAAAGGAGCCACGATGAAGCTGGATTTGGACGAAGAGGCAGTCCGTCACCTGCTGGATCTGAAGGAACTGATCCCGGTGATGGAGCGGGCGCTGGCCGAATTCTCGGGCGGTACGGTCGTGCAGCCGACGCGGGTCATGCTCCCCGTCGCCGAGCACCAGGGCTTCCTGGGTCTGATGCCTGCCTATACCGGCACCGCGTTGGGGGTCAAGCTCGTCAGCTTCTACCCAGAGAATCGGGATCTCCCCACCCATCACGGTGCGATCCTCCTGTTCAAACCGGAGACGGGCGAACCGCTCGTCAGTATGGATGGGCGGCTGATCACCGAGATGCGGACGGCCGCGGTGTCGGCGGTCGCCACCAGGCACCTGGCCAGATCCGATGCTGGGGTGCTGGCGATCCTGGGGTCGGGGGTGCAGGCCCGCAGCCATCTGGCGGCGCTGCGGCTCGTGCGCGACTTCCGCGAGGTGCGGGTCTGGAGTCCACGCCGCGCGCAGGCCTTTGCCGAGGAGTTCGGCGTCCGCGCCGCGGCCTCGGCGGAGGAGGCGGTGCGCGGGGCGGACGTGGTGGTGACGGCTACGACCTCCAGGACCCCGGTGCTCCGGGGCGAGTGGCTCTCGCCGGGTGCGCACGTCAACGCCGTTGGTGCGGCACGGCCCGATTGGCGGGAGCTTGACGACGAGGTGCTGCGGCGGGCGCGGGTCTTTGTCGACTCGCGGGAGGCCGCAATCAAGGAATCGGGCGACGTCATCGCCGGTGGCAAGATTGACGGCGAGCTCGGAGAGGTGGTGGCCAGGACGACGACGGGGCGGACGTCACACGATGAGGTGACGCTGTTCAAGTCGTTGGGTCTCGCGGTGGAGGACGTGGCGACCGCCGCCCTGGTCTACGATAAGGCGGGCCGACAAGGCGCGGATTGATCTGACCCGTACCGGGACCTGTCTGCAAACGAGCGCATCCGGGTAGTTGGGCCGGTGGTGGGGGTGAGCGCGCACCTGCGGATTGAGCCGGATGTGGACACCGCGGGTCCACAGACCAGGACGGTTCGGGTCGAGCCCGGTTCCGTCACGGAGCCACGGCCTGCCGAAACACGGGATACACGGAGCGGAAGAACTTGCCGAGTTCCCGGGCGAGGGCAACCGGCGGCAGCCGCACCTTGGTCGGATCCAGGTGCTTGAACATCGTGAACTCGGTGTACCGCACGCCGGCGCGGCCGGCGAGCGCGGTCCGCAGGCGCCGGGATTCCCCTATTGGGATCACCGCGTCGTCGCGATCATGGGCCAGGAGAAGGAGCGGGGCGCGGATGTCCCCCACACATCCGATCGGCGACATCGCGTCCAGTCGCTCAAGCATCGCGGCCGGCAACCGCTCCAGGGCCGCCCCCGCCGACGCGGGGTCCAGCGCGGTGAGGAGCGGATAGACGGCACGTCCATCCTCCGACAGGGTGCCGGCGTCGAGATGCCCGTCGCGATCGGCGCACGCGGTCCGCAGCCGCTCCGCTTCGTCCGGTTCCAGGACGGCGGTCAGGGACCGGACGTAGACCTTGCGGGTCAGTTGGTCGACTGCCCACGGCGTTGGCGTTTCCTGGGAGGAGGTCGTGGCGCTTGCGATGTCGCACGCCAGCGTCCGCATCGAGGAGTATGGCGCCCAGGCCAGGACGAAGGCGACGCGATCGCGGATGGCGGGATTGGCGGCGGCCATCAGGGCGAACGAGCCGCCGACGCAGGTCCCGAGCAGCCCGCTCCGGCCGGCATCGATGGACGGCTGCTCGATCAACCATCGGTACGCCAGCGCGATGCCGGCGACGTCCTCCGGATCGAGTTGCAGATCCCGCATCGCCGGCGACCAGTAGAGCAGCGCCGCGAAGCCGGCGCGGGCCAGGGCTGCCCCGAGGCGCGGGACCTGGGGGTGGTCGACGCCGAACGGCACGACGCCGAGGCAGACCACGACGCCGGGATGCGGGCCGGCGGTGGCCGGCCGGTAGAGGTCGCCGTCCGTCTCGCCGCCGGGTGTCGAGTAGCGCACCCGCTCGACCAGGGGCGCCGTCGTTACCCAGTCGATGGGTTTCGACGGCAGCATCGGCAGGACCTTGAGGAAGAAGACCGCGGTCTTTGCCGCCGCACGGACCGGCCGTGTGGAAGCCGTGAATGGATGGGACATGCTCGGCTACGCTCCTCGTCGGCCCACACGTTGACGCGAGCGGGCCGCGATTCGATCACCTATCTCCGGATTCGCCTCGCGTAACCCGGCGTCCGGTCGCGGTTCAGTTTGACTTTCGGCTGAAGTTGGGTCGGGGATAGGGCGTCGCGTAGCACTCGGGATAGCTCGATGGTGCGGGCGCTGTCGTCCCACAGCACCGCCGCGCGGGCCGCGGTTGCGGCGCTTTGGTCGAGCGTGCGACGGGTGGACTCGATACAGTCGGACACCCAGTCGGGACAGCAGGTGTCGGGACGGGACGCGTCGAACCTGGCGGCTGCTCCTGGCCGGCACGCCCAACGATGAAGTCGGCCGCGTTGGGTCTTATCGTACGGGCGGGGGTTGGTTCCGCTCTCGGTTTTCCCGGTCCCGTTGCTGACTGGCAGCCGACCAGGCTTTATCTTCGTCGCTCATCTGCGCATCGCGCCGGTCTTCGCGTTCTTGCGCGTAATCCCGGTCCGCGGTGGCGTCGGCTGGTCGGTCGTCGGTGCGCGGGCGGCGGACAAGGTCCATGAGGCGGCGAAGCATAGTGGGTCCTCCTGGTGATCGCACAACAAACGGGCGCGCGATGGCGCGGTCGGGGTTCGTCAGCAGCCAGTGTACCTCGCGCATCAGCTGTTCCGGCCGTGCAAAGATCGCGCGGCTCTCCTCGATGGTCGCGTGTCGCGTCGAGGCGTGCGAGAGATGGGCGGGGCGCGGGGGAGGTCATGTGATCGGTTCTTCCGGTTGCGGGGCTTCCCGCGGTTCCGCGAGGCGTGCCTCCAGACGTCGGGTGCCGCGATCGCGCGCCCAAAAGCTGATGCCGAGGATGGGGACCAACAGCAGGTTGAGGGCGAAGGCCACGGCGGCAACGACGATCGTCACCTGCGCCGTCGTCGCGGAGGGGCGCGGGGCGTTGCCCCAGCCGGAGTCGTACCAGAACTCGATCAGGACCAACCCGCTAGCGAGCGCGTTTGCGAGCAGTGCAAGGGTAATGACCCATCGGCGCACGGGTGTCCCTCTTCCATCGCCCCCAAGATCGGGGGGCCGCCTTGGCTTTCGTCCACCGCGCGGTGACGTTCGGTGGCGAGGATTGCGCCACGGGATTGTCGCACAAGGCGGTAGCCCGCTACGAATCCGCAGCACGTTGCCGAGGCGTCATGCGCCTGCCCCGGGTGAATTGAGCGGACCGCGTCTGGACCCGCGCCGATCCATCCGCACCTTCTCGGCTTGTCGCTCGGTCGGCATGGTTAACGTCGCGGGATGATCATGCGGTCAATGCGAGCGGGCGGAGGTGCCGTGACCAAGGCGTGACCATCCCCTCGACATCCGGGCTAGAATCTCTGTCCACTGGCTGCGACGGGACTGGGTTTCCGCTTGGGAAGGAGCGAGGGGTGCGCATCACGCGGGCGACGACGTACATCGTGGGGAATCCGTGGAAGAACTGGTTGTTCGTGCGGGTGGACACGGATCAGCCGGGGTTGTATGGGGTGGGCGAGGGATCGCTGAACGGCTTCGCGAAAACGGTGGAGGCGGCGGTGCACGAGTTGGCGCCGCGCTACGAGGGGATGGACCCGTTTCAGATCGAAACGATCTACCAGCGGATGGCGCGCGACGTCTACTCCGACGGCGCGCAGATCCACATGAACGCGGTCGCCGCGATCGAGATTGCCTGTTGGGACATCATCGGTAAGGAGACGGGGCGACCGATCTACGATCTGCTCGGGGGGCGGTACCACGAGACGCTGCCGGCGTACGCCAACGGCTGGTACCAGGGCGAGCGCCGACCGGAGATGTTCGCGGAGAAGGCGCGGGAGGTCGTCGGGCGGGGATACAAGGCGTTGAAGTTCGATCCTTTCGGGGCGGCGTGGCGGACGATGGACCTGGACGACCGGAAGCTGTCGCTGGACATCACGCGGGCGGTGCGGGAGGCGGTGGGGCCGCGCGTCGAGATCATGATCGAGGGGCACCGGCGGTTCAGCGTGGCGGAGTCGATTTGGGTGGGGGAGCGGCTGGCGGAGTTCGAGCCGACGTGGTTCGAGGAGCCGACGGACCACACGAAGATCGACGCGACGGCGGAGGTGGGGCGGCGGCTGGCGGTGCCGGTCTCGGCCGGCGAGAGTTTTACGACGACGCACCAGTTCGCGGAGCTCCTGAAGCACAACAGCGTTCACATCCTGCAGCCGGACCCGAGCAACATGGGCGGTATCCTGAGGACGCGGTTTGTCTGCGCGATGGCGGACGCGAACTACGCGGTGGTGGCGCCGCACCAGGCGCAGGGGCCGATCTCGACGGCGGTCTGCGTGCAGATCGGGGCCTGTACGCCGAATCTGCTGGTGCAGGAGCTCTTCGACGAGTTCAACGTGGGATGGGAGAGCGAGGTGGTGACGAACCCGGTCCACGTCGTCGATGGGCGGATCGTGGTGCCGGATGGGCCGGGGTTGGGAACGGATGTGAATTGGGCGGAGGTCGAAAAGCACCCGTACGAGGTCTCGAACTTCCTGCCGCTGTTTGCGCCGGGTTGGGAGCGGCGGGAGGGAGCGAAGACGCCGGCGCCTGAGGGGATCGAGGCGGCACCGGCGGCGGACCAGGATGCGAAGCCGGCCTGAGCGCCAAAGCCTGGTTGCTGATTTTGGTAGCGGGGTTCGGGAACCTGGCTCAGCTGTGGCTGGAATCGGAGGGAGGTCCTTCGCTTTGCTCAGGATGACCAGATGGAGGACGCCCCTCTCGCGGTCATCCTGAACGAAGTGAAGGATCTCTCCTCGTCGGTCACACTCTTGCGCATTAACGACCGGCGTGAGCGTGAGTGGATCGCGAGGGTGTCCTGGTGATGACGAGTAGCGCGAGAACGGAGCAGATCGACATGACCATGTCCCGCAGGGCAACTGAGCTTCGCGGTTGCATTCCGATTTTGTGTACGCCGTTCTTTGAGGATGGGGCGCTCGATTTGGCGAGTTTGGAGCGGGAGATCGAGTTTGTGATTGGGGAGGGGGCAACGGGTGTTGCGACGCTGGCGATTGCGAGCGAGGGGTACAAGCTGACGGAGGCGGAGCGGTACGAGGTCGCGCGGACGGTTGTGGGGACGGCGGGCGGGCGGGTGCCGGTTGTGGTGTCGGCGGATGGGGCGGGGACGGAGGTGGCGCTGGAGCGGGCTCGACGGGCGGCGGAGCTGGGGGCGGACGCGCTGATGGTGCTGCCGCCGTACTTCGTGAAACCGGACCAGGCAGGGTTGGTGGACTACTACGGGCGAATCGGGAGGTCGGTCGAGATTCCAGTCATCATCCAGGACGCGCCGCAGTTGACGGGGGTGAGCATGGGACCGGCGCTGTGGGCGCGGTTGAGCGCGGAGGTGCCGACGATTCGCTACGTGAAGGTGGAAGGGACGCCACAGGGGACGACGATCTCGGAGGCGATCCGACAGAGCGACGGGCGGTTGGCGGTTTTTTGTGGCTGGGGCGGGTTGGGGATGATCGACGCGCTGGAGCGGGGGTGTGCGGGGAGTATGCCGGCACCGAATTTTACGCGGGTCTTCGCCGAGATTCAGGGTCAGTACGAGGCGGGCGACGTGACTGGGGCGGAAG
>JAXDKI010000137.1:0-4860 GCA_034667245.1 Thermomicrobiales bacterium | reverse complement strand
AAGCCTGTTCCCACGACGCGTGGTGCGCCGTCGAATCCGACCGCCTCGAGGTGTCGCAGAAGGGCATGAACGGCCGGCGTCCAGGGCGCCGACGGTCGCACCATGACATCGCCGGTCCGCCGGACCTGCTTTCGCTCGGAGAGGATGTCCAACGCATCACCCTTCCGCTTCCCGGCATCGTCACGCCGGCAGCGCATAGCAGCGGAGTGGCAAAGATCCGATGCGCTCTACACCGATTTTTCCAGTAGCCTTGCCAGTCTGGGCGGGCGGCGAGACCCTGGGTTCACCGCCTGCCCAGGTTGGACCGATTACGCCAGGAACGACGACGCATGAGCGCCCAAATTCCGGCTCGATGGCGTCCAGACGTCATCCGAAATGCCCGCGTCTTGAGCATGCCCCGACGGCATTCGGTCTGACCCGAATCGATATCCCGGCCTCGTATGCGGCTCGCCGGAGTTCTCAGGCAGTCGGCGTGGCCGCGCCGGCGAGCTCCTGGCGGATCTTAGTGAGCTCGTCGATCTCCTTCTGCTGCGCGTCAATCACCTTCTGGGCGAACTCCTTGATCTCCTGGTGTATTGCATGGGTCAACGCCGCCTCGGAGGCAACGACCGCCGACCGGTGGTGCGGGATCGTCAGATCGATGAACGCCAGGTCGGGATTGTCCGCCGCGCAGAATGCCGCCACCTGGGCTTCGGTGTCCATCTCCATCGCCATCTGGTCCATCGACGCCGACATGCCGGGCATCATCCGATGCATCTGGGTCATCATCGCATGGTCCATCGGCATCGGTTCGGCGCTGCCGTAGAACTGCTCACGGTACCCCATCAACTCCGGGATCTCTGCGCTCTGGCTCGTCATGATGTTCTGCGCGATTGTCCTGAGCCGCTCGTCGGTGAGGCGGGGAAGCGCCGCCTGGACCAAGGCGATGATGCTTTCGTGGTGGGGGATCATCATGTCGATGTAGAGCTGGTCGAACTCGACCGCCGCATGGCCCATCGGCGTGCCCATGTCCATGCCCGACATGGTGTGCCCGTCCAGGGTCGGCGTCCCACCGTGCCTCATGGTATCGCAGGAATAGGTCGCCGTCGGTGTCGCGTCTTGGCGGGCGACGACCGCCACCGCGTTGCCGGGCGGGATGGCGACAAACAGCATCGCGACGAGCAGAGGCAATACGCCTATCCGCCCGATCGATTTCCCGATTGCGTTCATGCTTTGGACCTTCCGTGATCTCACCCGTGCCCGTCCGGACACAGTCAGCCTGCCGCGATCCCACGACCGCGGCGCCTGCTCGGGAACGGCTGGTCGGCCTAAATCAGGAACACCTGCAACAGGGCGCGGCGTACCCCGGCCGGGGTGGTCGGCGGGGCGCCGCCCCGTGACGCAAGGGACAAGGCATGGCGATCAAGGACGACGTCGGCGAGAGTGCCTTGCGGTCCAGAAAGCGCGCAGTCATCGCGCGTCGGGACGGCAATTCGATAGAAGCCGCATCCGGCGAACGACGCGTCCATCCCGTTCCTCGGCTGAGCTTCGAGGCGGGCAGGCAGACCGGTGTGTCCCACCGGTGCGGCGTGATGAACTGATACCTGGTGGCCAGTCTCCTCGGTGACCAGAGGCGCCGCCGCAACGTGGTGCGCGTCCGCCGCCATGAGGAGGTCATGACCAAGGAACGCGAGGCCGAGCAGGAGAGCGACCGTCGACACGCACGTCCGCAGTATCCGTTGTCTGCCGCATCGGTTGCCCATACGTTCCCCGTGTCCACACGTCCGTCTTCGTCGTTCCGCGGTGTTGCACGTTGCGCGCCACCCGCCGCTCCCACGGGCGGATCCGGCGCCCACCCTCGTCACCCCCTCTCTCGCGGTCGGGAGAGGGGGCAAGGGGGTGAGGGCTGGCTGCGATGCCCCTCTCCCCGTCTCACGGGACAGGCTATCAGATCGATGCCTGGACCGACTCTCCCATCACCCCATTCTCGGCCGCAATCAACGGAGCGGTGATCGCTTGCCCCCGGCGTAAGAGATCCAGTACCCGATCGGCGGGCACCGGACGGCCGAGCAGGAAGCCCTGACCGCTATCGCAACCGGCGCGGCGGACGGCCGCGAGTCGCTCCTCCGTCTCGATCCCCTCCGCCGTCACCCGCATCCCCAGGCGGTGCGCCAGGGCCGCGATCGCGGCGACGATCGCCTCGTCCTCAGAACCGCCGCCGAGCGGGCCGATGAACGAACGGTCGAGTTTCAACACGTCGGCCGACAGCTCGCGGAAGGAGGCAAGGGACGAGGCGCCGGCGCCGAAGTCGTCGATCGCCAGCCGCACGCCCAGCTCCCGCAACGCTCGCAAGGTACCCGCCGTCGCCCGGATGTCCTCGATCAATGCCGCTTCGACGATCTCTAGGCGAAGCGATGCGGGGTCGAGCCCGGTCGCCGCCAACGCCTGGGCGACGTGCGCGTCACGCAACGAGCGCACAGGAGACCCCGGGGACAGGTCCAATCCCATCTCTGTCTACCACGGGATCACGCACTGGTCATCACCAACGGTTAGCCCGGTCGTCCCGTTCGAAACCGGTTCGAAGTCATCCCTCACTCCCGCGTTAACGCCCCAATTGCCGTGCCGCTTGCGACGGAACGCGCCGGTGATCGCCTCCAGACTCGGAAGCAGGCGGAGAGACCCGCCTGGGATGCGTCGATCGGGTCGGTGAGGGACGGACTCGATGGCTATAACGGGGCCGGCACGCTCCTTCTAGACTCAACGCACACGTCGTCCCGCGTGAAGTGCTCGCTTGCCCGAAGGAGGCCACTCAGCGCGATGACGCACCGTACCCGCACCGTGTTGCCATTCGTCCTCGTCGCTCTCGCCGCGGTACTCTTGGCCCCGTGGCTTCAGAGTGATTCCGGCCAGGTCCTGGCGGCACCCGGTCGCACGCTTGTCGTCGATCCGGCGGGGAATGACTCTACCGGCGATGGCAGCGGCGCCAAACCATGGCAGACGATCCAGAAGGCAGCGGCGCAGGTCCAACCCGGCGACCTCGTCCTGATCAACCCCGGCTCGTACAACGGTCCGATCACGATCGACCACGGCGGTTCCGTCGACGCGCCCATCACCTTCCGCGCCGCCGGCGCCGGTGTCGTCGTCGAGGGCAGCGGCAGCTCGCGGGATGCCATCTTTATCACCTTCGCCGACTACGTCACCGTCGACGGATTGCGCGTCCAGCACGCGACGCGGGCCGGACTCCGCATCGACAACTCGCATCACGTCACGGTCAGGAATGGTGTCTTCGCCGATAACGGCACCTGGGGCGTCTTCACCGACTTCAGCGACGATGTCGTGATCGAATACAACGAGACGTACGGCTCGGTCAAAGAGCACGGCATCTACCACAGCAACAGCGGCGACCGCCCGATCATCCGCGGCAACCTCGTCCATCACAACAACGCCAACGCCATCCACATGAACGGCGATCTCTCGCAGGGAGGCGACGGCGTCATCTCCGGTGCGATCGTCGAGGGCAACGTCATCTACGAGAACGGCGTCGCCGGCGGCAGCGGGATCAACATGGACGGGGTCACGGACTCGATCGTCCGTAACAACCTGATCTTCAGCAGTCACGCCAGCGGAATCTCGCTCTATCAGATAGACGGCGGAGTCTGCTCCCAGCGGAATCTGATTCTCAACAACACGATCTCGCTGGCCAGCGATGGCCGCTGGGCCGTCAACATCCCGAACGACGGCTGCGTCGATAACAAGGTCTTCAACAACATCCTCTACACTGCCCATTCGTACCGAGGCAGCATCGACGTCGCGGCCGGCAGCCTCTCCGGTTTCGCCAGCGACTTCAACGTCGTGATGGACCGCTTCAGCACCGACGGGGGCGATACCCGAATCGGACTCGCCGCCTGGCAGACGCTTGGGTACGACCAGCACTCCCGGATCGCGACGCCGTCACAGCTCTTCGTCGATCCCGGCGCAGACTTCCACTTGAAGACTGGTAGCCCCGCGATCGATGCCGGCATCTCGCACTCGGCCGTCGCCACCGATCTCGACGGCTACAGCCGGCCGGGTGGCAATGCCTACGACGTCGGCGCCTACGAGAGCGGAGATACGGCATCGCCCAGCACACCGACCCCAACCCGAACCCCTACGCGCACGCCGACGCCGGCCTTCACCAGTACCCCAACCGCCACGGCCACCTCGGTACCGCCGACCAACACTCCGAAGCCCTCTTCGACCGCGACGACGACGCGCACACCGACCAGAACACCGACCCGTACGCCGACGCGGACTCCGACGCAGCGACCCTTGGCTACTGCTACCGCCACGGCCTACCCGATCACGCGAGGGGGGCGGAGCACCGGGTCCTCCCCCGCTTCGACGGTCTTCGACGGAGACCCGGGTACCTTCTGGATCACGACGACGAATGCGACCCCGCGGCGGGCCCACGTTTATGTCGATCTGCGTTCGGACAAGTCGATCTCGATCGTCCGCTGCCGCTTTGCCCGGAGCGACACCGCGGACGCGGTCAACGTGGAGATCTCGCGCGACAAGCGCACCTGGCAGACGATCGGGACGTTCAGCAACCCGCCCGCCGGCAAATGGCTAAAGCTTCCCGTCGATGCGCCCGGTCGCTACGTCCGCTTCTCCTTCACGAACCCGAATCGCGATCCGAAGATCGGCGGGTTGGCGGAGGTGGAAGTACGACCGCGATGGCCGTCTGACGCGTTCCGGCCCGGGCGGGGTGCCCGGGCCGGGGCGGGGCGTCGCCCGGTTAGCCGACGCGGTTCCAGTTGGCGATGTTCCAGTAGAGGGTCTCGAACGGGTTCTCCGCGACGTTGCCGGCGCGGAACGTCAGCAGCGCGGCGTACTTCTCCGAGG
>JAXDKI010000136.1:0-18362 GCA_034667245.1 Thermomicrobiales bacterium | reverse complement strand
GCGGTACCGGCGGCTGAGCAAGGATTACGAGGCGATGACGACGACGAGCGAAGCGATGATCTACGCCGCGTTCGGTGGTACCATGTTGCGTAAGCTGGTCCGCCACAATGCTTCATAAACACCCTCTAAGAAGTACCGCTGGAGTAAGCTGGTAGCCTCCGTTATGGGCTCGACCCCCATAGGAGGAATGGCGCCCCGATTCCGTTGCCTCGATAGTTGGCGTGGTGTACCTTATTGATATCGGCATGTCATCGTACCGTGCCAACTCAAGGCCGTGATACGGCGCGGCCAGAGGCGATGCAGTTAGCGAGGACGACAACGACCGCCATGAGCAACGTGGCCGATGTGCCGCTGATCCTGGTAATCGACGACGACGAGGCGGTTCTCCAAATCTATCAGGAGCTCCTCGTAGACGAAGGTTACCGCCTCTGCGTCCACACCTTTCCTCCGGCCAGCACCGGCGCCCTTCACCGGGCGCGACCCGACGTTGTCCTCCTCGACCTCCTCTTTGCCGGCGAAGACGCCGGTTGGCACTTTCTGCGCAAGCTCAAGGGCGACCCCGTGACCGCCGACATTCCCGTCGTCGTCGCGACCGCGAATCAGCGCTATGCGCAGCAGAGCCGGTCCCAGTTCGACGCCTGGCAATGCGGCATCGTCCTAAAGCCATTCGACATCGACGAACTCGCCGCCGCGATCCAACTGGCCCTACGTCGATCGGAGCGCGCGGGAGCGACCGCGATGCCACCAGGCACCCGGTGAGTCGGCCAGAGCGTCCGCATCGGGCGACGGGGTCAATTCGACACCTGCACGAGTAGCCTGAGGTGGGTCAGTTGGGTTTGACCTAGCGCCGGAGGATCACGCCGAGGATGATGGAGAGGACGAGACTCACCACGAGGGACGTTGCGATCGGAAGATAGACCGTCGTCGAGCCGCGCCGCCAGACGAAGTCACCCGGAAGTCTCCCCAGATCGTTGAGGAGGGGGACACGTGCGGCGATGGTGAGGAAGAGACCCAAGCACAGGATCGCTGCGCCGACCGCGATCAAGATTCTGCCAAGGCTCGCCATGTCCGGGATCACGAGTGCGACCTAACCGGACCGGCCTAGCTTTGCATCTTGTCGTCGATTCCGGTCGCGATGCCGAAGACGATCATGAAGAGTGCCGCCAGGGCGCCGATCACGACGAAGAGGAAGAGGAGCATCAGCCCGGCTTTGACGATTCCCTCGATCAGATCCATAACACCCTTGCCTCCCGCCTGCGACCGCCTGCCCTCTCCACCCCATTATAGCGGGCAATGCAAGCGACTCGACGGGACGAGCACCCTGGGCAGGCGGGAATCACGTCCCCGCTTCCCGAGCTGGACGCGCCAGCATCCGTGCCAGAGCAATCGCCAGGGCATCGGCCTCGACCGCCGCGTTGCCGGTCGCTCCGCCCGTCACCCACGCTTGCGCACCCGGCGCGTCGAGCCGAAACACGGTCGCCCGCCAGCGCCGCTCGCGTCGCCGCTGTAGGTGCTCCTCCGTGGCATGCCCCCAACCCCGCGCCTCGGCGAGTGCTCTCAGCGCATCGACATCATGGCCGGTCTCGCCGCGCGACAACCCATGCTCCGCGAGAACGCCGTCGGCCCAACCCCGCAGGGCAATTGCCGACTGCTCCACGGTGCTCACCGCACCCACCGGCGGGCGACCGCGCTTCCTCCGCGGGACCGCGGGCGTTGCGTCGGAGTTATGTTGCTGGTCGTCCGCCATCGCCTCCACCCATTCATGCGTCGTCGCCACGATCCTACGGGACAGCGGCGCGGACCGCAAGTGAGGCGGAGGCGCGTTGCACAACGCGCCAGGAGGTGCCCCCGCCGCGTGCCGATCCGCGCTCGTTGCCCCGTCGCCGGTTCGCGCTCCCCCACCCACGGCCGGAGCAGCCCACGCCGCCGGGGCGAAACAACCGAGTCTCGAGGCCGCTCACCGCCACTACTCGGCGGTCACGCCTGACCGGGAGGGTTTCCCCAACCACCAAACTGCCGATTTCGCCCAACATCCGACCACATCGAGAGCGGGCAACAAAAAGCCCCCTCCCCCCAAATTGGGGGAGGGGGTTCGGAGCGGGGGCCAATGCCCCTACGCCACCATCGGCGCCTGACTCATATTCGCGTGGAAGACGAGCTGGCCGCCCGCGTTGTCGACCGTCACCGCCTCGCCGTCCCGCAACTCGCCGCCCAGGAGCATCATCGACAGAGGGTCGAGAACCTCCTTCTGGAGCAGCCGCTTCAGCGGGCGGGCGCCGAAGACCGGATCGTAGCCGCGGTTCGCCAGCCACTCCTTCGCGCCCGGCGTCACCAATACCGTGATCTGGCGATCGGCCAGCCGCTTCTGGATCCGCTCCAGTTGGATGTCGACGATCTCGCCGATCTGCGCCCTGGTCAGCGCCTTGAAGATCACGATCTCGTCGATCCGGTTCAAGAACTCGGGCCGGAAGTTGCCGCGGAGCGCCTCCATCACCTTCGATCGCATCTCCTCCTCGCTGTTCGCGAGTGCGGAGATGTAGGTCGAGCCGAGATTGCTGGTCATGATGATGACCGTATTTCGGAAGTCGACCACCCGACCCTGACCGTCCGTCAGCCGCCCGTCGTCCAGGATCTGGAGCAGGACGTTGAAGACGTCCGGGTGCGCCTTCTCGATCTCGTCGAAGAGAACCACGCTGTACGGCCGCCGCCGAACCAACTCGGTCAGCTGACCGCCCTCGTCGTACCCGACGTAGCCCGGCGGTGCCCCGATCAGGCGGCTGACACTGTGCTTCTCCATGTACTCAGACATGTCGATCCGGACCATCGCCTGATCGCTGTCGAAGAGGAACTCCGCCAGCGCCCGCGCCAGTTCGGTCTTCCCGACACCTGTCGGACCGAGGAAGATGAAACTCCCGAGCGGCCGATTTGGATCCGAAAGACCGGCCCGCGCCCGCCGGATCGCGTTCGCCACCGCCGAGATCGCCTCGTCCTGACCGACCACCCGCAGGTGCAGCCGCCCCTCCATTTTGAGGAGTTTCTCGATCTCGCCTTCCATCAACCGGCTCACCGGCACGCCGGTCCAGCGGCTGACAACATCGGCGATGTCCTCCGCATCGACCTCTTCTTTGAGAAGCTTGCCGTTCGCCTGGAGTTGCCCCAGCCGCTTCTCCTCATCCTTGATCCGCTTCTCCAGCTCGACCAGCTTGCCATACTGCAGCTCGGCCGCCCGGTTAAGATCGTACTGCCGCTGCGCCTGCTCGATCTCGTTCCGCGTCTGGTCGACCTGATCCCGCAGATCGGAGATTGCCTGGATCGCCTGCCGCTCCTGGTCCCAGCGCGAGCGCAACGCGTCCCGCTGCTCCTTCAGATCGGCCAAATCGCGCTCCAGCACCTGAAGGCGCTGCTTGGAGGCGTCGTCCTTTTCCTTCTTCAGCGCCTCGCGCTCGATCTCGAGCTGCATGATCCGCCGCTCGACCTCGTCGAGCTCGACCGGCATCGAGGTAATCTCCATCCGCAGCTTCGACGCCGCCTCGTCCACCAGGTCGATCGCCTTGTCCGGCAAGAACCGATCGGCGATGTACCGATGCGACAGCACCGCCGCCGCGACCAGTGCCGAGTCGAGGATCTTGACGTGGTGATGCACCTCGTACCGCTCACGCAGACCGCGCAGGATCGAGATCGTGTCCTCGACCGTCGGCTCGCCGACGTAGACCGGCTGGAACCGGCGCTCCAACGCCGCGTCCTTCTCGATGTGCTTCCGATACTCGTCCAGCGTCGTCGCCCCGATCGCGTGGAGCTCGCCCCGCGCCAGCATCGGCTTGAGCAGGTTCGCGGCGTCCATCGACCCTTCGGCCCGCCCGGCACCGACGACGGTGTGCAGCTCGTCGATGAAGAGGATGATCTGGCCCGCGGAGTCCTCGACCTCCTTCAGGACCGCCTTCAACCGCTCCTCGAACTCGCCGCGGAACTTGGCACCCGCGACCAGCGCGCCCATGTCGAGCGCGATGATCCGCTTCTCCTTCAGTCCCTCCGGCACATCGCCGCGCACAATCCGCTGCGCCAGCCCCTCCGCGATCGCCGTCTTGCCGACGCCTGGCTCGCCGATCAGGACCGGGTTGTTCTTCGTCCGGCGGGAGAGGACCTGGATGACCCGCCGGATCTCCTCGTCGCGGCCGATCACCGGGTCGAGCTTGCCCTTCTCGGCGAGCTCAGTCAGGTCGCGGCCGTACCGCTCAAGCGCCTGGTACTTCCCTTCCGGATTCGGATCGGTCACCCGCTGGCTGCCACGGATCTCCTTCAGCGCCGCCTTCGCCTTGTCGGTCGTCAAACCGTGCCGCTGCAGCAGTCGCGTCGCCGGCGAAGTGGAGACGCTCAAAACGCCGAGCAACAGGTGCTCCGCGCTGATGTACTCGTCGCCGAACTGCCGGGCTTCGTTCTCCGCCTGCTCCAGCACCTTGCGGGTACCGCTCGAGATCGCCGCCTCCGCGCTGTACTGCAGCTTCGGAAGACGCTCCAGCTCAGCCGTCAGCTCCCGCAGCACCGCGTTCGGATCGACACCTGCCTTGTGCAACACCTGCGGCGCCACGCCATCGCTCTGGATGAGGAGACCGTAGAGCACGGCCTCCGGTTCGAGCTGCGAAAGCCGCCGCTCCTGCGTCTCGCGTTGCGCGGTCAGGATCGCCTCTTGCGCCTTCTCAGTAAACCGCTGATTTGTTGCCATCTGTCCATCCTTGCCAGCCCTGCACCGGCACACCGACTCAAGCCATGCCCACACGGCCGGCTCTGCATGCGTGAAATCGTCTCGTCGTTACTGAAGAACCGGCCGCCCGTCTCGACGATCGTCCCGCTGCGGCTCCTCGACGAACCCAAGCATCCGCAGCACCCCATCGAGTTCGTCGCGCAACATCGCGAACGAATCTCCGCCTCGGAGCTGGGGACTGTTCCGCACCGCGCCCTGGTGCAGGTCCTCCGTCTGCTGCCGGATCTCCCGCAAACGACGGGTCAGCTCTAGGACGAGTTGGACGCCGGCGAGATTCAGACCCCGTCCCTCGACCAGGTACTTGACCTGACGCAGGCGCTCGATGTCGCGGTCGGAGTAGAGCCGCAAGTTGCCGGACGTGCGCGACGGCTCGATCAGCCCTTCCTTTTCGTACTTTCTCAACGTTTGCGGGTGCATCTCCACGAGACGCGCCGCTACACTGATCACAAAGAGCGGTTCGTTGAAGCGTGCCGCCATTCCCTCACCTCGCTACTTTCGTCACGCCGAGTATAAAGGTTGATACGAAACGTGTCAACCCTGATAGCCGCGTGCAAAGGAGGATGGACGATGCTGATCTACGCCCACCGGGGCGCCTCGGCCACCGAACCCGAGAACACCCTCCGCGCCTTTCGCCGGGCCTTGGAGATCGGCGCCGACGGCATCGAGTTCGACGTCCACGCCTCGGCCGACCGGGTCCCCGTCGTCATCCACGACCGCAATCTCGCCCGCACGACCAACGGTCAAGGCAACGTCGACGAGCTGCCACTCGCCGCGCTGTCGCAACTCGACGCCGGTCAGGGTGAGCATATCCCGACCCTCCATGAGGTCCTCGACCTCGTCGCCGATCGCGTCCATCTCGACATCGAAATCAAGCAAGGTGGAATTGAACGGGAGGTGTTGGCCGCCCTCGCCCGTCATCCGGACGCGCGCTGGGCGATCTCCTCGTTCGACTGGGACGTCCTGCGCGCGGTCCGAGCAGTCGCGCCCGACGCCGAGCTCTGGTTGCTCAGCAGCTTCGTCTCCGACGCCCTCTTCACGGTCGCCAGGGAACTTGGGGCAACGGCGATCTCGCTTAACGTGGCGGCATATACCGACGAGAACGTCGCCCGTTTGTCGGAAGCCGGCTTGAACGTCGTCGTTTGGACAGTCAACGACGTTACGGGAGCAGTCCGGGCTCGCGATCTCGGCGCCTGCGGACTCTGCACCGACGCACCCGAGTCGATCATGCCCGAACTGAGAGCGTGAACGTGAGCGTCATCAGATTCGGAGTTAATCAGGAGCTGGACCTCGACAATGACGAATCGCCGTGGCTCGGTGTCCACGAAGGCGGTCGGGATCTTCGGGGCAGCGGCGAGGGGACGATTCAACGATTAGCGTAGACCTACCACCGAAAGACAGACGGAGACCCCGGATGACTCCGGGGCCTCGCGCCTACACATGTTCACGAAGGAACGCCTGATCAGATACCGGCGGCCCGCGTCAGCGCTCGCCGCGTGAGCACGCGCACGAGGTGCCCCCGATACTCCGCTGAGGCGTACGTGTCTCCGTTGAGCTCGCCAAGCCCTTGAGTCGCCTGGGCGGCGGCTTGAGCGATCGCATCGGCGGTCGCCGGCTTGCCCGCCAGGGCTTGCTCGGCGGCCGTCGCCCGCGTCGCTTTGTCGGGCGCACCCGTCACGGCGATCCGGGCGGATCTGATGGTTCCTCCGTCCAGATCGAGCACGGCCGCCACCCCAACGACGGCGTAGCCCGAGGCGGGATGGGCGTGCTTCTCATACGCCTGACCGACCTTCCGCCCGGCTGCGCTCGGCAGTCTGATCGCGGTGATGATCTCGTCGGCATTGAGCGACGTCGTCAGCAAACCGACGAACAGATCGTCGATCCCGATTTGGCTTTCGCCGTTGGGACCCGCCGCCGTGACCTCGCAGTTGAGCGCCAGCATCACCGCCGTGAAGTCCGCTGCAGGATCGGCGTGGGCGAGGGAACCACCGATCGTGCCGCGCACGCGCACCTGCGGATCGCCGACGACGTTGGCAGTCTCGGCGACGATCGGGTACGACTGACGAAGCTCCGTCGAATCGAGGAGATCCTGGTAGGTCGTCAGCGCACCAATGATGACGCTGCCGTCCCCCTTGACGGTGATCCCCCGCAACCCGCCGATCCGCCCGATGTCGACGATCGCCGACGGATTCGCGAGCCGCAGCTTCATTGCCGGCAGCAGCGAATGCCCTCCGGCCATCACCTTGGCCTCGGGATCGGCTCCCAGCAACCGGACGGCCTCTTGCACACTGGTCGGCCTGTGATACGCGAACTGGCTTGGATACACGTCTGCTCCTTTCTCGAAGCTCGCTGCAGGCAGACGGCAGACGACACGAAATAGCGTTCTTCTCTGCCCGCTGCCTACTGCCCTCTGCCTACTATCCGTTGATCGCCCGCCAGACCTTCTCCGGCGTCAGCGGCATGTCGATGTGCTTGATCCCGAGGTGCGAGACGGCGTCGATGACGGCGTTGGCGACGGCCGGCGTCGAGGCGATCGTCCCGGCCTCGCCCGCCCCTTTGACACCCATCGGGTTGACCGGCGACGGCGTCACCGTCCGGTCGAGTTCGTACGTCGGAACCATGTGGGCCTTTGGAATCGCATAGTCGTTGAGCGTCCCGGTCACGAGTTGCCCATCGTCGTCATAATGCGCCCCCTCGTAGAGGGCCTGGGCCAGTCCCTGGGCGATCCCGCCATGTACCTGTCCGTCGACGATCAGCGGATTGACGACGTTGCCGACATCGTCGACCGCGACGTAGCGCAGGAGGCCGATCTCGCCGGTCTCCTTATCGACCTCGACGACGCAGATGTGCGTGCCGAACGGGAAGGTGCAGTTGGGCGGATCGTAGTACGTCGTCTCGTCGAGGAACGGCTCCATCCCCGCGGGCAGGTCATACGCGACGTGTGCGGCGAGGGCGATCTCTTGAATCGTCTTGGCGGCGTCCGGCGAGCCCTTGACGTAGGCCTTGCCGTTCTCCCAGACGATGTCCTCCTCCGCCGCCTCGAGCATGTGCGCCGCCAGCTTGATCGCCTTGTCGCGCACCTTCCCGGTGCTCTTGTAGATAGCGGTGCCACCCACGGCGAGCGACCGGCTGCCATAGCTGCCGAACCCGAACGGCGCCGACTGGGTGTCGGAGTGCTCCACCGTAATGTCGTCGTACGGCACCCCGAGTTCGTCGGACACGAGCTGCGCAAAGGTCGTCTCGTGCCCCTGACCGTGGGGCAGGGAACCGGTCGTAACCACAACCTTCCCGGTCAGGTGGACCTTGACGTTGGCGCTTTCCCAGAGTCCCGCGCCCCAGCCTTCGCCGGGGAGCCCGATCCACTTCGACGGCGCCACGCCGCAGACCTCGACGTACGACGAGAGACCGATCCCGAGCAGCTTGCTGTCGCCCCGGCCGCGTCGGGCCTCCTGCTCCTTGCGGAGCCCGGCGTAGCCGACGTTCTCCAGCGCCTTGTCGAGCGCCGGCTCGTAGTTCCCGCTGTCGTACGGGAGCATGCCGATACCGGTGTTGTACGGGAAGTCCGCCGGCTGGATGAAGTTCCGCCGCCGCACCTCCGCCGCATCGAGCCCAGTCGCGCCTGCAACAAGGTCGCAGACCCGCTCAATCACGAACGCCGCTTCCGGCCGCCCCGCCCCACGATAGGCGTCGACCATCGCGGTGTTGGTGTAGGTCGCGGTGACGTGCACGTGGATGTCCGGGATCTTGTAGCAACCGGCGATCATCCGGCCGTAGAGCGTGGTCGGGATCCCGGCGGCGATCGTCGAGAAGTAGGCGCCGAGGTTCGCGTAGGTGTTGACCTTCAGCGCCGTGATCTTGCCGTCTTTGGTCGCGCCCACCTCGACGTCGGTGATGTGATCGCGACCGTGGGTCGTCGTCAGGTAGTTCTCCGAGCGGTCCTCGAAGAACTTGACCGGCCGCCCGAGCTTCCGCGACAGCGCAAGCACCAGCGCCATGTCGTAGTAAACGAAGATCTTGCAACCGAATCCGCCGCCGATGTTTGGCGCGATGACGCGGATCTTCTGCTCCGGTACGCCAAGCACGAAGGCGGCCAGGAGCAACCGATGCACGTGCGGCGCCTGCGACGTCGACCACAGCGTGTAGTCGCCCGTGCCGGGATCGTACCGTCCGATCGAGCCGCGCGGCTCCAGGGGGGTTGGAATCAGGCGCTGGTTGATCAGGTGCTGGCTTACGCGTACTTCCGCATTCGCCAGCGCGGCATCGACCGTCGCCGCATCCTTGCCACAGGACCACTCGAGGACGATATTGTTCGGCGCCTCTTCGTGGAGCTGCGGTGCACCGGGCTGCGTCGCCTTCTTGGCGTCGACGACCGCCGGCAAGGGCTCCCAATCGACGACCACCGCCTCGGCGGCGTCCCTCGCTTGGACGAGCGAATCGGCAACGACGACTGCCACCGGATCACCGGCCTGATGGACTTCCTTCACCGCCAGGACGCGCGGCGTGACCGCGTTGTTCTTGACACCGCCTGCCTGCCATGCCGCCGGCAGCGGATTGAGGTCCATAAAGTCGTCGCCCGTAAAGACGCCAAGCACACCGGGCATCCCTGCCGCGGCGCTCGTGTCTATCCCCTTGATCTTCGCGTGCGCGTGGGGCGAGCGAACGAGCGCGGCGTACGACAACCCGGGCAGCCTGACGTCGTCGAGGTAATTGCCGGCACCGGTGATCAGCCGCGGATCTTCGCGCCGCTTGATCGCCTGTCCGACCATCTTCTGCGGTGCTTCAGCCGTTGCAACCATGCACGTCCTCCCGTCCTGAGCTGCACGTGACGAGTGTCAAGTGACAAGCGGCGCGCTGGTAACCGATCGCGCACAACTTGTCACTTGCAACTTGCAACTTGCCACTCGTCACCCTGCGTTCGCGGCCGCGTACTTGATCGCCTCGACGATGTTCTGGTAACCGGTGCAGCGGCAGAGGTTGCCCTCGAGGGCGTGCCGAATCTCCTCGTCGCTCGGGTTCGGGTTGCGATCGAGGAGGGAGACGCCGGCCATGATCATACCCGGCGTGCAATAGCCGCACTGCAACCCGTGCTTCTCCCAGAACCCTTCCTGCATCGCGTGGAGCTTTCCGTCCTGCGCCAGTCCCTCGATCGTCAGGACCTCTGCGCCGTCCGCCTGAACCGCGAGGATGGTGCAGCTCTTGACCCCCTCGCCGTTGAGGTGAACGACGCAGGCACCGCAGTTGCTGGTGTCGCAGCCGACGTGAGTCCCGGTCAGCCCGAGCGTCTCGCGCAGGAAGTGGACGAGCAGCGTCCGCGGCTCGACCTCTGCCGAGTGCTTCCGACCATTGACCGTGACCGAGATCGCGACCTTCGCGGGGGCCGTCACCGTGTCCGCCATACTCGTTTCCGCTCCTTCCACTCCTGCAAGTCGCCACCCATCTCGCCTGAGCCGGCGCAAAGCACCGGTCGGGCGAGGCGACGCAATGTCTCAGGGCGACGCGGCCTCAAACCCAGAGATCCCACGGGGACCATCTCGTCCGGCGACCACACCCTGACTCAGCCCTGTGAGTATATCGCCGCCTCCCGCGGTTGTCTGCAACGTGCAAGAAAGTGATGGCACTTGGAGGACGACCACCGTGTTCCCTTTTCAATTCGGGAACGCACAGACCGACATTTCCGCATTCGGGGAAGCAATGAGGACGAGAGTGCGTCAGCGCCGCTGGACCGCTGGCGGCCTGCCTCTAGCGTGGAACACCAGCCACGAGTTCGGGCGCGGTCGGAATGATTCCTGCCTCCACCTGCTCCGTTACTCTGGCAATGTCGAGGTCCGTCGTCTCGATCGAACCATTCGGACCCAGATCGGCCAGGACCAGTGCCGCGACTGCCTCCCCTGACGCCGGAGACGCGAAGAGTTCGCCCTGGGCGGCGTCGCAGCCCCAAGACCGGAGCAGGGCAAGCTGTTCCGGCGTCTCGACCCCTTCGGCGACGACGGCCAGGCGCAGCCCACCCGCCAGTCCCATCACCGCGCGGACGATCGCCCGCGCCTCATGGCTGACGGCAAGGTCCGCCACAAACGACCGGTCCAGCTGCAGGGCGTCGACCGGCAAGCGCCCCAATGCGGCGAGGTTCGCATGGCCTGTGCCGAAGTCGTCGAGGACGGCCCGTACGCCCACCGCGCGCAGCCGCTGCAGCGTGGCGATCACTCCCTCGACGTCCTTCATCGCCGCGCTTTCGGCCACCTCCAGTTGCAGCCGCGTGCCGTCCAATCCGGACAAGGCCAACGCGCCTTCCACGTCGGCGACAAGCGCGGGGTCGCGCAACTGCCGCTCCGACAGGTTCACGCTGACGGGCGGTCCTCCCCACGGCGCCCCCTCCCACGTCCGAGCGACCTTGCAGGCCTCCGCCAAGACCCATCGCCCGAGGGAGGGGGCGAGCCCGGCTTCGTCCGCGACCGGCAGGAACGCGTCCGGACCGACCTCGCCGTATCCCGGACGATCCCACCGGAGCAGTGCCTCGACCGCCGTCACTCGACCGGTCGCAAGGTCCACCTTCGGCTGGAATGCCAGCCGCAGCCCGCCCCACTCGAGGGCGCGCCGGAGGTCCGCCTCGATCGCCAGCCGTTCACGCGCGGCCGCCCCCGATGCAGGGTCAAACACCGCGTAGCGCCCCCGCCCCGCGTCTTTGGCCTGGTACAGCGCCACGTCCGCGTCACGCAGCACGTCACCACTGCTTCCGTTCCCCGGTGTTGGCCGGGCGATACCGATGCTCGTCGACACCGTGATGTCGCGCTCGCCAAGCCGGACGGGGGCAGCCATCGCCGCCGCGACGCGCTCGGCGACGCGCACCGCCTCGATCGCGTTCCCATCCCGCTCCAGCAGGACGATGAACTCATCGCCGCCAAGGCGTGCAACGGTGTCGCCGGGCCGGACGCACGCGCGCAGGCGAGTCGCGACCTCGACGAGGAGCGCGTCGCCGGCGGCGTGACCGAGGGTATCGTTGATCAACTTGAACCGATCGAGGTCAAGGAAGAGCACAGCCACAGCGTCGGGTTGATCTGCCGCGGTCGCCAGCGCGGCATCGAGCCGCTCGGCGAACCGCGCCCGATTCGGCAACCCGGTGAGCGGGTCGTGATAGGCCTGATGGACCAGCCGCTCCTCGGCGCGCAACCGCAATCGAGTGTGCCGGTCGAGGGCGCCAAAGACCACACCACCTGGCAGGGCAAGGAGAGCAAGTGCCCAGGCGTGCCCGTCGGCGACCACCACAGCCAGGAGCCCCAGACCCCATTGGGCGAGGTAACCGCTCGCCTCGGTTCGGTCCAGGACCACTAGCTGCCGCCAGGTCGGCCACCAGGCCGTCCGATCGTCCAGCGCAAGGATCGTCGCGACAGCAAGTGCGTTGACAATGTGCATCGCACACCCGGCCAGCGGCACGACTACCAGGAACGCGGCACCGGCGAACGGGTCGGCACGGTCCCACCCTCCAGCCGCCAGGACTCCTACCCCAACCGCTCCTTGAAGTGCGGTTTGCGCCGCGTTGAAGCCGGCCTGGCTCCAGTCCGCCCTCCTCGGCAGGTTGGCCAGCAGCGGCCCAATTCCCGCCACGAGGACCGCTGGACCAGCGGGGAGGATGAGCGCCGCCGCCAGGACAATCGCCGTGTCCAGTGTGAGGTGCGCGTGCTGCCCGAACGGCAGCGGCCGGCGAAAGGATGCGGCCAGGAGACCGGCGAGCGCCACGGCCACGATAGCGTCCCACGACGTCGGCGGCGCACCCCGCACCAGCAGTGCCGAGACGATCGCCGCGTCAGCGAGGGCAAGAAGGATGAGGAACGCCCGGGCGGCGAGTCTCAGGTCTCTGTCCATACCCGCCGCCCCTCAGGCCGCATCCCGACCGACGAGGGTTGGGCCCTCGACCAGCCGGAGTGCAGAAGCCGCGGTCGCCGTTTGCTCATCGCGGGAGAAGAGAGGCACGTCCCCCGGTGTCTCCCGCAAAAGATCCCGCAATGCCTCCACGGCGCGCGGGTCCCATTGCCTGCCCGCCCCGTCGTCCAAGATCGCCATCGCCTGCGCCACGGCCATCCCATCCCGATAGGGACGATCGCTGGTAAGCGCGTCGAACGTATCGGCCACGGCGAGGATACGGGCTCCGAGCGGGATCGCCTCACCCGCCTGGCCGTCCGGATACCCGGAGCCGTCCCACGCCTCATGGTGGTGACGGACGAACGCCGTCCCGCGTTGGTAGGCGGCGAACCGCTCGACGACATTGGCCCCGAGCGTCGGGTGCTGCCGCATCTGCCCGCACTCATCGGCCGTCAGCTTGCCTCGCTTGACGAGGATGAGCGGGTCGACGGCAACCTTGCCGATGTCGTGAACCCGGCCGGCACTCTCGACGATGTCGGCCTCCTCTGCTGTGAGCCCGAGCTGCAACGCGATCAATCGCGCCGTCGTGGCGACCCGCCGCGAGTGGCCTGCGGTGTAGGGGTCACGCAGTTCGACCACCTCGACGAGCGAGGCGAGCGCCTCATGCGTATCGACGCGAAGCCGCACGGTTTGCGCGACCGACCGTTGGACGAGAACGCCGGGTACGGCCAGGACGGGCAGCAGCAGCGGCTGGGCGTCGGCGACGTAGGCGGCGGTGAAGCCGAGGACGGTCAGCGTGATGTGCGGGGTCAGGTCGAGAGCCAGGTTATGCCACCAGACGCGCAGCGGCGAAATTCCCATCTGCAACCCGGCGGCCACACTAACCAGTCCCGTGTTCACCAGGTGCATCGCCAGTGATGCCGCGACTACCGCACCGAGGCTGCCGAAGTCGCCGAGGGACGGGCCCAGCGGCATGTCGCGCAGCAGCGTGAAGACGGGTACTGCGGCCGCCACATACAGGGCGGTCTGCGCGACGTTGAACGCCGGCTCGGAGAACCCCAGGTTCCGATTACTCCGCATCCTTGCCGTCTGGGCGCCGGCGGACGCGACCAGGGCAAGGACGGCAGGAAGCATCAAGGGAAGAGTCAGAAGCATCGCGACGTAGGCGGCGGTCCCGAGATTGATGTTCGTTTTGTGGGTCAGGTGGAGCGGATAGCGCTCGGCGACGGCGGCCAGCGCTACAAGCACGATCGCCAGAAGCACGTGGTGCGGGGCGAGCTCACCGTGCACGACGACTGCTAAGCCTACGGTCAGAGCCAGGCCGCCGACGCTGACCGCGACCAGATAGCGGCGCAGGCAGGTTGGCACGTCGGCGTAGTCGAACCGGTTCCGCACGCGGGCAAGCATGATCGGTATCCCCGGCCGGATCGTCGCGGCGCCCGGCAAGCGCGTGGACACATCGCCCACCGTTACGGTTGTCAGGGTATCGGTGAGCCCAGCCGACCGGCACCCCCCGGTAGGCATGCTTGCCACAGGTCCTCGGGTACCGATCACAAGGCGGCTCAACTCCCGTTCGTCGGGCAGCTTTGCGCATTGAGCGGGACGGGTCTGCATTTGCGTCGTGGTCGAGTGAGGTAATCCGGTGATCCGACTGCTTCCTCCAACACAGCGTAATAGGCCGATATTCCTAGTCCGGGACCATAGTCCTTGACCGGGGTTCCTACCCACAGGTCATAACCTATTGGGCCCGTAATACCTACTCTTGGGCCATGCCGGACGGAGAGCGCCGTCCGGGACACCCCGAAGGAGGATCGTTCGATGCCGACACTACTGCGACTCCCTCGATTGACCGTCCTAGGGCTGATGGCCTTGGTATTGGCGCTCCAGATCAACACCGCCTCCGCCGGCATCAGCTGGTGCCGTGCCGATCCGGGCGTTGCTCTCAACGGCACCGTCGTCCAGATCTGGGTTGCCATCCCGCTCGAGTACCAGCCACTCGTCGACGGCCCGATCCAGGTCACCATCAAGACGCCCAGAGGTGTTGACCGCCAGCTGCTGTGGACCGACGCCGGCTTCAACGGCTTAGGCGAAGAGGTGACCTTCCGGACTGTGCGGGACTGGGACGAGGGCAGACGCTCGTTCCCCGTTCAGATCAAGGTCAGCGTCTCAGCCGGCGGGCGGACCGACATTCCGATGCAGGTCGAAATCATCCCGGACAACGGCGACACGATCAGGCGTGATGGTACGAACGGCGGTCTCTCCGTCAAGACTCGCGTCGTCCGCAGTTTGTAGGTGAGCGGTTACTTGCGGAGGACCCTACCATGAATGCACCGCATCTCCGACTTTCGCGCCGTGACTTCTCAGCCAAGCTCCTCGCCGGGGTCATCCTCGCCGCTGTGCCGACGATCGAGCTCGCCGGTCCGGCTCTGGCCGGGCGCACCTGGTGCAAGACCGACCCAGGCCTGCGCATCGGTGGCCGGGAAACCCACATCAACCTCTATTCCTATCGCGAGATGTTCGACGCCGCGACCGGACCCGTCAAACTCGTCGTCACCGTGCCCTTCGGCGACGAAGGCAAGACGGAGCTGCTCTACATGGACGACGGCTTCAACCACGGCTACGAGCTTGTCATCAAGCGGTCGAAGGACCTCAAGAACAGCAGCGCCGGCATCGATATCCTGGTGCAGGCCTTCGCCCCCGCCTCCAACGGAGCCCTGCCCGTCAAGGTCGAGGTGGTGCCAGTCGACCGCGGCAAGAATCCGATGTTCCGCAAAGGCCAGGCGAACCAGTGGATCCCCGTCAAGGGGAAGATCTAACCGCCGCCGGCCGCTGAGGAGGTCAACTAACGACCTGCCTCATCACTGCAACGGCACGTGCTGCTGGTTATCTGGAGATTCAAGAGCTGTAACGGGCGAGGTCCTTCGCTCCGCTCAAGATATTCGATGAGGGGGACAGCCCCCCGCGAACATCCTGAACGCCAGCGAAGCACCTCGCCCCGTTTCCGCCTCCCCTCAACGACAAACTCCTCACGCGTCCATCAGACGGCATCGAGGGTTCTAGCCTCATGTGCTAGGCTTGCACATAATCTGATTTCACTCCTTTGGAGCGCCCGCTACTGATGCCCTCGCTTGAATCGATCACTGCGACCGACGACCAGCCTCAAATCAACATTTCGACAGACAAACCGCGCTTTGCCATCTTCACCGCCGTTGCTCGCTATCCGACGTTCCGCCGGCTCTGGCTCAGCGCGATTGCCGCCTCCCTCGGCCAATGGATGCAATCGACCGCGCTCGGTTGGCTGGCACTCGACCTCACCGACTCCAAGTCCTTCGTCGGTCTCGTCGCCTTCATGGCCGGCATCCCGTTTCTACTGATCTCCGTTCCGGCCGGCGTCCTTATCGATCGGTTCGACCGGCGTCGGGTCCTGATGACGAGTCAAGCCCTGGCGGCACTCCTGGCCAGCCTGGTCGCAATCGACGTCATTGCCGGCTCGGTGGCGCCATGGCACCTGCTGGTCGCCGCCTTCCTCAACGGTTCCCTCCAAGCCATTCTCAGTCCGGCTCAGCAGTCGCTCGTTCCCCGTCTGGTGGCGCGCGACGACCTCACCAACGCCGTCGGGCTGATCAGCGCCGGACAGAACATGACCCGCATCGTCGGACCGTCGCTGGCTGGGGCAATGATCGGCTTCGTCGGGACGGGGGAGGCGTTCCTCCTCCAGGCGGGGGCACTGCTGCTGGCGCTGTGGCTCGTCGGCACCGCTCGCTTTCCCGGCGCGCCGCGCACCGTCCTCGTCGGCTTCGGCACCATGCTCGATGGCTTCCGCATCGTCGCCGGACGACCCGATCTCCGCGCCCTGTTTCTCCTGGCGGCCGTTCCCACGTTCTTCGTCTTCCCGTACATCACGTTCCTGACCGTCTTCGCCCGTGACATCCTCAAAATCGGCCCGGCGGGCTTAGGATTCCTGATGGCCGCGTCTGGAGCGGGCGCCGTCGTCGGCTCGTTGATGGTCGCGTCGGGACGCCGGAGCAAGGCCGCGGGCCGCTCACTCGTGCTCAACTGCGTCGTCTACGGTGCGGTGATCGCCACCATCGCTGTCTCCCACTCCGTCTACTTCACCCTGCCGCTCCTCGTGATCGCCGGTCTCCTCGGCGCCAACTTCATGAGCGCCAACAACGCGATCCTCCAGCACCGCATCACGGACGACGTCCGTGGGCGGGTTATGGGCATTTATATGTTGACTTTCGGTCTGATGCCGCTCGGCGCGATGCCGATGGGTCTGCTGGCGGACCGACTCGGCACGCCCACCGCGGTTGCGACGGGCGCCGTCCTGTCGTCGCTCTTCACCGCTGGCTTGGGGATCGCCTCACAGACGCTCCGCGAGATTTGACGTTGAGGAGCGCCAAGAAGGTCACACCTCCTCATCGAGTGGCTGACACCGGGGGCAGCCCCCGTGACCGGGCGGTTGATCGCGCTTGCCGCAATGTCGATCAGTCGCGTACACCCACGAGCCGGAGCACCTCGGCCACCACCTGGTCGAGCGGCACGCTGGTGTCGACGACGTGCCCTGCCCCCCGTCGCAACAGCGGCTCGATGGTTTGCCGCAGACCCAGCACGCGCGCGACCTCCTCGGGCCGTTTCCCGTACGGATTGCCCGTCCGCGTGGCCAACCGCTCGACGATCACGTGGGCGGGCGCGGTCAGCAGAACGATGTGGTCGAACTGCGGGTAAAACTTCCCCTGGTTCGGAGCGCACCCGCCGAGGAACAGCACGTTGGCATCGGCGGTTGACAGGAGGTCCTGAATGCGGTCTTCTCGCCAGACCCAGTCCTGCCCGGGGTCCAGGCCGGTCGGTTGGTCGTCGGGGACGCTTACCACTTCGGACAGCCCGTCCTCGTCCGCATCGACGGCCTTGTAGCCGCGTGCGGCCAGGTCCTCGATCACCGTCGACTTTCCGGTGCCCGACATGCCCGTGAGCAGCACCCGTTTCACGATGTCGCCCTAGCTTTCACCTACCCCGAGGCGCAGCCGCCCACGGCAGAGGTCTTCGGGGCGAGATCCCGTCGGTCTATCGAACGAGGCAGCTCAGTGCAAGGTTGGCTAGTTGCGTGACGGCCACTCGCGGATCGCCACGGCCTTGGTCTCCAGATCGACCGAGCCGAACAGCTCGCCGCCCATAACAACCTCGAGCGGACGGAAGACGAAACCGACGCCCCAGGCCACCGGACGCTTGGCGCGGCTGCTCGTCGGCGCCACGCGATCGGGACGCACGAGAACCATGTTCCATGCCTACCACGACGAAACGAGCGTGGCAAGCATGCTTTGCTCGTACCGCGACCACCGGATCGGTCCACGCGAGTACCCATGGGTGTCAACTACTCCTGAGCAGGCGCAGAGGAGCGCCAGGAACATCTATTCGGCCTCGGTGAGCTCGTTGCGCTGCTGAGCGCCGAGCTCGGCGACGATGCGGCGCGTTTCCGCCTCCAGTCGTGGCGTCAAGGTGGCGGCAACGCGACCCACTTCGCGCAGCTGCTCGCCGAAGTTCTCGACCGGCGGCGACATCAGGCCGACCTGCTCGCGCAGCTGCGCCCGAAACCAGGCACCGAGCCGCCGTCTGACCTGATTCGCCGACGGCGGTTCGCAACCGGCCTGGCGGGAGGCGGTCTCGATCCAGCCTCGCAGCTCCTTCGACATCAGCGGTAAGCCGGCCACCTGTTCGACGGCGGCCCTCTGCGCGCGCACCGAATCGACGTCCG
>JAXDKI010000135.1:0-4754 GCA_034667245.1 Thermomicrobiales bacterium | reverse complement strand
CGGGATGATCGTCGCGACTTACGAGCCTTCGGTCGCCGCCTGATTCGACTCACATATGACGAGCGACGTGAGGGACGCTTGAACCTTTCAGGCGGCACGGCACGAAATTGGGTCCGGCAGCGTTATTCATGACAGTGCGGTGATCCGCGCGCCGGTGGCCACGGCAAGAAGACGAACGACGTAGGCGAAGAGCGAGAAAGGGAACGTGGAATGAGCATGAAGGATCGGGGTCTTAGTGCGGGCCGACCGCTACGGGTGATTGGGTTGGGCGCACTTCTATTGGCGGCGATCCTTGCCGGCACGGGGCGGGGCACGGGAGCTGTCGCCCAGGAGGGTACGCCGGTGCCGGGCACCTCGCCCTCTGTCGTGACCGTCCTCGGTCACGGCGCCACGAAGGTAGAGCCGGACATCGCCATCACCACGATCGGTGTGCTGGTGACGAAGCCGACCCTGGCCGAGGCGCAGAGCGAGGCGACGACCCAGATGACCGCCGTCATCGAGGCGATCACGAAGGCCGGCGTCGCCGAGGACGACATCCAGACCTCTTCCTACAGCGTCAATGTGATGACCAATTACGACAACACCGGGACGCCGACCGATGTCCTCGGCTACCAGGTCTCCAATCTGGTGACCGTCACGGTGCGCGACCTCGATAAAGTAGGTTCGTTGCTGGAGGATGTCGTCTCCGCCGGTGCCAACACGATCTACGGCATCACCTTCGGCATCGAGGACCCGAGCCCGGCGGCGAGCGAGGCGCGCGCCGCGGCGGTGGCCGATGCAAAGCAGCGGGCCACCGAATTGGCGCAGGCGGCGGGTCTCAGCCTCGGCCGGGTGGTGGCCATCAGCGAAGGCGTCTCCCAGCCGGTGCCGTACGCCGGAGACCTGTTCGCCGGCGGCAAGGGCGGCGGCGCGCCCATTCAGTCCGGTTCAATGGAAGTGACCGTCGAGGTTCAGGTCACCTACGAGCTCGTCTAAGCAATTGGTGGACGGCTCCGTGGCAGGCCCTGCCACGGAGCCCCTCGTGGCAACGATCGGAACTGAGAGAGGTCGCTCCCCTCAGCTATCCCGCAGTCAGCGTGAGGTTACCCCAATCGCCGTCGCTGGTTCAGCCGGATCATGACCGTGTCGTCCCCACCACCCTCGGCGAAGCGCTCGACCGCTGGCGGGATGCGCCCGGAGCGTCCTCATGCGAGTGGTCGTGACGGTTCGACAATGTCTTTCCCCTCGGGAGACAACCGGGCGATCGGCTGGCCGTATTCGACGAACTGACCGTCCTCGGCAAGGAAGGCGACAAGGGTGCCGGCGTGGGGTGCCTGCACTTCGTGATAGGTCTTCATCACCTCCAACAACGCGAGCGTCTGCCCCTCGGCAACCGTCGCACCCTCCTCGACGAGGGTTGGCTCCTCCGGCGCGCTGCGCCGGTAGAAGACGCCGAGGACCGGCGCGGTGACGACTGTCTCGGATGCCGGACCGGTCGGTGTCTCCTCGGGCGTCGCGGGACCACCAACCTGAGACGGACCCTCTCCGGTGCCCCGGTGCAGCTCCAGCTTCAAACCGACATCTGCGAGCTCCAGCCGAAACGATGAAACGCCTGCTGCCTGCGCGGCCTCGATGACCCGCACTACCCCGTCTGGATTCCATGCGCCGCCGTTGCCCACGTTCCCCGTTCCTTCGATCGCCGAGGCCACCGTTCCCGGCCCCCAGCCGGTGAAGATCGCCGGCGCTTCGACCACCGCATCCGCGCCGATCGCGGCTCGCCAACGCAACGTCTCCTCACGCGCCTCGTCCGGCGTGACCGCGGTGAAGCGGACCGATGCGCCTGGCCGAAGCTGCGCGAAGCGATCGAGGTCGGCCCCGATCACCGTGGCGATCTTGACATAGCCGCCGACGGTTTGCCGGGCCGCCAGCAGGACGATCGGCTGACCATCACCCGGCACCTGAACCGCCCCGTGGGCGATCCCCTCGCTGATCAGATCGGCTCCGTCCCGATGGGCAATCGCCGGTCCCGTCAGCCGGATGCCCGTCCGATTCGCCTTCGTCGAAACCGCGTACTCCTGACCAAGTAAGGTCGCAATACCCTCGTCGGTGAATCGGTCCCGCTGCGGTCCCAGAGTCACCCGCGCGGTAATCGAGGACTCGTACGGCGGCGGCTCTCCTGCCAGCCGACGGCGAAGAATCGTGTCGTTCCCCGATTCCGGCGCCCGGAGCGGAATTTCGTCGCCTGCCCGCAAGGCGCGCCCGTCGAGACCGCCGAAGTGACCGACGAGATCCGTGCTCCGGCTGCCGAGAACCGGTTCAATCCCGAGCCCCCCGGCGATGCAGACGTAGGCGCGTGCACCGCTCCCCTCGCCGGTCCCTGGCAGAAACGAGAGTTCGTCGCCGGCACCGATCGCGATAGCCTGCCAAAGCGGAATCGCCGATCCGTTGAGGCGAGCACCGAGGTCGGCCCCGGTCAGCGCAATAGTCGCTTCACCGGTAAACTCGAGTGTCGGACCAAGTAGCGTGATCTCCAGCCCTGCCTCCCCGGGATCGTTCGCCAACAGGCGATTGCCCAGGATCAGCGCCGTGCGATCGAGCGCCCCACCCGGAGCCACCCCATACCTTGCCATCCCGGGCCGCCCGAGATCCTGAACCGTCGTCAACATCCCAGGCTCAACCACCCGGATCGACGCCTCACGGCCACCGCCGTCATTCCGAGCATGCCGAGGAATCTCTCTCCGCGTGAGGAAACCCGCAGCAGATCCCTGGTCGGACAGATACGATCCCGACTCAACCGCCAACTCGACTTCGGCATACTTGACGGCGTCGACCTGCTGAAACCTCACGCCGTCGCCGGGATGGAGAAGGAAAGGGTCGTCGCGCCCGGGATCGAACATCCGCAACGGCGTCCGCCCGATCAATCGCCAGCCACCCGGCGTCTCCAGTGGGTAGACACCGGTCTGCATCCCCCCAATCGCGACGCTTCCCGGCGGAATCCGTGTCCGGGGATTGGCCAGACGGGGCATCGCCAGCTCGGGCGGCAATCCCATCAGATAGTCCCAGCCAGGCGCGAACCCGCCGCAGGCAACCCGATAAGTCGCTCCCATATGTCGGGCCACGACCTCGTCGGCCGATAGTCCGGCGTGAGCCGCAACATCCTCGAGGTCCGGACCGAAGCCGCCGCCGTAGACAACTGGAATCACAACCTCGCGCTCCGGCTTGACCGGTTGCGGAGGAAGTGTCGCGACGATCTCGCGGATCTCGCGCTCGAGCGACGACGGGTCTGTCCGTTCGGGGTCGAAGCTGATCAGGACCGTGTCGTAAGCCGGGACGATGTCCTCAACCCCGGCGGGTGTCTGCGCGTCCAGAGCGGCAGTCAACGCCCAAATGGCCGCGACAACCTCGGTGTCGATCGCCTGACCGTCCCCGAGCCGGATCAGCAGTGCCGATTCGGCGAGAGGTAAGAACGTCAACTCGTGGAACTGCATCATCCCGCTGCCGGCGCCCGTACGACCACGCCGGCTGCCTCCAACCCTCGCCGGACGGCCTGGACGATCTCGACCGCTCCCGGCGTATCGGAGTGGGTGCAGATGGTGTCGGCTTGCAGCGCCAGCTCCTGGCCGTCGATCGTCGGCAGCGTGCCCTCGGTCACCAGTCGCACCATCCGGGCAGCCGCCTCGTCCGGATCGGTGATCATCGCACCCGGGAGGCGGCGATTCACCAAACTGCCGTCGCCGTTGTAGGCGCGGTCGGCGAAGGCTTCGCGGGCGATGCGCAAACCGGCCGCTTCTCCCGCCACGAGAAGCGCGGACCCCGGCATCGCGAAGAGGATCAACTCGGGGTTGTACGCCTTGATCGCCGCCGCGATTGCGCCCGCGAGCGCCTCGTCCTTCATCGTGACATTAGAGAGGGCTCCATGCGGCTTCACGTGCTGCAATCGAGACCCGGCCGCGCGGCAAAAGGCGTCGAGCGCACCGAGTTGGTAGAGCGTATCGGTCCGTACCTCGTCCGGCGTCGCCGCAATGACGCGTCGGCCGAATCCGACGAGATCGGGAAACCCCGGGTGTGCGCCGATCCCCACGCCGTGCGCCAGACAGGCCGCCACGGTCCGCTCCAGCGTCCGTGGATCGCCGCCGTGGAACCCGCAGGCGACGTTGGCGCTGGAGATGAGTGGGAACAACGCGTCATCGTACCCGATCCGCAAGGCCCCGAAACTCTCGCCGAGGTCGCTGTTGAGGTCGATGATCTGGACCGTGCCTGACAACCTGGTATCTCCTCTCGTCGCGACCGCTCACCGGACATTGATCATCCCTACATGATACCGGCCCAGCGATGCTCGGCGAGAAGGAAGGTGAAGCGTGACGTATGTTCCCTGCCTATGGAGTGATGGCGTTGATCCGGACGATGCCGCGTCGGTGTTCCGGTGCGTGCGGCAGGGGCCTTTCTCCCGTAGGCGACCACGGCGCGTTTTCGCCTTGTCGTATCCGACCACTCACCGATATGCCCGTCTGTCGCGGACAATACGCACTGAGCGATCACCGTCCCAAGCCTGGATCCGTGGCGATGGTGCCCCTGGGCCGAGCCAGTGCTCCGTGGCGCGCCCGGCAATCGCGGGGTACAGTGCCGGGCGTACCACGATCGTCGTTGGGAGGTGGACCGTGAGACTCGGCATCCTGACTGACGCCCATCTATGCCCACCCGGCACGCCGCCGGACGGGTGCCATAACCCCTACGCGTTCGATCGAGCGGAGGCACTCCTGGCGCAGGCGCTCTCC
>JAXDKI010000134.1:0-12144 GCA_034667245.1 Thermomicrobiales bacterium | reverse complement strand
ACCTGACGCGGGCAGAGATCCGGGAGGCGGAATTCTTCCAAAACCGATCTGCGGGGAGCCACGCTGACGGGTTGGGACCTGAAGCGGGACGACCTCCAGGGTGCCATCATCACGCCCCGGCAGTTCGAGGCCCTGGCGGCCGAGCTCGGCGTCCTGGTCATGGAACCGTGAGGAGGAAGCGCGTGCCCGCGAGTTTGCACGAACAGAAGAGACGCTGAGAATAGAGAATAATCGAGGGGCAGCTACAAGTCCGAGGTTCGGACCTATGCCGACCGGCCATTGCGCGTGCTCTCCGCACCCCACACAATAGTGCCCATTAAGCCGTCCCAGTGAACTTGTTGCGATCGCACCGACCAGGGAGAACCGCCGCCATGGCAGAGACACTGACACGAGTCGCCCACGCGCTCCAACCGCTGTCGGTCGAGGAGTTGGCCGAGGCGGTGGCGATTCTGCGCGGCGAGCGTGGGGTCGACGAGCGTTTCCGGTTCGTCCAGATCGCGCTGAAGGAACCGGCGAAAGCGGCGGTGTTGGCCGCTGAAGCAAAAGGTGTCGGCGGCGAGATCGAGCGGGAGGCGAAGGCGGTTCTGATCGACCGGAGCGAGCGGGTGACGATCGAGGCGGTCGTTTCCCTCAGCCGGGGTGGGGTGACTTCCTGGGAGAGCGTCACCGAGGGGCAGCCGCCGTTCACCTTCGACGAGATGCTGGGGTGCGAGAAGGTCGTGCGAGAGCACCCGGAGTTTCGGGAGGCGATGCGGCGGCGCGGGATCACGGACATGGAGTTGGTCTGGGTCGATCCCTGGACGGCCGGCGCCTACGACGACGAGACGGATCACGCGCACCGCCGTCTTGCGCGAGGGTTGGTCTGGGTGAGGGACGGCGCGGACGACGACAACGGCTACGCCCACCCGGTCGAGAACGTCTTCGTGCTGTTCGATCTGCATGAGATGGCGGTACTCCGGGTCGACGACTTCGGCGTCGTGCCGGTCCCCGCCAAGCGCGGCAACTATGAGCCGGAGGACGTCGGACCGCTCCGAACCGATCTCAAGCCGATCGTGATCACCCAGCCAGAGGGGCCGAGTTTCGAGATCGATGGGACGCTCGTGCGCTGGCAGAAGTGGCGGTTGCGGGTCGGGTTCACGCCGCGTGAGGGGTTGGTGATCCACACGGTCGGTTGGGAGGATGGCGATCGAGTCCGGCCGATCCTGCACCGGGGTGCGGTCTCGGAGATGATCGTGCCGTACGGTGACCCGGCGGTGACGCATGCTCGCAAGAACGTCTTCGACGTCGGCGAGCTGAACTTCGGCGCGCTTGCGAACTCGTTGACCCTCGGGTGTGACTGTCTCGGCGAGATCCACTACTTCGATGCCTCGCTCGTCGATCACCGGGGCGAGCCCTACACGCTGAAGAACGCGATCTGCATGCACGAGGAGGACTACGGCGTCCTCTGGCGGCACTGGAACATGCGGACCGGCAAGACCGAGGTGCGGCGCTCACGGCGCCTGGTCATCTCGTCCTTCTCGACGATCGGCAACTACGACTACGGGTTCTTCTGGTACTTCTACCTCGACGGCTCGATCCAGTGCGAGGTCAAGCTGACGGGCATCCTCTCGACCGGCGCGCTGGCGCCCGGGGAGCGGCCCACCCACGGCCAGCTCCTGAACGAGGACGGGCTCTACGGACCGATCCACCAGCACTTCTTCAACTTCCGGCTCGACCTGGACGTCGACGGCGCGATCAACACGGTCTACGAGGAGCACGCCGAGGCGGAGGCGACCGGTCCCGGCAACCCGCACAACGGCGCCTACCGCAACGTCAGGACGCCGCTCCGACGCGAGTCCGAGGCGCAGCAGCTGATCGATCCGTTGCGGGCGCGGACGTGGAAGATCGTCAATCCGAACAGAGTGAATGCGCTGGGCGAACCGGTCGGGTATCGATTGGTGCCGCACGGCAACGTCGGCAGCTTCGCCGGGCCGACCGCGAGCGTAGCAAAACGTGCCGCATTCATGACGAAGCATCTCTGGGTGACGCCCTACGCCGAGGGGGAGATGCACGCCGCCGGCGACTACCCGAACCAGCACGCAGGAGGAGCCGGGCTGCCCGCCTGGACGGCGGCAGATCGCTCGATCGAGAACACCGACGTCGTGGTCTGGTACACGCTGGGGACGCACCACCAGCCTCGACCGGAGGACTGGCCGGTGATGCCGGTCGCCTACGCCAGCTTCATGCTTCAGCCGGCCGGGTTCTTCGATCGCAATCCGGCCCTCGACGTTCCCCCGCCGGTGCCGCATAGCAACGGCCATTGCTGCGCGTGAGCCCAAGCGGTGCTCGTCCGCTCACGACGGGGGCACCGTACTATCGTCGCGGAAGCTGTCCGTTGTGCTTGACGCTATTGGGATGAATTGTCGTGGGCTTGATCGCGTTGCGCTTCTCCGTTCGTCCGCGCCGCGCGTTGTCTCTGGTTGCCATCGCGATGCTGGTCATCGGCTCGGTCGTCGCCTGCGGTGGCGGCAGCGATGCGCCGCGCTCGACGCCGCTGCCACCGGAGATCCGGGCGGCGACTTCGACGGCGTCGGCGATCGAGCGCGAGCTGCGCAAGGCGCCATGCGTCGTGTCTCCCTACACCCGCTCGCTGCTGCGCGAGGTGGCGGACGAGCTCTGGGCGATCGGGACAGACCTCGGGAATAAGGGCGAGGGGAGTCTGGGGCTGAAGTTCTACGAGGCCTCGATCGCCTACGGGATCCTGACCGAGTGCCGCGAGGTGGAGGGGACGCCAACCGCGGACGGTTCTCCCATGGCATCGCCTGCTGCCGGTGGGACGCCGGTCACCACGGCCGCGGCCTGTCTCGATCCCGAGCGGACGATCCGCCGGCTGCGTGAGGCGGTCATCAAGGGTGGCACGATCGTCTTTACGGCGTCGTTCCAAGGGATCGATCTCGAATCGCTGCCGACGATGCTGGCCCTGAACAACCTCCTCGCCGACCGCGCCCAGGAGTTGGAGATCGCGTGCGGTCTGCGTACGCCCGCGACGCCGGGCGCAGCGGCAACTCCCTGATCGCTGCTGCCCGTTGGATCACACTGGCTCGTCCTCGCCGGCGAAGAGGATGATCTGGCCGTCGACGACGGTGGGGTCGCTTCCGACGTATTCGGCCACGTGCGCCGCGGCCCAGTCTTTCGCCCGGACGGTCGATTCCTCGGCACCGGCCTTGTCGACGAAGATGCTGACGGCCGTCCACTGTCGCGTCTCGGCGTTCCAGACGTTGAAGTACTCCCGGAATCCCGGCGTTTCGCGGACGAGCGGGACGAATCCCTCTCGGACGAGCGCCGCCAGCTCCTCGGCCGACTTCTCGGGTTTGAACGTCCAGGTTCGGAAGACGACGTAGACCCCTTCCCCGACACCGGTATTGCCCGCAATGGGAGTCGCATCCGCGGTCTGGGCGAAAACCTTCCCGCCCAACCCCGCCGTCGCGACCGCGGCCAGGAGCGCGCCACCGCCGAATTGCCGTAGCGTCTGGCGTCGCGTCGCTCCAACAGACGAGCCTTCGACCGCCGATTCTGCCCGCATCTCGTTCAGATCCTCCCCTATCCCATGCCTTGCCATCGCATGACTGAACCCCATTCTGCGCACCCTCGCTCCCGAGGGACAACGGACCAAAGTCCAGAACCCGAGGGGGCAAAGGGGGCTGGAATGGGTGTCTGAACAGCTTCATCTGGTCGATGGTCGGGTGCGGTGAGGCCGGCCGGTGATCTCACAAATCACCGGCTGAGGGGTTAATTTGACAGGGGGTCACCGAGAACCCACTCGACGCTGATGCGCCGCCGACGAGGAGCAGCGAAAGGAGGGGGAACATGGCCCTGATCGCACGTCACGCTCAATTAAGGAACCTCTCCGTCCCGGTGCCGAACCTGCCGCGACCCGGTCGCCGCGCGCTCAGTCTGACGCTCGGGTTGGCGCCCCTGCTCCTGCTGGTCGACGCCGTCCTCCACCCGCACACCATCGTCGATCTCTGGACGATCCGGCAGGTCGAGCGGCTCACCGTGCTGGATCTGCCTTCCCTCGTTGTCGCCGGTATCCGTGTCCCATCGCTCGCTTCGTGGGTGTCGATCGTCGTGCTCGGATTGTCGGCGGTCGCCTTTGGTCTCCGGACTCGGCAGGTGCGATCGCGGACAAGCGCCGCGCCCGACGGTGGCGCAGGCGAGACGATCACACAGCTCGGGCCTCGGCGACGTTCTCCCGAGCAGGCTGCCCCACCGACGCCGATTCGGCGACCAGCATGTGCGACGAACGCACCAGTTGCTTCCGACCGTCCATGCAGGGCGGCCTGAAGCAGCGCCCGTCAGGTAGACTCCGCGCCCACTCTTACCGGTCACGTAGACGGTTACGGCGAACCGAACGCTCACCCGCTCGGGGAAGTCGCGGTACTCGCCGGCGTCCCAACGGCGCAGAAACGCTTCAGCGCCAATCCCGAGGAGGCGGAGGGACGCGCGCTCGAACAGCGCGCGTCCCTCGTCGGCCGAGAGGACAGCATCGGTGCCGGTCGCACCAATCGCCTGTAAGGCCATCACGCAACTCCATCACTGACGGAAAGCGTACCACCACCCCCTGGTGATCGCTCGCTGGCGTCCAGAAAGGGCTTCGCGGCCGCACGACCCGCACCGATCAATGTCGTATTTCAACGACCGCCATTTGTCCACCTGTTAACCCGGCGCTACACTGCCGGACGGGATGGCGCACTTCGCTTTACGAACCAAGCTCAAGCGCGCGCCGGATGACCGCCCCGTCACCTGGCGGCGCAACCTCTACGCGCTCGTCGTCGCGCAGGCGTTCGCGATCGTCGGCTTCGGACTTCGCGACGCCTTTCTCCCCTTCTACCTCAAAGGACTCGGGAATCTCGACAACGATCAGGCGGCGCTCTGGTCGGGCTTCGTCGCGGCCGGTGGAGCCGGGGTGATGGCGATCACGGCTCCGCTCTGGGGAATCGTCTCCGACCGGCGGGGACGGAAACCGATGGTCCTGCGCGCCATGTTCGCGGCGACGCTGACGGTCGGGTTCATGGGGATCGCGACGGCACCGTGGCACCTCCTCGGATTGCGACTCGTCGAGGGTGCCTTTACCGGGACGGTCACGGCCTCGACCGCGCTCGTCGCCGCCTCGGCGCCGAAGGACAAACTCGGCTACAGCCTGGGGCTGATCTCGATGGCGGTCTTCTCGGGTGCCTCGCTCGGGCCGTTCCTCGGCGGTGTCCTGGCCGATTGGATCGGCTACCGGGCGACCTTCGGCGTCTCGGCGGCGATGCTGGCGAGCGCGGGGGTGATCGTCCTCTTCTTCGTGCGCGAGCGGTTTACGCCGCCGGTGCGGGCGCCACGCGGGCCGGAGCGGGGGCTCGCAGCGTTCCGCGCCTCGACCTCCTGGATGATGGCGCCGATGCTCGTGACGATGATCGCCGTCCTCTTCGTCGTCCGTCTCGCCCAGATGGGTGTCCGGCCGATCATGCCGCTCTACGTCGAGGAGCTCGGCCACTACGACGACAAGCACGCCGCCTCGGTCGCCGGGATCGCCTTCGGTCTGCTCGGTCTGACCAGCGCCTTCTCATCGGTGTACCTCGGACGGCGCGGCGACCGCGTCGGTCACCGAAAGATCCTCGTCGGCTGCACACTCGGCGCAGGACTGATCTATCTGCCGATGGCACTCGTGCGCGCCCCGTGGCAGCTCGTGGTGCTGCAGGGGTTGTTTGGGGTGGCGGCAGGAGGACTGATCCCCGCCGCCAATGCGATCGTGGCGAACGCGACGCCGGGGGAGCGGCGCGGTTTCATCTACGGCATCACCGCCGGCGCCAGTTCGCTCGGCGGTTTCTTCGGTCCCCTCGCCGGAGCGGCGATCGCCGCCTCACTCGGCTTCAGCGCCGCGTTTGTCAGCACGGCGGTGCTGTTGCTCCTGCTGACGGCGGCGGTCGCGTATGCCTTCGGGGGGAAGCCGTCGGTCGTCGGTCGTCAGTCGTCAGAGACGTGACATCGCTGCAGCGATGGCCGGATCCCTCGACGCCCGCCCCGCGGCCACCAATCTCCTAACGACCGACGACCGACGACCGACGACTCGCGTCGCGGAAGTACGCCCGCAGCTTCGCGGTGTCGACGCTGATCTGGTTCCGACCGCGCGACTCGGCGAGACCGGCCGCCCGGAACTCGGCGACGACCCGGGTCACGGTGACGCGGTTGGCGCCGATCAGGCGGGCGAGGAGTTTGTGCGGCACCGGGATGTCGATTGCAACGAACCCGTCCTCTCCCGGCTCGCCGAAGCGGTCCGCGAGGGCGAGGAGCATCGTGGCCAGGCGAAGGGTGATGTCGCGCGAGAGGAGTTGCTCGACCAGTCCCTGGACACCGGTCAATCGCTGCGCGAAGCCGGCGACCACCGCGGTCGCGAGGTCGGGCGAGGCGGCCATCAGACGCGGCAGCGCCGCCAGTTCCAGAACCGCGATCGTCGCGTCGGCCAGGACTTCGGCGGTGACGCCGCTTACCGGAGCACCGTCGCGTCCCGTCTCCTGCATGAAGACGTCGTCGGGACCGAGCAGACCGACACAGATCGAGCGATTCCCAGGAAGCGCCTTGAAGAGTGCGACGCTGCCCCCACGCACCAGATAGACCGCCTCACCGCCCCCGCCCGGACCGAACAGTTTCTGCCCTGCCCGGCAGGCGACGGTTCGGGCACCGGGGAGATCGCGGCCCCTGGCCTCGCCATTACCCACACGCGGCGACTCGGCGTCCACCCTGCGCACGGCCCCGTTCGGCGCGGCTCCGTCCACCGAAGCACGAGCCCCCGCCGTCGCGGCGCCGTTCGGAACCGCTCGTGGACCACCCGGCACAAGGACGAGCGTGCGGGCCGACCCACGCTCTTGGGCCGCGAATTTCAGCACTGGATCCATCTCTGCCTCCTGGCGCGGTGACGATTTCGAGCGCACGACATTGCCACCGGATCACCGTCCATTACTCCGGCAGGGTAGCCTGCGAAGCTGAAGGAATGATGAAGGCGTGCTGATGATTCGATGATTCAATGAGCCGATAGCCGGTAGCCGGTAGCCGGCAGGAGACCGATTCCTGGTATGCCGATAGAGGCTGAACAATGCGCTTGGTGTTCTGGCGGCGGCGTCGGGGAGGGTTGCCACGAGTCGGACAGAGAGCCTCGACGAGCGCGGAATGACGCTTGTCTTTTGCGCGTAAGTGTTGCTGTGGATCGATTATGCGCCTTCTTTGCGCGACAAGGACGGGGCAAGGGGGACTTCAGAGGCGCGGAAGGAGTGGGCGCGAAGCCACTCGCGGGCGACGACGACCTCGAGCGGGAGGTCTGCCCCGACGATCGCGGCCGCGGCCGATCGCAGCGGCGCGACGAAGCGGGCGGCGATCCGCCGCTGCGCGAGCGCATGCGGAACGCCGACGACCAGACTCCCGCCATCGCCCCGGCCGATCAGCGCGGTCGTTCTGAGCCAGGCGTCGAAGTTGGCACGTCCGACCCCGCCGCGCGCCGCAACCTCCTCCAGCACCGCCGCCCACACCTGTCCACTCGGCAGTCCGCACTCCTCGACGACGAACGCGGGCGTCTCCGGCTCCTCGTCCTCGTGGTCGAATCCGGCGACCTCACCCCCCTTACCCTCCGTCTCTCCGTCTCTCCGTCTCTCCGTCTCTCCGTCTCCCACCGCGGTCAGCACGGCGATCCGCACCGGCCGCCGCATCGCCTCGCTGAGCTTCCGGGCGATCAACTCCCGGTACTCGCCCGCGATCCGCTCGGCCTGCGCCGCGTCGGGCGCCGCCAGGGTCACCTCACCGTCCAGATAGCCGACGATGGCCGTGCCTGCCACGAGCTCGACGAGCCGTTCCCGGTCGATCGCACTCCCCAGGAGGGAGACCGCGAAATCCCAGGTCCGCCGGCTGCCGAAGCCGTGCGGCAGCGGGATGTCCGGCGCCTCTCCCAGGCGGATTGGCCCGGAAGGCGGAGAGGCGGGCAGGCGGACAGGCGGGGAGACCTGCGCGCTGCTCGCCTTCTCTCCTTCTCGTCCCTCCGCCTCGCCGCCCGGAGCGCCCTCACGCTCCCACCGGCTGAGGATCTCGCGCAGGCGGCGCGGAGCGACGAAGGAACTGCCCGCTTCGACCGCCTCGTAGATCGCGGCCGTTAGCCAGGCCCAGCCGCTAGGCAGTTCCGGCCGCGCCTGGTCGCGCGCGGCGGGCGCGAACCGCTCGGCCAACCCGCGCAGGAGCTGGCGCTCGGCCGGGGTCGAGCGGCGCCCATTGGCGTCCTCGAAGGCGCGGATCGCGGTGGCCTCGCCGGCCGCATCGGCCGGGGCCGGCCGACCGCCGGGACCGACCTCGACGTGCATCGTAGTCAACGCTGGTGCCAGGCCGGCACCAGCGCCGGGCACAGACTGGCGCAGGCTCGCGGGGGCGGGTGATTCATTCTGTTGGGGGACGCGATCGCCGTGGGGTTGAACGATGTTCTTCGAACCGTCGTCAGTGGTCGTCGTAGTTAAGCCGAATTGGTTATACGTCCTGTTGCTCGGTTCAACAGAGGTCGCCTGCCCCGTGTTGGTCAGGTCAACAACGGTCGATCCGGAGCCGTCAAAACCATTGTTGGTCGGTGCAACATCGTGGTCCGAACCATTGTTGGTGTTTACAACAGAGGTTTGCTCTACCCCATCAGAGACGACATCATCGCTGTCGTTTTGGGTGTCGGCGGTTGTCGCGGTGTCACGGCGTTCGGGCGTGCCGAGATTCGCTTTACGGGCTGCGTGTCCCGCCCGCGTGCGCGCCGAGGCGCGATCTTCGTCGCGGCCGGCCCGCGCCGCCAGGCGCTGCCAGACCTCGTTCTGGCGGACCTCGACCAGGATGCGGGTCCAAACGTTGTCGGGGTCGATCGGGGCGAAGCGGCTGGAGAAGATGTGACGGACGTAGCGGTAGATCGCTTGGTCGCGGTCGGCGAGCTCGACGACACGGAGAACGTCGCCGCTGCCGAGGACGAAGCTGTCGCCATGGTCCTTGACCCGGTAGAAGTTGTGGGGGACACGCCAGCGCCGTCCCTGCTCGTCGACCCGCAGCACCATCTCCTTGCGGATCTCGATCAGATCAAGGGCGACGAGGATCTTGTTGATCGCGATCAACTCGGCCCGGTCCTCGCCGTAGAAGTCGGCCTCGCTCTGCTGCGAGGGGAAGGCGTAGCCCCGGTGCGGCGACTCCTCGCGGCGGTCGGTCCAGACCGTGTAGGAGTTGAGGAGACCCACCCCCTTCAAGCCGATCAGGGGGGCGAACTGGGTGACGATGCTGTTCCAATGCCAGAACCAGCCGCGACGGCGAACGTCGTCGCCGCTCCGGGTTGCGGAGGCGTCGCCGACCACGCCCGTCACAGGAGAGGACTGCGTCTCGGGCTCGTCCGGACGTGACGAAACCGGCGAGGAGGCGAGGGCGTCGTCCGCCTTCTGCCTTCCGGCCCCGGCTTCGTCGGTGCGCGTATTCACCCCATCGCGCGGCGGGCGGCGGCTCACGCGGCCCTCGCGGCGCGATGGAATGCGCACAACCATATGACTTGACACGCCCTATGGGGCATGCCTAGAATGCGAACGTCGCCCGGGTGCAACAATCCCTCCCTTGGCGGGGATGCGGCGGCGGAACTCGATTGCCGGTGACGGTGTTCGAACAGGCGGTTTGGCGACGGTCCGTTCGAAACCCCGGTCGGCGAGCGAAAGCTCAGAACCTCAGATCATCACAACCGACGAGACGGGAGAAAGATCGGCGTTGGCGCGCCGGTCTTTTTTCTTGGCTTCGAGCTTCGAGCTTTTAGCTTCGAGTTTGGATGGCGTGTGTTGGCGCACGCGCCCGACTCCTGCTCGCTGGCTCGTCACCACAGCCTCGTCGATCCCTCGTACGATCTCGTCCCCTCCTCCCGCCGCCGGATACCGACGTCGGTGCTAGCCTGGCCTCGAAGCTCGAAGCTCGAAGCTCCGTGCTACCGGCCGAGTCGCTGCCGGATCTCCCGCAGTGGGACACCGGCGGCGCGATCGGCAATGATGGCGCGCAAGGTCGCGAGTTCCGCGTCGTCGAAGAGCAGGTAGCCGCTCTCCGAGCGCGTCGTCGGAACGATCAGCCCCTCGCGCAGGTAGTAATCCATGTGGGTGCGGGGCAGACCGGTCGCCGCCCGCAGGTCGCTGGTCATGTAGAGCCGCCCGGGCGAGGTGGGCCAGGCCGGTGAGTGGGCGGCATGCGGTAAGCCGGCGCCGTCGACACCGGGAACCGGCAGTGCCGACTGAGTAGTGATGGACATCGTGTCGGTCATCGCGGGCGCTCCTCCCTCACGGGTAGTCGCGTGTCGGACCCGGCGACGAACGCCTGGTCCGCTGCTGATGGCGGCGGGAAAGCCGTCGAAACGGTCGGTGCGGGCGGTGCCTTGCGAGCCTGCCGCTCTGCAAGTGCATAGTGGCATCTTAGGGGCGGGTTCGGGCGTTGTAAACCGGTTGTCCGCGTGTCACCACCACAGAGTGTACGTACACGGCGGGCGCTACTCAAGATGCGGGATATCGGGCCAAAACGTGACCGTCCAGTCAACGGGTGCACGGGACGCGAAGGGCTGCGACGGCTGAGACCTCCCGCAACCGATCAGCGGTCCCGGGCGTTATTGCTCGCAGGGCGACGAACGTTGTGCCGTGATGCGCAGCCCGCTCCGTGTCGGCAACGTCCTCGGGAATCTGATCGTCGGCACGGGTCGTTATACTGGCAAGGATGCGGCGCGCGAAGGCGCCGCCCGGTACACGTCGTCGCCTCCGGACCGGCCGCGGAGACGACGACGCAGAGGAGCACACGACTCGCATGGAGCCGAGACCGCCGAAAACGTCGCGACCGGCAAGTGGCACACCGCCGGTCTTTACCCCGCCCCCGGTACCGACCGCGGAGCGCCTCGCCGCGCGATCTGCCTGGCTCGACGAGCAGCCGCCCGTCGCGACAGGTCAGGGGCGCGACGAACGCGGCGCGCTCGATCTCGGATCGTCGCCGACGATCCCGCCGTCGCAGGCGCGATCTGCCTGGTTCGACCCGTCCGGTGAACCGGCAGCGGGAACGGAGCAAGCGGGGCCGCGCTCGCCGCTGATGCCCGTGGTCTCGCCCCGTGGTGAGCGACGTAGTCGCTTCCTCGGTCCGCTGCTGTCGGCGCTGCTCCTGATCCTGGTCGTCGGCGGGGCCGCTTTTGCCGTGGACAAGGCGCGCGATGGCAACGACCAGCGGGGGGCCGCCGACGCGACGCGTGCCGCGCAGATCGCGGCGCCTGGCTCCCCGCCGGCGGCGACGTCGACCACCGCCGCCGGCACCGACGAGACGCCGACGTCCGGGGCTGCCGACACGGCTGCCGCGCCACCCCAGGTCTCCGAAACGCCGGCACCGGCACAGGGAGATCGTGCCGCCGAGGAGACGACGCCGACGAAGCGCGCGGCCACCAAGGAGCCGACGCCGCGTCCAAGCTCGCTCCGCGCTCCCGACTTCCTGCCGGCCGTGGGCGACCTGCCGGAGGGGTTCGAGCAGACCGACAACGGCAAGCTCTCCAAAGATGACGTCATCGTGCAGCTCGGCGACAACGGCGGGGACCTCCTCGCCGAGTGGGAATGGCGCGAGAACGCGTTCCGGTACTTTGCCATCCCGGAGGCGGCGAACCCCGATCCGAAGGCCGCGTCGCAGTTGACGGTGAGCGTGCACCGCTTCCGCAACAAGACCGGAGCAACCGCCGCCCTGACCGGGCTGGCCGACATCGTCGCCGCCAATGGGTACGCCGAGGCCGACGTCGACAAGATCGGCGACCAGACGCGGGCGCTGAAGAGCGAGACGGCGGACGGCAATCTCTACGTCCTCTACGTCCGCACCGGCAACTTCGTGATCCGGCTCGGCGGGTTCTCGGCCTCGGGCGACTCGTCGGCCGAGGTGATCGCCCTCGCCGAAAAGATTGTCGGCGGTGGGTAGGGCGAGCGCCGCAACGGCAAGTAGGTGAACCCTGAGGTGAATGAGCGGGAGAAGCTGCGGCTGGTTCCTCCCGGCGATGGACGGGACGCCTATTGGCCGCTTCTCCTGCTCGCCGACGAGTCGGAGCCGCAGGTCCGGTCCTACTACCAGCAGGGCGATCTCTACGTC
>JAXDKI010000133.1:0-5843 GCA_034667245.1 Thermomicrobiales bacterium | reverse complement strand
TGCTGGTCGATGCGATGTCGATGCGACTGATCCGGCAGCCGGCGCGGTTCGACGTGGTCGTGCTGGAGAACATGTTCGGCGACATTCTGACCGACGAAGCGTCGGTCCTCGCCGGGTCGATCGGGCTCCTGCCGTCGGCGAGTATCGGCGCGCCACGCAGCGGGGGGGACCAGCGGCGCCGGGGCGTGTACGAGCCGATCCATGGCAGTGCACCGCACATGGCAGGTCAGGGACGAGCAAATCCGACCGGGACAATCATGTCGCTGGCGATGCTGCTGCGGCTGTCGCTCGGACTGGAGACCGAGGCGAAGGCAATCGAGAGTGCGGTCCGCGCGACTATCGAGAACTCCGTCCGTACGCCCGACATCGCGGAGCCGGGGCAGAGCGGCGTCTCGACGTCACGATTCGGCGACGAGGTGGCGTCCCGCATCGCAACCGCCTGATCATCTGGTGTTGGGCCTTACTTGGCAGATGCCGGGTCACGAGACACCAGGACCCGGCCGTCTCGATTGATCTCGACGCGGTCACCGTCGGCGATGGCGGCGCGGTCTTGGGGGGAGATGAGCGAAACGGGAATCGTCCGCTCATAGAGCTCCTCTCCGAGGATGGCGCCGAGGCCGATGATCGGATCGACGCGGGAGACGATCACGGCAGCTGGGGCAGTGCCATTACGGATCGCCTCGAGGAAGACGCCGCTGGCGGAGCAGGAGCCGCGACCGTGAGGCAGGACCAGTACCCGACCGGTGACGATCCGGCCGGAGAGCGGGTGCCGGCGGTCGATGATCTCGCCGGTCTCGGGGTTGAGACCGCCCCAGAAGCTCAACGGCTCGTTGGCGGTAATGGCCTCTCCCGAGGCATCGCCGGCGACGATTGCGGTTGCGGAGAGTTCGGCGACTACGTGCCCCATGGTCCGTCCTCGACGATGACGCGACCTGCTTCGGCGGAGGCGACGCAGTCCTCGGTAGAGGCGAAGACGGCCTGGACGCCGATCAGACCGGGGGCGTAATGGGCGTACTTCCCTGAGTTGGTCATCATCGTCCGGGCGTCACTGCGGACGAGGGGCGCGACGACGATGCAGGTATCGGCGGTGACCTTCGCCCGGAAGGAGAGCAGTGTTTCCAATTCACCGCTACGCTCCAAAAGATCGCGGACGGCGCGGCTCGTGGTGATGAAGACCTCGACCTCCGGTGCAGCGCGACGACCCCGCATCAACTCGGCCAATTGTCGGCACTCGGCGAGGCTGCAGTGGGGGCTGCCGAAGGCGACGAGGTCGAGTGCATCGTCGGTCGCCGTCGTGAGATCGCGGCGAGCCCGCCGGAGATCGTCGAGCCGGACCTCGATGGTGCGGAGGGGGAGTCGGCCGCCGAAGGCTTCGGTCGTTGTCGCGGCCTCAGGGGTGATGCCGACCACGTGAAAGAGGGCGACGGAGCCCGAGGTCGCGGCGGCGGCGGCCAGGGCCTTGAGCTGATCTTCGGTTGGGCGGGCGTCGAGACCTTCGATGACTGCGACCTCGTCGTCGACCAGGGTACCGAGGAGGTAACCGAGGACCGGGTAGAAGTCGTCGCGGGCGAAGAGGTCCGCTGGGATGTCGCAGAGCTGGACCGCGACCTGACCGAGGCGGTTGTCGGTGAGGTGGAGGCCGGCGGCGGGGACGCGAGCGGTCAAGGCACAGGAGATGTCGAGGTAGTCGCCGTAGCGGTTGGTGCGGGCGCCAATGATGGAGTTGGCGAAGGCGACGGCGTTCGATTCGGACCAGGCGATCTGCTCGCCGAAGGTGGGTGCGGAGGCGGTCTGGTACGGGGCGCAGGTGAAGGTCGGCGAGGCGCCCATGTCGAGGTAGGCCTGACCGAGGCGGCGGGCTTTGGCGGCGTAGGCGGACGGCAGGCCGAGTTGTCGCCAGTGGCGGTGGTCGAGCGAGACGACGTTGAGCGAGGTGGGCACCCGAACGCGGCCGCCGAGGGAGGCGAGGCGCTCGGCGAACTCCAGGCCAGCATCGCCTTCGTAGATGCAGCCGTCGATGTGGGCGCGGGTGACGGGCAGAAGCGACGTCGCGCCGTAGAGGGGTGCCATGCGGGTGAGGATGCGCATCGCCAAGCGCGTGGCCTCGCCGAACTCGCCCGCGAGCATCGCCTGCTCTTCGCCGGTCAGTGCCAGGTCGTCTGAAACGAGGCGACTGGTGGAGTTTGGCGTCATGGCAAGCGGAGGGGCGGCGTGAGGTCGAGCTCGTCGACCGCAGTCTCGATCATCGATGCGAGGGCGTCAAAGAGGCGCTCGCCCTCGGCGGCGGTTGCCCTGGCAGGGTCGCCGAAGTAGGCATCGGTGCCGCCGGCGTCGGCGAAGGTCCGGGCACCGGCACGGAGTCGGCTCGGGAGATCGACGATGACCGGGGGCAGCGATGACAGGAGGTCGGTGCGGACCTTATGGGGTGCCGCGGCGAGGAGTAACGACGTTTCGTAGGCACCGGCGTGGCGGGAGCCGCGGCGGAACTCGTCGGAGAGGGTGGCCGCCCAGCGCGGCTCGCGTTTGTCGGGAAAGGCGATTGTGACTCCGGTGCTCGCGGCTGCGCGTCCGATGCCGTGGCGAATGGACTCGACGTGGGCAGGCTCCAGGTGGGCGTTGACGACGGCAAATCGGGTCGGCCCGAAGGTCGCGAGCCCGGTGATGACGTTCTCGACGAGTGCGCTGACGGCGGCCGAGGGGGCGGGCACGGTGCCGGCGAAGGGAGCGCCGACGTAGCTGACGCCATAGGTGATCGGCGGCGCGATGAGGGCGAGGCGGTCGCGGGCTCGGAGACGGATCGCGGCGCGGCGTGAGGTCTCGACAGCGATCATGACGTCGGTATCGAGGGGCAGATGAGGGCCGTGGGCTTCGATCGCGCCGACCGGGAGCATGATGATGCAATCGGGGCCGAGCGCTGCGCGCGCCTCGATCCAGGTGAGGTCGGCAAGATGAAGCGGTGGAATCGCCGGATCCGAGGTGGTCACGGTGCGCACTTGCCCTCGCCTGAGCGATGCGGCGCCGTGTGATATAACCCACAGCCAGGGACCGGGGTCCACCGCGCCGACACGTCCGAGACCAGACACCGGATGAAGCTGATCGTCGCCATCGTCCAAGATTATGACTGTGACCGGCTGTTGCGCGCCATTGCCGACGCCGGCTTTCGGGCGACGCGAATCGCCAGCCTCGGCGGCTTCCTGCGCACCGGCAACACCACCGTGATCATGGGTGTCGCGGACGATGAGGTCGAACGCTGCATCCGCCTGATCCGATCGGCCTGCCGATCGCGAGTGGAGCGGGCTCCGGAGGCGCTCATGGGCGATCTGACCGAGTGGAATGTGGCCGGCATCGCCGAGGTCACGATCGGCGGCGCCGTCGTCTTTGTGACGAACGTCAGCCGGTTCGAGCGAATCGGCGTGGGTGCGCAATGATGCGGAAGACGATTCTCAGCAACGCAATTCGCGGGACACACTGCAAGGCTCTGAAGACGCTCCGCGCCGTGGGGGCCTCGACGCTGCTGACTATGCGACTGTTCGAGATCCTGCCGGAGCCAGACACTCGCCCACGAACGGCGATCGTCCGCGAACTCGCTCAAACCGGAAAGTTCGATCCGCGGGAACTGTTGCCGAACGGAATGGTGTTGACGCTGCCGCTGAATGCCGACGCCACTCAGCGGACGCATCGATTCGTTGAGATTGGACCGAACTGACGGCGGACGTCGTCAGTTGCCAGTTGCCAGTCGTCAGAAGAGCACGAATCGTTCCGTCGACTGGCAACTGGCGACTCGGCTAGCTGGCGAGGGCGACCTGCTCGGTTGCGAAGCGTGCTTCTTCCGAAAGCATCGGGGCGAGGACTTGCTGCAGGGCCATGATGTGGCTGCAGGTGCCGACGACGTGGGAGGAAAAGGTGTGGCAGTTGCAACTCCACTCGTCGCCGCGGAGCTGGACGACGTAGTCGTCGTGGCTGCCACGGAAGGTGGCCTCGAATGTCGTGAAGCGGATCCGTTCGGGCTCGTGCGCGTAGCGGTGCGCTTTTTCGATCTTGCCGATCATGCTCGAATTCATCGCGGCAATCCTCCACCATGGCCGAACGACGATCGACGGAATTCGCGCGGCTCAGCGGGCCGTCGTCTCCAAAAACAGAACAGCACCGAGATGCGTGCGCATCCGGTGCTGATCCGGGAAATCCGGGTTGGAGGTCGAGCCACTCAACGGCTTGGTTCTCCGTCTCCGCTCATCGCACCACCCGCCGACGTAAACCACACGCCTGTCTTGGACGGGGAGTATATCAAGGGAGTGTGAACGGCGCCAGCCCTGGCGAAGAACGTGTCCAGGTCGACTGCAACAATTCGCGGTGGTTGAGGGACCGTGCGACGAGGTCGAATATGGCGTCGACCGAGATGAGGAACTGGTTCGGCGTGAAGCCGACGGGACCCGCACGCGCGCTCCCACTGGTCGCCTTGCGGCTGCCTTCTTGGTGCGCCAGCGGCCGCGGGCGGTGGGGACGGCGGGTCGCTCCGGGTCCTGATGACCGGGAAACCAACCGGGGAGGGCAAGGTGCTGCCCAGGCCCGCCGTCCCTCCTCCGGTGCCGCTTGGGAACGAGAATAGAACGTATAGTCTTTTTTGTCAATACCATTGCGGGGCAAATGAGACGGCAGAAACGGCGCCCGCAATACCCGGCGTTGGAAATACCGGGCGCACCGACATGAGCCGGCTGCCGCGCCCGACGTTTCCCACCGCTGAGGCCCGGCGCCGAACCTGTGAAGTGGACTGGAGCGATCTGGCGATGGGACAAACGGAAGGCAATTGAGGTTCGTGCAATGCCCAATAGATGATGGACGAAAGGGGGGCGATGTGGACTTGCAGATAAGCGCGGCGGTCCTGGCGGGTGGACGGAGCAGTCGGATGGGGGCCGATAAGGCGTTGCTGTCGCTCGAACCGGACGGTCGAAGGTTGGCCGAGGTCGTCGTCGGGTTGCTGAAGAGTGTCTCGGATGACGTCTTTCTGGTTTCGGCGCCTCGACCCGAGTATTCCGCGTTCGGCGTGCCGGTCTACGCCGATCGCTATGGTGAGTCCGGGCCGCTCGGGGGGATTGCCTCGGCGGTCGCCCAGGCGCGTCACGAGTTCTGTCTGGTCGTCTCGTGCGACATGCCGTTTCTGAATACCAATCTCGTGCGGTGGATGGCGGGGAAGCCGAGGAGGTACGACGTGCTCGTGCCGCAACTCCAGGGTGAGAGCCGGCAGGGGAGCGGGTTGGTGTTCCAGACGATGCATGCGATCTACGGCAAGAGCTGTCTGCCGGCGATGGAGCGGGCGCTGGCCGAGGGGCGATGGCGGACGGTGAGCTTCTTTGAGGACGTCGAGGTTGAGGCAATCGTCGAGGATGACGTACGGAAGCTCGATCCGGAGCTTCGGTCGTTCTTCAGCGTCAACACGCCGGAGGCGCTGGCAACGGCCCGCGAGTGGCGACGGCACATATGCGACGGAGACCAATGACGACTTGCCACATCGACGGCGCGGACGTGATCGAGTGGTGATGGCAGGCGACGGTACCGGAGTGACATGGGAGAGGCACGCCGGCACTTAGCTCTTTTGGGGGACAGGCGGTCTGACCAGTGGCGTCTAGACTTTAGGCGATCCAGCTAGTTGGCCGGTCACGCTTGGTCATTTGGAGGTTCCATGGGCACCACCGCCCGATCATTCCTCGCGTTCGCCTGTCTCGTCCTGCTGCTGTCCGCGTCAATCGCCGGTGGCCTGGCGTCTCCAAAGTCCGGAGAGAACACTTACGGGCGCGTGAGCCGGCCTGCCGCCGCCCCGACGTCGCTCGGGAGCAGCGTCGTCGTGC